>JBFWKS010000143.1:0-10307 GCA_050252545.1 Solirubrobacteraceae bacterium
GTGGACCACGCGCACGTCGCGCGCGCGGCTGTGGTCGTGCTCGACCTCAGCCGCCGCGCGGCGACCGACTGGGAGCGGCGGCGGCTCTTCGAGCGGATCTGACCGCCCGATCGCGGGCGCTCAGGCGCCCGCGACGTCGCCGTCGTGGTCGGCCCAGAACGGCTCGCGGGCGACGCGGCGCAGAACCTTGCCGACGCCGGACTTCGGCAGCTCGTCGACGAACGTCACGCAGGTGACCTTCTTGACCGAGCCGAGCAGCTCGCGCGTGTGGGCGACGATCTCGTCCTCGGTCACCTCCGCCCCGGGGACCTTCACGACGATCGCGCGCGGGGTCTCGCCCCAGCGCTCGTGCGGCACACCGACGACGCACACCTCGTGGACCGCGGCGTGCGACGCAACGGCGTTCTCGAGCTCGGCGGGCCAGACGTTGTAGCCGCCGGAGATGATGAGGTCCTCCTTTCGATCGGCGAGGAAGAGGAATCCGTCCTCGTCGACGTGGCCCATGTCGCGGGTGAGGATGCTGCCGTCGGGCAGGGTCCGGCCGGCGGTGGCCTCCGGGTCCTTCCAGATCCCCGACATCATGCCCTCGTGGCGGGCGGCGACCTCACCGATGGTGCCGGGCGGCACCTCGTTGCCGTCCTCGTCGACGATCGTGAGCTTCGTCGACGGCGTCGGGCGGCCGACCGACCGCAGGCGGCCGCGCTCCGTCTCTGTCCCCTCGCTCACGTGCTCGTGCGGGTAGAGCATCGTGATCGGCCAGATCTCGCTCTGCCTGCTCGATCAACCGGAGGAACCGCTCGGGGTCGAACGCCGGCTCCACGATCACCCGACCGCCGGTCTTCAGCAGCTGCCACAGGAACAACACGGCGGCGTGGGTCAGCGGCGCGGCGGCGAGATAGGCATCGCGCTCGTCGAGCATCGGCGAGCTCCAGCGGTACTCGTCGCAGGCGCCCATCCAGTGACGGTTGGTGTGGAAGATGCCCTTCGGCTTGCCGGTGGTGCCGGCCGAGAACCGGATGACGTGCAGGGCGTCGGGGCCGACGTGCACCTCCGGGTCGTCGGCGGAGGCTGCGGCGAGCGCCGCCTCGTAGGACTCGGTGCCCTCCGGCGGGGTGTCGGTGCCGTAGACCAGGACGTGCTCGAGCTGTGGCATCCGGTCGCGCAGGGCCAGCAGGTCCTCGGCCAGCGGAGCGTCGACGATCAGCAGGCGGGCGTCGACCAGGTCGCAGAGGTACGCGTTGCTGTCGGCCGCGTTGTGGGCGTAGAGCGCGGCACGGACGAACCCGCCCAGCGCGATCCCGGTGATCTGCTCGACGGTCTCGGGACCGTTGGGGCCCAGCATCGCCACCCCGGCGCCAACGGGGTCGCGCGGCGCGGGATCGGGTCAGCCGAACGCTGGGCCTGTCGCGGGTGGCCGGACGCCGCCCCCGGGCGATAGCGGGTCGGCTGACCGTCGTGGGGCAACGGTCAGCCGACCCACTACGGGCGCGACCGGCCACTCAGCGGGGTGCCGGCGCCTCCGGCACCCATCCCTCCGGGTACGCCCCGGCGGGAACGGACGACTCACCGATCGGGAACCAGCGTTGCGCCGACTCCCATGCCCGGGTGGCGCGGAGCAGCGGGCGTAGGTCCTCCGCCATCGCCAGCACGCGGATCGTCGCCCCGACGTGCAGGTCCAGCGCGGTGGGCGCCTCGCCGCCCATCAGCCCGTCCGCGACGAATCCGTCGATCTGCTCGAACAGGGCGGGCAGGCCGGCGAGGTCGGACTGCAGCCGCTCCGCCGTGATCCCGTGGTACTTCCAACCGCCGCGGATCGCCCGGATCGCGAAGTCCGTCCCCGCCCCATCGAGCGGCGGCTGGCCGAGCAGCGCCCCGAACCGCTCGGGCCGGAAGTGCAGCGCCGCCCACGGCAGCCGCCGCCCCAGGTCCTGCAGCTCGCCGTCGGCCCACTCCTCGGCGTCCTTCAGCGCGGTGCCCAGTGCCGCCGGGTACAGCGGGGCGACGTCGGGGCGCAACTCCTCCAGCCGCCGCAGGATCGCGACCGTGCCGTGGACGGGCTCGTCGTCGATCACGACACCGGGCACGGTGGTCGCGCCCGCCCCGTAGATCGCCTCGGCTTCCCCGTTGTGGCGGCCGAACGTCAGGTCGACTCGCTCGTACTCCAGGCCCTTGAGGGTCAGCGCGCGGCGAACGGTCGCGCACGGATGCGACGGCGGCAGCTGGTGGAGGACGACCTTCGGCGAGCTCGCGGCGGCGGTCATGGCCGGACCCTACGCGACCGGTACCGCCGCGTCAGCCCCCGGCCCCGCCGCTCCGTCGCGCCCCGCCCCACCCCTCGGGGCCGCCCGCCACGGGACGGTTGGGTGATCGCAGTGGCCTCTCCCACCTCCGGGACCGCCTCGGGTCGTGACGAGGTCAGCGGCGCGCCACGATCACGTGGTAGTGGATCGGCTCGCCCGACATCCGCAGCCGGTGGCGGAACCGTTCGACGTGGACGACCTCGGTGCCGTGCTCGCCGGCCCGCAGCTGCGCGACGTAGGCGCCGAGGTCGTCGCCGTCGGGGTCGAGCACGTCGTCGGTGACGGTGAGCGCCATCCACGATCCGGTGGGGAACGCGCGCCAGGCAGCGTCGAACCCGGCGGCGGTCACGTGGCCCAGGCCCAACGCGCCGGCGCCGACCAGGCAGTTCAGGCCGTGGCGCTCCACGAGCTCGGGCACGGAGATGTCGGCCAGGTCGCCGACGACGTACTCGGCGTACTGCCCCGGCCGGTCACGCTCGGCCGCCTCGCGCGATCCGGCGGCGGCGTCCACGCCGACCAGCGGGCCGGTGACGCCGCGCGCCCGGAGCTCCTCGCCGACGACCCCGTTACCGGCACCGAAGTCCAGGGCCCGGATCGCGGAGGCTTCACCGCCCGCCGCGCCGACCGCGTCGAGGAGCGCCGTGGCGAGCGTCGCCGGGGACCGACAGTCGAGCTCGCGCTGGACGACCTCCTCGTACAGGCCGGGGACGGCGTACACACGGTCGTACTCGTGCAGGCGCATCTCCTCGCGCCGTCCGTCGGCGAAGGCCACGGTCAGCCGTTCGTCGCCCTGGGCCAGTCCGGGGTCCCGGTCGAGCGTCACGGAGTAGTCGTGATCCATCACCCCAACATCGCAGACCGCACGGCGCTCAGCGCCCGTACGGTCCGCGGACCACGCGGCCGTCGCGGGCCGGTTCGACCACCTCGCCCCCGCCGGCCACTCGCTCCCCGAAGGGCTTGTTCGGATGACTCGCACCGTCCGCTGTAGGCGAGCGCAGCGCCACGGCGGCATCCGCCAACCGCCGGGCCCGCGCGGCTTCCGCAGCACGCCGTTCCACGCCCCAATGCCACGCTCCCAGGGCGCATGCCGCCAGGGCCGCGACGAAGGCCGCGACGCCCGCGATCCGCAGCGCCAGGGCGATCGGATCCTCGATCCCCGGCGCGTCCCAGATCTCGTAGACGAGCTGCCCCCAGTCGTGGTGGTCGCTGCCTCCGGTGATCAGTGGCAGATCGCGGTCGCGGGCGTCGGCGGCGTAGACCGCCGACGAGTAGCACGACGCCGACAGCAGCATCAGGCAGGTCACGAGTGCACCCGTGCGCCGCTGCACCACCGCCAGCCCGACCATCAGCGCCGGGACGAAGAGCTGCAGCAGCGTGCCGCCCAGCAGGATCAGCGCGTCCCAGCCGGTCGGCATGAGGATCAGGTGCCCGGCCTCGTGGAAGAGCAGGTTGACGGCGTGCGCGATCCGGGCCACGCACCCGACGGGGCCCTCCCCGTAGTCGACGCCCGGATCGTCGATCCACAGGTGGTGCGCCAGCAGGATCGCCACGAACGCCGACCCGAGCGCGACCGCCGGGTGCAGTCCGCGCGGAGCGAGCGGGCGCGGGAGCGTCGTCGAGCGGGCGGCCACACCATCCCGTCGGTGCCGCCCACGCCGGCCACGAGCCGCTCTCCCCCGAGCGGACGGCCGTACGACCTCGACGCCCGAAGGCGGAGGCGCCGACCGGGATCCCGGGCCCCACCGGGCCCAACCTTGACAAAGCTGTGGCAAGGTTCCGCCGATCGTTGCTAGCCTTGCTCGCATGGCCGAGCGCGATTACCTGGCAGCCGTCCGCGATCACGTCGTGGTGTTCGACGGGTCGATGGGAGCCCTGCTCGAGGACAAGAACCTCTCGCTCGAGGACGACTACCAGCTTCCCGGGCGCGCGCACGAGGTCCTGGTCCTCAACCGGCCGGACGTCATCGAGGAGCTCCACAACACGATGCTGGACGCCGGCGCCACGGTGCTGGAGACCGACTCGTTCCAGGCCTCGCGGCTCAAGCTCGACGAATGGGGCCTGGCCGACCACACGCTGGAGATCAACCAGCGCGCCGCCGAGATCGCCCGCAAGGCCGCCGGTCCCGATCGCTTCGTCGCCGGCTCGATCGGCCCGACGGGCTTCCTGCCCTCCTCCGACGATCCGACGCTCGGCAACATCCTCTTCGGCGACCTCGTCACCGTCTTCGAGGAGCAGGCACGCGGCCTGATCCAGGGTGGCTCCGACCTGCTGATCATCGAGACCGCGCAGGACATCCTCGAGGTGAAGGCGGCGATCTTCGGCGCCCGCGAGGCGTTCAAGGCCACCGGCCGCCGGGTCCCCCTGCAGATCTCCGTCTCGCTGCTGCCCAACGGCGGCAAGATGCTCCTGGGCACCGACATCGCCGCGGTCGTCACGACGCTCGAGGCCCTGAAGGCCGACGTCATCGGGCTGAACTGCTCGACCGGCCCCGAGGACATGCGCGACGCGATCCGCTACCTCGGCGCCAACGCCTCGGTCCCGGTCCACTGCATCCCCAACGCGGGCATCCCCCAGCAGGGCATCAACGGCGAGACGGTCTTCCCGGAGCAGCCCCAGCCGCTGGCCGACGCGCTCGGCACGTTCGTCGACGACTACGGCGTCTCCATCGTCGGCGGCTGCTGCGGGACCACCCCCGAGCACATCTCCGCCATCGCCGAGCGCGTCGCCGCGAGCAAGCCCACCGCCCCGGCCGGGGGCGCCGCCAAGCGCGGGATCCGGGTCTCGTCGATGATCGCCGCCGCCGACCTCGTGCAGGAGCCGCGTCCGACGATCGTCGGCGAGCGCGTCAACTCGCAGGGCTCGCGCAAGGCCAAGGAGCTGCTGCTCGCCGACGACTACGACGCGCTCGCCACGATCGCCGAGGGCCAGGTCGAGGGCGGCGCCCACGTGCTGGACGTCTGCGTGGCGCTCACCGAGCGCAGCGACGAGGCCGAGCAGATGCGGCAGGTCGTCAAGAAGATCAGCCTCAGCCAGCCGGCGCCGATCCAGGTCGACTCGACCGAGCCCGACGTCATCAAGCTCGCCCTGGAGCAGATCCCCGGCCGCGCGATCGTCAACTCGGTCAACCTCGAGGCCGGCCGCGACAAGATGGACGTCGTCGTCCCGCTGGCGCTGCAACACGGGGCCGCCGTGATCGCGCTGACGATCGACGAGGTCGGCATGGGCAAGACCGTCGAGCGCAAGCTCGAGATCGCCGAGCGGATCGCGAAGATCGCCTGCGACGAGCACGGCCTGGACCCGGAGGCGCTGATCTTCGACCTCCTGACCTTCACGCTCACCACCGGTGACGAGGAGTGGCGCGACTCGGCCGTGCAGACGATCGAGGCGATCCGCACGATCCGTGACCGGCTGCCCGGCGTCAAGACGTCGCTCGGCGTGTCCAACGTGTCCTTCGGCGTCGGCCCGGCCGCTCGCGCGGTCCTGAACTCCGTCTTCCTCTTCCACTGCGTCGAGGCCGGACTGGACCTGGCGATGGTCAACCCCGTCCACATCATCCCGATGGGCGAGATCGACCCGACCGAGCGCAAGCTCGCCGAGGATCTCGTCTGGAACCGCAGCGAAGAGGCGCTGGAGCACTTCATCCAGCACTTCGAGTCCAAGGGTCCCGCCGACGCGGAGGCGGAGAAGGCCGACCCGACGGCCGAGATGGAGCCGGAGGAGGCGCTGCACTTCCGGATCCTCAAGCGCAAGAAGGACGGCGTCGAGGCCGACATCGACCGCTGCGTCGAGAAGATCGGGGCGGTCCCGACGCTCAACGACGTGCTGCTGCCGGCGATGAAGGAGGTCGGCGACAAGTTCGGCGCCGGCGAGCTGATCCTGCCGTTCGTGCTGCAGTCGGCGGAGGTCATGAAGAAGGCCGTCGCGCAGCTGGAGAACTACCTCGAGCGGACCGCCGACTACACGAAGGGCACCGTCGTCCTGGCCACGGTCTTCGGCGACGTGCACGACATCGGCAAGTCGCTCGTCAACACGATCCTGAGCAACAACGGCTACACGGTGGTGGACCTCGGCAAGCAGGTCCCGGTCGGCACGATCCTCGACGCCGCCAAGGAGCACGACGCCACGGCGATCGGCCTCTCGGCGCTGCTCGTGTCGACCTCCAAGCAGATGCCGCTGGCGGTCCAGGAGCTCCAGAAGGCCGGCATGAAGTACCCCGTCCTGATCGGCGGCGCGGCGATCAACCGCAACTTCTCCTACCGGGCGCTGCACCCCAACGGCCTCGACGACGACGAGATCTACGAGCCCGGCGTCTTCTACTGCAAGGACGCCTTCGAGGGCCTCGGCGTCATGGACCGCATGGTCGACCAGGGCGAGCAGGCCGAGATGGTCGAGGAGATCCGTGCGGCGTCGATCAAGCTCCGCGAGCAGGCGAAGGAGGAGGAGAACCTCCCGCCGCTGACCGACGATTCGGTCCGCTCGCCGGTGGACCCGGCCGCGCCGGTGCCCGAGCCGCCGTTCTGGGGGGTGCAGGAGATCCCCGTCGACATGGACGAGCTCTACACCCACCTCGACACCCACGTGCTGTTCAAGCTCCACTGGGGCGGCAAGGGCATCAAGGGCGAGGCGTGGAAGGCCCTGATCGAGGGCGACGGCGAGGAGGAGGGCTTCCGCCCCAAGCTCGAGCGGATGTGGGCCGAGCAGACCTACCTGCACCCGCGGGCGCTCCTGGGCTTCTTCCCCTGCTACGCCGACGGCAACGACATCGTGGTGCTCGATCCGGAGGACCGCAAGACGGAGATCAACCGCTTCGTCACGCCGCGCCAGCCCAAGGGCGACCGCCTCTGCACCGCCGACTTCTTCCGCCCGGGGATCAAGCAGGACGACGGGACCGTCGTCGCCCCCGAGCAGCTCGACGTCGTCGCACTGCAGGCGCTGACGGTCGGCAGCGAGGTCACCGAGCTCATGGATCGGCTCCAGGAGGAGGGCGAGTTCGCCGAGCAGCTCTTCGTCCACGGGCTCGGCGTCCAGACCGCCGAGGGCCTGTCGGAGTGGCTGCACTGGAAGGTCCGTGGCTGGCTCGGGATCCCCGAGACCCAGGGCCGGCGGCTGTCGTGGGGCTACCCCGCGGTGCCGGAGCAGTCCGAGCACGAGAAGGTCGCCGACCTCCTGGACCTCTCGAGGGTCGGGATGAAGATCACCGACGGCTACGCCCCGATGCCGGAGCAGTCGACACTGGCGATGGTCGTCCACCATCCGCAGACGACGTACTACGGGATGCGCAACGGCCGATTCATGGAGGACGGCACCCCCGACGACGTGATCCGCGGTACCGCGCGCGATGCGACCCGCATCGAGGCGGACTTCCTCGAGGCCGAGATCGAGGAGGCCGAAGCCGAGGGCGCGACCGCCTAGCGCGTCCCGCCTACGGGGCGAGCGCGGCGACGATGCGGTCGAGATCGTCGCGGTGCTCGGCCAGCAGACGGCCGGCGTCGCGGCGGAGCGCGGCGCGGTTGCCGGCCGACGCGTCGTCCATGTGGCCCGATGCGTCACGCAGCTCGGTCTGGAGCCGCACGTACCGGCGGCCGAGGAGTCGGCGGCAGTGGAACTCGGTGGTGTCGGCGACCCCGTCGAAGACCACATCGACGATCCGGGGCGCCCACTCCAGGGTCCCCCAGCCCTTGGCGTCGTCGTAGCGGATCGGCGCGGTCGCGCTGCCCGTCCCCACCGACACCAGCAGGTCGATGCCGCAGGTGGCCAGGTCGACCGGGACGGCCGGCTCCTCGCCGGCGCCGCCGCTCCGGGCCCCGCGGTCGTCACGCAGCCGGTCGGTGAGCGCGACGAGCGCCGGATTCGTCGCGTACACGCCGCCGTCGACGAGGGCGTAGGCCTCCCGGCCCGCGACGTCGCTGATCCGGGCGGGCTCGAAGTACGTGGGCGCCGCCGACGTCGCCATCGCCGCGTCGTCCAGTCGGAAGTCGTGGGCCGCATCGTGGCGTGCGCGGACGGAGCGCAGCAGCAGCGCCGCGCGACGCTCCAGGTCGTAGGCGGTGACGAGGATCTCGGTGCCCGCGACGATCCCGCTCAGCGTCGTGTCTCCGAGCCGCCGACGCAGCGCGTCGCGCAGCCCCGCGTCGTCGTAGCGCTCGTCGATGGCGCCCCACACCGTGCGGATCCGCCGCCAGAGCGACCGGGCGAAGATCTCCGGGCCCTCCTCGTCGTAGAGCGACACGAGCTCGTCGGCGGCGTAGCGCGGCCGGGTCGGGTCGCGGGGGTCGGGCACCGTCAGCGCGCAGGCCAGGATGCCGCCCGTGGACGTGCCGGCGATCAGGTCGAAGCTCTCCGCGATCGGCCGTTCCGTGCGGCGTTCGATCTCCGCCAGGACGAGCGCCGGGATGAGTCCCCGGATGCCCCCACCGTCGATCGCCAGGATCCGCACGTCGCGATCGTCTCGCGCCCGTCGGACGGTGTCCTCCCGACGAGCGAGCCTTCGCCCCCTTGCGCCGGACGCCCGCTTCCGGCGACGACCATAGGGTCGTGCTGATCCATGTTGCGTCCCGATGGTGCCCCGTACGTCTCCCGGCTGTCGATCGCGCCGGTCAAGGGCCTGGCCCTCCAGCATCCCGACGCGGTGCAGCTCGAGGCCCACGGCGCCGTCGGCGACCGCCGGTTCGTCCTCGTGGACCCCGGCGGGGCGATCGTGTCGATCACCAGGACCGGTGCCTGGGTCGGGCTCGTCGTCGACCACGACCCGCTGGCCGAGCGCCTGACGATCCGTCACCCCGATGGCCGGGAGTGGTCGGACCAGGTGGTGCTCGGCGAGCCGGTGACCATCGACGCCCACGGGTTGCGCACGACGTCCGGTCGCCTGGTCGAGGGCCCGTGGTCGGCGGTCCTGTCGGAGATGGCCGCGAGCGACGTGCGCCTGGTGCGGTACGACGATCCGGGTGCCGGTGCCGATGTCGAGCCGGTCACGGTGCTCAGCGACGCGTCGGTCGCCCGCGTGGCGCAGCAGGCGGGAGTCGACGACGTCGACCCGCGGCGCTTCCGGATGCTGATCGGCGTCGGCGGGGCCGTGGCCCACGCCGAGGACGAGTGGCAAGGCCTGCGGATGCTCGTCGGCGATGCGCTGCTCGAGATCGGTGGACCGGTCCCCCGCTGTGCCGCGGTCACCCGGCATCCCGACGCCGGCCACCGGGACCTGCCGCTCGTGAAGGCGATCCGGGAGTACCGTGGCGTGCGGGGCACGGCCATCGGACCGGGCGTGCCGCTCGGCGTCTACGCCCGTGTCATCCAGGCCGGACGGGTGCGCGTCGGCGACCCGATCGTTCCGGCGACGGTGACGGTCCCGACGTAGGAGGAGCGGCCCCGCGCGGTCGGCTCACGCGGCACCGTCGGGAGCCCGGCGTCCAACCCGTCCGGGCCGGGTCAGTCCGCGCGCGCCGCGGTCTCCACCGCCGCCCGGACGGCGCGCTCGGGCTCCTCCCAGAAGAACATGTGACCGACGCCCTCCAGGGTGTCCAGCCGCGCACCGGGGATCTCGCGGACGAGGACCTCGGCGTTGGGGTACGGCAGCATCCGGTCGGCGGTGCCGTGGATGATCGTCGTCGGCACGTCGATCCCGCCGAGCCGGCCGGCGAGGTCGTGGCGGCCGATCGCGGACATCTGCTCGGTGATGATCCGCAGCGACACGCGGTGCGCGGTGGTGACCGTGCGGAACCGCTCGTACTCCGCCGCACCGAGCGCGTACGCCGGCGACACGTTGATCTCCCAGCTGGCGCGCATCGCCCGCTCGCCGTCCCCGCTCTTCAGCGCGTCGACGAGCCCGCCCATGACCGCCGGATCGGTCCACGTGCCCAGGGTCGTGCCGGGTGACGTGCAGCCGAGCACGAGCGATCGCACGCGCTCGGGGTGGCGCAGCGCGATCTCCTGGGCGGTCATGCCGCCCATCGAGATCCCGTACACGCCGACCGGCTCGTCGATGCCGAGCCGGTCGAGGATCGCCAGCTG
>JBFWKS010000144.1:0-10298 GCA_050252545.1 Solirubrobacteraceae bacterium
GAGCTGGGCCTCGGCGGGTGAGCGGCACCTCGGTGGGTCGGCCTCGCCGCGCCCCCGCTGCGCGCCACTCGTCCCGGCTATGCCGTCCTCGCGGGGCCGTCGGCCCGTGCGGTCGGGCCGCCCCGCCCCGGTCGTGGGTTCGCGGGGCGGACGACCGGTACCGTTGCCGACGATGCGGATCGCCCTCGCCCAGCTCGACCTCGTCGTGGGTGACCTCGACGGCAACGTCGCCCGGTCGGTGGACGCGATCGCGCGCGCCACCGACGCCGGTGCGGGGATCACGGTCCTGCCGGAGCTCACGGTCACCGGCTACCCGCCCGAGGACCTGCTGCTGAAGGAGCACTTCCTCGACGACGCCCAGGCCGCGCTCGAGGAGATCGCCGCGAGCGTCCACGGCACCGTCGCCGTCGTCGGGTACCCCGAGCGCGGGCCGAGCGCCGTGTACAACAGCGCCGCCGTCATCGCCGACGGTCGCGTCCGGGCCGTCGCCCGCAAGGTGCGCCTGCCCAACTACGGCGTGTTCGACGAGTACCGCTACTTCGGGGCCGGAGACGGTGCCACGATCGTCCGCGTCGACGGCGTACCGGTGGCGATCACGATCTGCGAGGACCTGTGGTTGCCCGACGGTCCCGCCGCGGCCGCCGCGGCGGCCGGGGCCACCGTCATCGTCAACACCAGCGCATCGCCGTACCACCGCGGCAAGGGCCACCAGCGCGAGCGGATGCTCGCCCAGCGCGCCCGCGACCACCTGGCTGTCGTCGCGCTCTGCAACCAGGTCGGTGGCCAGGACGAGCTCGTCTTCGACGGCCACTCGGTCGTGCTCGACCACGACGGGCGCACCGTCGGCCGCGCCGCCCAGTTCGCCGAGGACCTGCTGGTGTGCGACGTCGACCCCGGTGCGGCGGCCGCGGCCCGGCGGCGCGACCCGCGCGCCCGGCTGTCGGGTCCCCGGGACGGCCGGCCGACGATCGAGGCCGCGACGATCGCCGCCGAGATCACGCTCGATCCGGACCGGGCCGCCACCACTCCCCCATCGGCCGTCGCCGGGGTGGCCGGGGCCCCCGACCCGGAGCGCCGGCGCGACCTGTCGCCCACCAGCGCCGGGCGCAGCGGTCGGCCCGGCGATCCCAGCCCCCATGGCACCGGCCCGTTGCTTCCCATCCTCGACCCGGTGGCCGAGACGTACGCCGCCCTCGTCCTCGCCACCCGCGACTACGTCGAGAAGAACGGGTTCTCGACCGTCGTGCTCGGCCTGTCCGGCGGGCTCGACTCGACCCTCGTCCTGCTCGTCGCCGTCGACGCGCTCGGCGCCGATCGGGTCCGCGCGATCGTCATGCCGTCGCCCTACTCGTCCGAGGGCACGCAGTCCGACGCCGACCGGCTGGCCGACGCCGTCGGCGTGGAGCGGATGCGCCTGGGGATCAAGCCGGCGATGGACGCCTACGACCAGATCCTCGCGGGCCCGTTCGCCGATTCGGGACCCGACCTCACCGAGGAGAACATCCAGGCCCGGATCCGCGGCAACCTGCTGATGGCGCTGTCGAACAAGTTCGGCTGGCTCGTGCTGACCACCGGCAACAAGAGCGAGATGTCGGTGGGCTACTCGACCCTGTACGGCGACAGCGCCGGCGGGTTCGCCCCGATCAAGGACTGCCCCAAGACCCTCGTCTACGAGCTCGTCGCGCACCGGCGCGAGCAGACGCCCGACGCCTGGGGCACCGAGGGCGACCACGACGTGCTGGCGTCGATCGTGGAGCGGCCGCCGTCGGCGGAGCTGCGCCCCGACCAGCGCGACGACGATTCGTTGCCGCCCTATGACGTCCTCGACCGGATCCTCGAGGGCTACGTCGAGCTCGACCTGGGCCGCGACGAGCTCGTCGCCCGGGACCTGCCCGTCGCCGACGTCGATCGGGTGATCCGGCTCGTCGACCTGGCCGAGTACAAGCGCCGCCAGTCCCCGCCCGGCGTCAAGATCACCCCGCGCGGCCTGGGACGCGACCGGCGCCTGCCGATCACCAGCCGCTACCGCGGCTGACGCCGTTCCCCTCAGCGGCCGCACCGGCGGCCGCGGCGCTCGCGGCTGACGTCGGATCAGCGATCGCCGAGGATCTTCGCCCGGACGTCCTCGGGCATCGGGCGCACCGCGACGACCATCCGCGTGATCGCGCAGGCACGGCCCTCGTCGTCGGTGATCCGCACGTCCCACACCCAGGTGGTCCGCCCCTTGTGCAGCCGCTCCGCGCGGGCATGGATGGTGCCCTCGAGGATCGGCCGCAGGAAGTTCGTCGTGTTCGACAGGCCCTGGGCCGCGTTGCCGTCGCCGTACACCCCGAGCGCGGTCGCCTGCGACGTGATCGACTCCGCGATCGACGCGAACACGCCGCCGTGGACGAGGCCCATCGGCTGCTTGACGTGGTCGGCGACCTCCATCGTCGCCTCGATCCACCCGTCGCCCTGCTCGCCGATCTTCAGGCCGAGCAGGCCGTCGAGCGTCTTGGCGGGGTCGAGCAGCGGCTGGAACTCCATGCGCGCGATCCTAGTCGGCCGGTGCGCCCGGCCGTCGTCGCCCGCCCGATCGTGACGGCCGACACCTCCGGCGGCGCGCGGTTCTGCTGCCGTGCGCGTTCCCAGCTCGTTCACAGGCGCCGCCCGACGCCCCGCGCCGCTAGGCTTGCCGCCGATGTCGCGCTTGGAGGATCTCCACCCCGACCAGCAGGCCGTGCTCCGGCTCCTGCTCAAGCGCAGGATGGCCTACGGCGATCTCGCCGAGGTCCTGCAGATCCCGGCCGATCAGGTCCGCGAGCGAGCGCTCGACGCCGTCGACGGTCTCGCACCCGACGAGGTCGACGGCCTGCAGATGGAGGATCGCGACCGGATCGCCGAGTACCTGCTCGGTCAGCAGCAGGCGAGCGACCGCCGCGCCACCCGCCACCTGCTGGAGGACTCGGCCCCGGCGCGCACGTGGGCCCGCCTCGTCGCCACGGAGCTGCGGCCGCTCGGCGGCGAGCTGCCCGCGATCCCCGGTGACGGTGAGGACGTCCGCGAGGCGTTCGAGGCGCTCGACGCCCGCCGCACCGCCGAGGGTCGCGAGGTCAAGCGCTCGCGGCTGGGGATGTGGCTCGTCATCGCGGCGACCGCGCTGCTGATCGCCGCGCTCGTGCTGTGGGCGACCGGGGTGTTCGACAGCGACGACGCCCCCACCGCCGGTACCGGCACCGCCACCACGTCGACGACCGGCGCGTCCGACATCCCGTTTGCGTCGGGCGACGCCGCCACGCTCATGCAGGCGATCCCGTCGCAGGTCAACTTCTCGCCGCCCGCCGATGCCACCGGCAACGCGGCCAAGCCCAAGGGCGTCGGTCTGCCCCAGGCCGAGGGCGACGACGCCGGGATCGTCTTCCAGGGCAGCGGGTTCCAGCCGATGACGAGCAAGCGCCTCTACGCGGTGTGGCTCACCGCCGAGGGCCGTCAGCCGGTGCGGCTGGGCTGGTTCAGCAGCGGTGACGGCGAGTCCCCCGCCACGATCGACAAGGACGGCAAGATCGAGAACGCCTGGTTCCCGTTCACCGTCCAGGCCGAGGACGGCAGCACCCGGCTGATCGACGTCGCGCAGTTCGACACGATCCTCGTCAGCGAGGAGACCGGTGAGGCCACGACGCCGGGCAAGACCGTCGTCAGCGGGTCGCTGAAGAAGTAGCGACGCCGAGGAGGCGCCGGCCGCGGCGTCCGGCGGCCCGGTGGTGCCCCCGGCCCTGCGGCGGCCGGAGGCCAGGACCGGCGGACGCGACGCCGATCGCGTCGCGCCCGGCCGGACGTCAGTCGTCGGCTTCGGTCCCGGCCGTGGCGACACGCTCGAGCCGGTCGAGCAGCTCGCGGGCGTGACGGCGCGACGCACGACGCCCGAGCAGGCCGACGCCGACGCCGCGCTGGCGCAGGCTGCGCTCGACCCGCAGGCTCGCCCGGCAGCGCCCGTCGTCGGTGCCCTCGAGCGAGATCTCGATCCGACTGTGGCCCAGGGCCCGGGCGAACGGCGTGCCGTCGATGTCCTGCTCCAGGCGCAGGAGTCGGCCGCGCCGCGCCTCGGTGATCCGCCAGTCCATCCGCACCGGAACGCCGCGCGAGCTGCGCAGGACGAGCGTGAACCGTCCGCCCTGCACGTCCTCCGCGCGCTCCGCCTTGGGCCACCAGGCGACGATCCGTCGCCCGTCGGAGATGAGGTGCCAGACGTCATCGACCGATGCGTCGATCACGGAGTCGGCGGTCGCGTTCGCCTGGGCGGCCATCGTGTCGTCAGTCCTCGGGTCCGGGGCTCGGAGTTCGGTCGGTGCGCGTCGTCCGCGGCGCAGCGCCGGCGTCACGCATCCGTGTAGCGCAGCAGCGTACGGACGTCGTGACCGGCGAGGCGCTCCCGTCCACCGAGCGCATCCAGCTCGACGAGGAACGAGCAGCCGACGACGACCCCGCCGAGCGCCTCGACGAGCGAGCAGAGCGCCCCCGCGGTGCCACCGGTGGCGAGCAGGTCGTCGTGGACGAGCACCCGCGTGCCGGGCTCCAGCAGGTCGGCGTGGGCCTCCAGCCGATCCTCGCCGTACTCCAGGGCGTAGGCGACCGACACCGTCTCGCGCGGGAGCCGCCCGGGCTTGCGGGCGAGGATGAACCCGGCGTCGAGCTCGCGGGCCAGCGCAGGCCCGAGAAGGAATCCCCGTGCCTCGGCCGCGATGACCCGCTGCACGCCGAGCTCGCGGGTCAGGGCGGTCAGCCCGTCGACAGCAGCGGCGAGCGACAGCGGGTCGGCGAGCACCGGGGTGATGTCGCGGAACACGATCCCGGGCTTGGGGTGGTCGTGGATCGTGGCGATCCGTGCCGCGAGCAGGTCGCGGATGCCGTCCAGCTCGCCGGTCACGACACGAGCCGCCGCAGGTCCCGCACGAGCAGCAGGTGCTTGAGCCGTGTGATCGTGGCGGTGAGCGTCTCGAGCGCATCGACGGCCTCGGAGCGTCGCTCCGCGCTGCGGGAGCGCAACGCCGGTCCGACGAGCTGCTCCAGCAACGCGCCCTCGCGGTCGGCCGAGCTGCGCAGCACCCGCAGGTGCCGGCCGCCGACGCCGTACCGGGCGAGCTCGACCGCGGCGCGCACGATCTCCCGCTCCTCGTCGTCGAACAGGATCACGCCGTCGGTGCTGGTGCCGCGAACGATGCCGAAGTCGCGGAGCTCCTTCACGAGCGTCGCATCGGCGCGGGTGTCCTCGCACATCGACTCGAGCGTGTGCAGCGGGCGCCCGCCCGTGCGCAGCTCGACGTGGCCGGTGACCGTGGCCGGGGCGTGCCCGTCGTCGTCCGCGGGGACGCCGTCGGCCGGCGACGGGCCGACGCGGGGCGTTTCCTGCCCGCGACCGGCGGCGAGCTCCTGGCGGATCACCCGCAGCGGCAGGAACTCGTCCCGCTGCAGGCGCAGGATCGTGCGCAGTCGCTCGACGTCGTCGGCCCCGAACAGCCGGTACCCACCGCTGGTCCGCCGCGGATGGAGCAGCTTCTGATCCTCCAGGTAGCGGATCTTGGAGATCGAGATCTCCTCGAACTCCGGCGCCAGCAGCTTGCAGACCTGGCCGATCGTCAGCGGGCGACCGGTCGGCGCGTCGACGGACGACGAGCCTCCCGCAGACGATGCGGTGGCCGACGACGCGGAGCCCGGACCATCGCTCATATGCCCTCAGCGGGCCAGGAAGGTCAGCTTGTACTTGCCCACCTGCACCTCGTCACCGTCGCCGAGCAACGCGCTGTCGATGCGGCGACGGTTGACGTAGGTGCCGTTGAGCGAGCCGAGGTCGTCGATGTGCCAGCCGTCGCTGCGGGCGACGACGAGCGCGTGGTCGCGGGAGACCGTGACGTCGTCGAGGAAGATGTCGCTCTCGGGGCGCCGCCCGATCGCGATCCGCTCGGTGGCGAGCGGGAACGCCTCGCCCTCACGCCCACCGCCGACGCGGACGACGAGCGACGCGCCCGCGGAGCCACCGGTGTCGTGCGCGGCCTGGTCGGGGACCGCAACCGCGTCCTCGCCCTCGGCGACGGCGTAGGTCGCGGTCGTCGGATCGTCGGTCGACGGCGTCGCGGCGGCCGCCAGGTACGCCCCGCACTTGGGACAGAAGTTCGCGCCCTCTCCAGCCGCGAACCCGCACTCCGGGCAGTGCAAGGCCATCAGGACCCCGAGCCGTCTCCGCCCGTGCCGCCGCCCTCGCCGTCGACGACGCGGAGCCCACCGACGCGACCGCCGAGGATCTCCGACAGCCGGTCGACGTCGGCGCCGCTGATGATCGCCTCGCCGTGGTCGTGACGTTGCCGCAGCCGACTGACGAGCTCCGCCCGCAGGATGTCGATCTGCCCGTGCAGGATGCGGCGGCGGTAGCTGACCTCCGTCTCCTCGGCGGTCAGGCGGTCGATGTGGGCCTTGAGCGCCTCGTCAGAGAGGCTGCCGAGGTCGGTGAAGGTCTCGTCCATGGAAACACGCAGGGGGCCGCGGGATGCGCCCGTCGCGGCGAGCATAGCAGCGCCCACGGCGATCCTCTCGACCTCCGCTTGAGGGTCAGTCGTGCGTGGTGGCGGCCGCCCGGCGCTCCCGCAGCTCGCGACGACCGTCGACGGTGTACCGGTACGCGGCGACGAGCCCCATCCCGACCCCGACGTAGAGCATCGCGTGCGCCGGCCACCCCACGCCCAGCAGTCCGAGGAAGAGCGCGCCCATCGTCGGCCAGACCGCGAGCCGCCCCCACCAGTTGACCTGGAGCGTCAGGTTGTTGCGGACCCCCCGACGACCCTCGAGCAGGACGTAGAGCTCACGGACGACGAGGATCGCCAGCACCCACCGCGGCAGCAGGTCGAAGTGCCAGCAGACGACGCCGCCCGAGAGCACGAGCGAGCGATCCGTCAGCGGGTCCAGCAACGTCCCCAACCGGCTGTACTGACCGGTGAGGCGCGCGAGGAAGCCGTCGAGGTAGTCGCTGCCGGCGACGAACGCGAAGATCAGCGCCGGGAGCAGGTCGGTGCCTTCGTCGCTGCTCAGCGCGAGGACGAGGAAGACCGGGATCAGGACGAGCCGCAGGGCGCCGACGGCGTTCGGGATCGTCCACGGGTTGAGCGGTGCGCCGGGCAGCGTCTGCGGCGGCGGCGGACCGGAGCGGTCCAGACCGAACATCCGGTAGACGGTCATCCGGGTGCGCTCGCGCACCTGCTCCGTCCGCTCCAGGACCTGCTCGGCCTTCTCGCGGGTGCGCTCGCGCACGTGCTCGGTCCGTTCGCGCGTCCGCTCGCGCACCTGCTCCGTGCGTTCGCGCGTCCGCTCGCGCACGTGCTCGGCCCGCTCGCGCGTGCGGTCCCGCACCTGCTCGGCCCGCTCCCGCACGCTCCCGGACGCCTCGTCGGCGGGTCGCCCGTCGTCGTCGGGACGCTCCGGAGGGTCGGGGCGATCCCCCGGGTCGCCCGCCGGCGGGATCAGGGGATCCGCTCCCACAGCTCGCGCACCGCGTCGGCGACCCCGTCGAGCGGGAGCCCACCCTCGACGTCCTCCTGTCCACGGCGGATCTGGGCCTCGACGGTGCCTGCGGCGAGCGAGCGACGTCCGACGGTCAGGCGCAGCGGACAGCCGAGCAGCTCGGCGTCGGTGAGCTTCTGGCCCGCCCCGCCCGCCCGGTCGTCGAGCAGCACGGTGAACCCGGCGGCCTCGAGCTCCTCCTGGACGCGAGCGGCGGCGGCCTGCTCGTCGGTTCCGGGCTTACCGAGCGCGACGACGTGGACGTCCCACGGAGCGAGCGCACGCGGCCAGCTGATCCCGCGGTCGTCGTGGAACTGCTCGACCGCGGCGGCGACGATCCGCGCCGGTCCGATCCCGTAGCAGCCCATGACGATCGTCTGCTCCTTGCCGTCGGCGTCGAGGAACGTCGCCCCGAGCGGCTCGGAGTAGCGGGTCATGAGCTGGAAGATGTTGCCCGCCTCGATCGCCGGCTCGATCGAGACCGGCAACCCGTCGACGGTGTCGCCCTCGAGGACACCGCGCACGTCGGCGACCTCGTGCTCGAAGTCGCGGCCGGGGACGACGCCGTCCAGGTGGCGGTCGACCGCGTTGGCGCCGACCACCCAGCCGCCGTCCGGCGACGCGGCTGCGGACTCGACGACCGCCTGGTCGACGACGACCCGGATCGGCGTGGCGGGGTCGATCGGCCCGATGAACCCGACCGGCCCGATCGCGGCGATGATCTCCTCCTCGGTCGCCTGGCGGACCGGGCCGCCGAGCGCCTTGGCGAGCTTGACCTCCTCGACCTGGTGGTCGCCGCGGAGGAGCACGAGCACCATCCGCTCGCCGACGACGACGGGGAACGCCTTGAGCAGGCCTCCGGCGGGACGGCCCAACTGCTCCGCGAGCGCGGCGATCGTCGCCGTGCCCGGCGTGTCGACGGGGCGCGGCACGTCGCCGGCGGGCGGCAGGGCGACGGTCGGCGCGGTCGCCGCCGCCACCTCGACGTTGGCGGCGTACCGCGTGGTGCCGTCGGCATCGACCGCGAGCACGATGTCGTCCTCGCCGGCGGCGCACGGGGCCATGTACTCGTGGGCGCGGCGGCCGCCCATCATGCCGGTGTCGGACTCGACCTCGTACCACCGCAGGCCGGTGCGGTCGTAGATGCGGGCGTACGCCTCACGGAACCGCCCGTACGTCGTCTCCAGGCTCTCCTGGTCGGTGTCGAAGGAGTAGGCGTCCTTCATGATGAACTCGCGGGTGCGCAGGACGCCCGCCCGCGGGCGCGGCTCGTCGCGCTCCTTGAGCTGGAACTGGAAGAGGCTGAACGGCAGGTCGCGGTAGCTGCGCACGACCTGGGCGACGTGGTGGGTCATCGCCTCCTCGTGCGTCATCGCGAGCACCATGTCGGCGTCGCGCCGGTCGGCGAGGCGGAACATCTCGTCACCGACGGCGTCGTAGCGGCCGCTACGGCGCCACAGCTCGGCGGGCTGCAGGAGCGGCATGAGGACCTCCTGCGAGCCGATCCGCTCCATCTCCTCGCGGATGATCGCCACGACGCGCTGGTGGACGCGCCATCCGGCCGGCAGCCAGCTCCACAGTCCGGCCCCGAGCTGCCGCACGAGTCCGGCCCGCACCATCAGCTGGTGCGATAGCGCCTCGGCGTCGGCGGGCGGCTGCCGTTCGGTCGGCAGCAACAGTTCGGAGAGGCGGGCCATCGCGGACGGAATCTAGATGATCACGGGGTCCGATCGACCGTGCCGACCGCGATCCGCGACGGGTTCGGACCGCAACCCCGACGTCCCGGGCGGGTTGATGGTCCTGAAGCGACGCGCTCGTCCCCCGCCGCCCGGTCCCCAGCGGACCCGGCGGGCAGCGCGTCCGAGCCACCCAGGAGAATCCCGCCCGATGCCCCGACGCACCCTCCGTGTGGCGTTCACCGCCGCACTCCTCACCCTGCTGGCCTTCGTCCCCTCGGCGTCGGCCGCGAACTCGCTCGTGGTCGGCATCGCCGACGAGAACGTCCTCCAGGGCACGACGCCGGGCGGTGCCGACACGACCGTCGCCAAGTGGAAGGCCGCGGGGATCAAGGATGTCCGCATCTTCGCGCAGTGGCACCGTCACGCCCCGAACGAGGACTCGACATCCGTGCCGGAGGGGTTCAACGGCAGATCCCCCGCGTCGTACGACTTCAGCGCGATGGACGCCAAGATCGACCTCGTCCGCCGCCACGGCCTCGGCGTGACCCTCGTCGTGACCGGCCCCGGGCCGGTGTGGGCGTCGCAGGAGCCCGCGCGCCGCAACCAGCGGTGGAAGCCCAACCCGACGCTCTTCGGCGAGTACGCCAGCGCCGTCGCGCAGCACGTCGGGTCGCGGGTGGACCGCTACATCGTCTGGAACGAGCCGAACGTCCAGACGTGGTTGCAACCCCAGTATCTCTGCTCGGGACGCGGGCTGAGCGCCAAGTGCAGCCCCTACGCCCCGCACCTCTACCGCGAGCTCGCCCAGGCCGGCTACAAGGCGATCCACGCCAACGACTCGAAGGCGCGCGTCGCGATCGGCGCCACGTCGTCCAAGGGCGACCGGTTCCCCACGCGTGAGACGGCGACGACGCCCCCGATGCGGTTCATCCGCGAGCTCTTCTGCATGAACTCGAAGTACAAGCGCAAGCGCTCGGGCCGCTGCAGGTCGTTCAAGCGGCTGAGCGCCGAGGCGTACGCCTACCACCCCCACTCGATCGACTACTCGCCCAACCGGCGCGACAAGGTCGAGGACAACGCGCGGATGGCCGACCT
>JBFWKS010000145.1:0-10270 GCA_050252545.1 Solirubrobacteraceae bacterium
TTCGTCAGACCCGCCGCGGCGGCCCGGGCGTGGGCGTCGTGCTGGTGGGGCGCGGTCACCCGGCTGATTCTCCCAGTGGTGGGGGGGCGACGGCCGACCCGTGGCGACCCGACCTGCGGCCTCGGTGGGCGCGCCGACCGACGGGGTGCACGATTGCCCACACATGACGTGGGCAATCGTGCACCCCGTGCCGCTCGTCCCGGCGCCCCTCGCCTACGCGCGCCGCCGGCGCAGGACCTCGACGACGTCGCCGAGGGTCCGGTCGCGGCCGCGGATCAGGGCGAGCAGGTGGTACAGGACGTCGGCGGCCTCGTTGTCGACCCGGTCGTCGGACTCCTCGCGGGCGGCACGGAAGACCTCCTCGGCCTCCTCCTCGACCTTGGCCCCGGCGAAGTCGCGGTCGTTGAGCAGCTGCGCGGTGTAGGAGCCCTCGGGGGCGTCGGCCCGGCGGGCGGCGAGGACGCGCTCCAGGTCGGGCAGCACCTCGAACGGCGCCAGGTGATCGGCGGGGACCTCGTCCGCATCCGGGCCGGTGGGTACGGTGAGCCCGCCGCCGGGGTCCGCCACCGGGGCGTGGAAGCAGGTCCGGGAGCCGGTGTGGCACGCGGGACCGGCCGGCTCGACGAGCGCCAGGACGGCGTCGGCGTCGCAGTCCACCCGCAGGTCGCGCACCCGCTGGACGTTGCCCGAGGTCGCCCCCTTGTGCCACAGCTCGTCACGGGAACGCGACCAGAGGTGTAGCTCGCCGGTCTCGCGGGTCCGGGTGAGTGCCTCGGCGTTGGCGTACGCGAGCGTGAGGACCTCGCCGGTGCGCCAGTCCTGGATCACGACGGCGACGAGTCCGGCGGCGTCGAAGCGCACGGTGGGGGTGAGGTCCGGCAGCTCGGGCACGGCGGCCAGTGTCGCAGGACCGTCGACATCGCGGTCGTGCCGCGCCGCGCCCTCGTCCCCGTCGTGGCGCGCCCCGCGGGGGTCGCCGGGCGGTCCGTGCTCCGTCGTGCCGCGGCGGGCCGTCGTCCCCGCGTACCATCCGCCGCGATGCGCGCCGGACCGGACGCACGGCGGCCGGTGGTCGCCCTGCTGCTCACCGGGCTCCTCGCCGGGTGCGGTGGGAGCCCCGACGCGTCGACCCCACCCAGGGTCGCGACGACCACCGCGGCTCCGACGCCGCTCGACGAGCAGGCCGACGGTGACGACGGCGCCGCCGACCGGGCCTACGCCGCTGCCGGTCGTCGCGCCGCGCGCGCCCTCGCCCGACGCGACGCCGACGACGCGTGGGCCATCCCCGACGCGTTCCAACGCCCCATGGACCTGCTGTGGGACGCCCGGCGGGGCGTGTACGTGTCCGCCACGGGCACCGTGTCGACGCGCCTCAACGCCGAGATGCTGCGGATCCACGCGGCCGCGGCGATCGCCGGACACCGGGGCGAGGCCCGTCGTGACGACCGCGTGACGGCGCTCGTCACCTACCTGACCGGGCCGGCGTTCCTGCGCACCCTCGAGGAGGCCACGTTCGGCCCCGACCGCAGCAACACGATCCACGTTCCCGGCTGGCGCCAGTCGTCGTCGGAGATCGTCAACCAGCACCCGAGCATCGACGCGACCGTCGCGCGCGGCCTGCGGGCGGCGTGGGAGTCCGGCGAGCGGGCCGGCCTGTCCGGCGAGCTGCGCGACCGGATCCGCGACACGGTGGTGTCGGTCGCGTCGTCCGAGGAGTTCCGGCATCCGGCACGGCTGCTCAACCAGATCAACTGGAACGCCGAGCTGTACGCCGCCGCGGTCGCGGTCGGTGGGGACGCCGAGCTGTTGCGTCGGGACTACCGCGAGCAGCTGCTGTGGTTCGCCCGCCACGCCGACACGCCGGTGCGTCCCGGCGGCAGCCCCAACCTGAGCCGTGCCGGCGGGTTCCGCTACCAACCCGAGGCGGCGCCGGACTCCCCGTCCGACCGCAGCGACACCGTCGAGTACGCCAACACCGTGCTCGGGGCGCTGCGCCACCTCCAGCAGGCGCTCGACGCCGGCATGGAGCCGCTGCCGGCCGACGCCCGCGCGGTGCTCGACCGCTGGGCCACGCACACGCTCGACGCGGACTGGACCACCGCCGGGTACCTCAACTGGGAGTCCGGAAAGGGCCGGCGACGGGTGCATCTGCGCCAGTACTGGGCGCTGGCGCTCGACGGCGCGGTGTCCGCCCTGCGCGGCGGCGTCGCGCTGACCGGACGACCCGCAGGCGACGGGGACGTGCTGCTGGCGCGCGGCGACCGACTGTTCCGCCGCTGGGTCGAGCGCGACGGCACGGTGCTGCTGCCGGCGACCGACTTCGGGTTCCGGTCGAGCTTCGCGAGCGTCCGTGACAACCGCACCACCACCACCTCACGGATGGCCGCGACGATCGCCGAGTGGGCGAGCCGGACGCCGGGCCGCCGGCTGCCCGACGTCACGAGCACCCCGTCGCCACTCGTGACCCGGCTGGACACCGACCTGCGCCGCCTGGCCGTCAACGGCCCCACGTACTCCACGGCGATCTCGCCGACGGCGGTACCCACCGGCGGTGGCGTGGAGCCGGCGTGGATCCTCGATGACCACAACCGGCAGCTCGGTGCGCTCGGCGGCGGAGGCGACGGGTCGCTGGGGCTGCGCCTGACCCGGGGTGACCGCACGGTGCTCGACACGCAGCCCGGCGTGCCCGACGACGTCGCCGAGGCGCTGCCGACCGTGCGTCCCGTGCGCGGCGAGGTCGACACGTACACCGCGACGATCGAGACCGACGCGGCGCGGGTCACGGTGTCCCATCGGTTCCTCGCCGACCGGATCATCACCCGGTACGTGATCAACCCGCGACGGCCGGGGACGCGGGTCGCGTTGCGCATCCCGAGCGCCGGGCACGCCGCACGGATCGAGTGCGTGCGATCCTCCGGTGCCCCGCGCCAGCCGGGCTGCCCGCGCGGGTCGGACTACCGGGTGCGTGCCGACGAGGGCGCCCGGATGCGGGTGCGGCTGCAGGGCATCCCCGCCCGTGCGGCGGCCGAGACCGCCAAGCCGCGACGCCGTTCGGCCGCGCCCCGTCCCGGCCAGCAGCTCGAGGTCGTCTTCACGTTGCGGGGTCGCACCGAGATCGTGCGGACGCTGGTGCCGGGCTGACCCTCAGTCGATCTCGAGCCGGTCCAGCATGGTCTCGTCGCTGCGCCAGTTGCGGCGGACCTTCACCTGCAGATCGAGGTGGACGCGGGTGCCGAGCTCGCGCTCCAGCTCCTTGCGGGCGGCGGTGCCGATCGTGCGGATCATCTTGCCGCCGGCCCCGATCAGGATCCCCTTCTGCGACGGGCTCTCGACCCAGGCGTTGGCGACGATGATGTGCAGGTCGTCCTTGGGCCGCTCGACCTCGTCGATCGCGACCTCGACGGCGTGCGGGATCTCCTGGAACGTGCGGCGCAGGATCTGCTCGCGGATCAGCTCGGCGAGCAGGACGTGCCGGGGCTGGTCGGAGCTCTCGTCGACCGGGAAGTAGAACGGGCCTCGCGGCAGCAGGCCGATGAGGTGGTCCAACAGCGCGGTGACGCCCGTGCCCTTGCGGGCGGAGATCGGGAAGACGTCCTCCCCCACCCCCATCTCGGCGGCGGCGACGAGCACGTCGAGCGTCTGCGCCCGGCTCAACCGGTCGATCTTGTTGACGGCCACCACCACCGGCACCCGCAGCTCCTTGAGCTGCTTGGCGATGAACCGGTCGCCGGGACCGACACCCTCGGCACCGTTGAGCACGAACAGCGCCACGTCGGCCCCGCGCATCTCCGACTCCACCCGGCGCTGCATGCGGCCGGTGAGCGAATCGCGGGGCTTCTGCACCCCCGGCAGGTCGACGACGACGAGCTGGGCGTCCTCGCGGGTCAGCACGCCGCGGATCGCCCGCCGGGTGGTCTGCGGCTTGTCGGACGTGATCGCGACCTTGGCGCCGATCATCGCGTTGGTCAGCGTCGACTTGCCGGCGTTTGGCCGCCCGGCGAAGACGACGAACCCCGACCGGGTCGGGACCTCGTCGGACGCGAGCGGCGCGGTCTGCCAACCGTCGTAGGCAACCCCGGGGGCGTCGTCCTCCGCGGTCGCGGGGTCGATCGACGAGACCTCGCGGTCGCCGGCGTCGACGTCCGCCGGGACGTCGCGGTCGGGGGACGGATCGTCGGGGACGGCCACCCGGCGATGATCGCACGCCCGCCACCACCGGCCCGTCCCCCTCGACGGCGCTCAGCCCGCTGCGGGGACCCAGGCGAGGATCTGGGCCTGCAGCGCGAGCATCTCGCCGCGGTCGGTCTCGTGATCGAACCCGACCAGGTGCAGCACGCCGTGGACGACCGCCTCGCGGACGTCGACGGTGTGCTCCGGGCAGATGACGACGTCGCCGATCTCGCGCGGGCCGGCGACGGGGCCGGCCCCGTCGATCGGGAACGACAGGACGTCGGTCGGCCGGTCGCGATCGCGGTGCTCCAGGTTCAGCTCGTGGATCCGCTCGGCGTCGACGATCGTGATCGCCACGTGACCGTCGGCGACCCCGGCGGAGGCCAGCGCCGTCTCGACGAGCACCCGCAGGTCGCGGCCGGCGGGCATCCCCGGGACCGGATCGCCGTCGTGCTCGACCTCGATCTCGACGGCCCCCGCGGATGCCGCGCCCGACCCCGGGTCGCGGTGCGTTCCCGGGTCGTCCCGCCACGGGCTCACGCGGGACGCCGCTCCCGTCGGGCGGCCGCGGGTCGCAGCTCTGCCGGCTTGGCCTCCTCGTGCTCCTCGTAGGCGTCGACGATCTTCTGCACCAGCCGGTTGCGGACGACGTCGTCGCGACGGAACCGGACGAACGACACGTCCTCGACGTCCTCGAGGATGTCGCCGACGACCATCAGCCCCGACCGCTGGTCCTTCGGCAGATCGACCTGGGTGACGTCGCCGGTGATGACCATCTTCGACCGGAACCCGAGCCGGGTGAGGAACATCTTCATCTGCTCGGGCGTCGTGTTCTGTGCCTCGTCGAGGATGATGAAGGCGTCGTTCAGCGTCCTTCCGCGCATGAACGCCAGCGGTGCGACCTCGATCACGCCGTTCTCCAGGTACGCGGTGACGCGCTCCGGGTCGAGCATGTCGTGGAGCGCGTCGAACAGCGGCCGCAGGTACGGATCGACCTTCTGCATCAGGTCGCCGGGCAGGAACCCGAGCCGCTCCCCCGCCTCGACGGCGGGGCGGGTGAGGATGATCCGCTTGACCTCGCGGCGGGCGAGCGCGTCGGCCGCGGCCGCGACGGCGAGGAACGTCTTGCCGGTGCCCGCGGGGCCGATCCCGAACGCGATCGTGTTGCGCCGGATCGCGTCGACGTACTCCTTCTGCAGGGCGGTCTTCGGCGCGACCCGGACGTTGCGCTGCGGGTTCGCCCACACCGTGTCGGCGACGACGTCGACCGGCCGCGTCGCGGCGCGCAGCGCCGACCCGACCGTCGGGATGGTGGACGCCTCGACGGCGTGGCCCTCCTCGGCGAGCGTCTCGAGCTCGCGGACGACCGTGGCGGCGGCCTGCACCGCCTCGGCGTCACCGTCGAGGGTCAGCAGGTTGCCGCGCAGGAACACGTCGCAGTCGACGTGCTGCTCCAGGGCGCGCAGGCCCGCCTCTCCACCATCGCTGAGCTGGACGGCTACCTCGTAGGGCAACTCGACGCGTCGGCGCAAACCGTCTCCCGGGGGGTGTCGTCGCGTCGCGTACCGCTCCACCGCATCGGACGGCGGAGCGTCGCCGGTGCGCCAGGAGGATCCTGGTGTCGCGCCCCGGCGATCACGACGCTGAGCATCTGAGAACCGATCATACGCCGACACCGGACGGAGCCCGCCCGGCCCGTTGACGGGTGGTGAACGAGGGCGGGTTCGAGCCCGGCGGGACGCCGAGCCCGTCGTATCGCCCGGCAATCCGCCGCCCGGTCGCGGCCGACCCGCTCCGCCGCCGGGTTCCGCCGCCGCGCGCTCCGGCCGCCCACCCGAGCCGTCCCGGCCGCCGCCCGGGCCCCTGCCGACCGGATCTTCGGCCACGGTGGCTCGTCCGTCGCCGCGAATCGGGAGGATGTCCGGCGGTGCTCGGCGATGTCCTGCTGCACCCCCGGGCGGTGCGTGTGGCCTACCCGGGGCTGCTCATCCTGCTGCTGGTCTACGCGCTGTTCGTGTCCAGTCCCCCGCCGCTCGGACCGGCGAGCGACGCGCTGCGCGATCCGCCGCGGGCCGCGTCGGCCGACGTCGTCGCGCTGTGGGCGACCGCCGACCGGCTCGTGGAGCCGATCCTGCCGGGATGGGACGCCGACGCGCAGGGCTACCGCAGCACCGACCTCGGTGCCGCCGACGGGCCCGCCACGAGCCGGATCAACGCCGAGATGCTGCTCGTCCACAGCCAGGCGGCGCTGGCCGACCACGAGGGTGCCACCCGCCACGACGACCGGGTGGTGGCGCTCGTCCGTCGGCTGGTGGAGCGCAACTACGTGCCGACGTTGCGCGGACGCAGGGTGCTGAAGGGCCCCGGAACCGGCGATCATCGCCACGCCCCGGGATTCTCGACCACCGAGGGCGACGTCACGATGCACCCGTCGTTCGACGCGGTCGTCATGCGGGCGCTCGCCGCCGCCTGGCGTGCCCGCGACCGGGTCGGGATGCCCGACGAGGTGGCCGAGCGGCTCGAGAAGGCCGTCACGGACGTCGGACGATCGCCGTACTGGCAGGGGTCGCGACGCACCCTCAACCAGATCAACTGGAACGTCGACGTGTACGAGGCCTACGCCGATGTCACCGGCGACCCGTCGCTCCTGCGCAAGGACTACCGGGAGCAGCTGACCTGGTTCCTCGACCACGCGCGAACCCCGTACGTGGAGGGTGGGACGAGCAACCTGAGCTCCGGCCTGGGCCTGCGGTACGTGCCGACCCGGCCTCCGACCGCGACGCTCAACCGGTCGGACTCCACCGAGTACGCCAACATCGTGGTCGGGGCGCTCGGGGCCTACGACCGGGCGGTGCGGGCGGGGATGGAGCCGCTGTCGCCCGCGCAGCTGGACCTGGCACAGGCGTGGTTGCGGCACACGCTGCTGGGCGGCTGGACCGGCGCGGGCCTGTTGAACTGGGACACCGGCCTGGGGAAGGACCGCCTGTACCTCACCCAGTACTGGGTGCATGCCCTGCGCGGGATGCTGCGTGCGCTGGAGGGCACCAGCAGCCAGCAGACGTTCCCGCAGCAGCAGGCGCTCGCCCGCGGGCTGCTGCGCTCGGCGCTGCGGACGTTCGCCGAGCGGGTGCGCCAGGAGGGCACGGTCGAGGTGTCGCCCAGCTTCTACGGGATGACCGGCAGTGCGCTGCTCGGCGAGGACGGCAACCTGCACGTCGCACTCGCTCGTCTGGCGTCGGTGCTGGCGGCGGCCGACGGCGACGACCTGGCCGCGGGGCCGTCGCGTCCGTTGCCGGCGTCGATGACCCACGACGGCGACTACGGGCGCCTGACGGTCACCACCGGCCGCTACGCCACGGCGATCGTGCGGCCGTTCGCCGCGTTGCAGACCGGCGGGATCGAGCCGGCGCGGTTGTTCGACGACCTGGGCCACGGCCTGACGAGCGTGGGCGGCCGGCGCGGCGGCACGCTCGGGCTGCGGATCCAGGGCCCGGACGGCAAGCGGCGTCTGGAGACCCAGCCGGGCGCGACGACGATGTCGCAGTCGCTGATCGTGCCCGCCGACGACCGTGCGGACACGTCGGGGGACCTCGGCGAGTCGGCGTCCGCGACCGCGACCGACTCCGGCGAGGGCGTGCGCGTGGAGCTCACCCACGAGTTCCGTGAGGGGACGATCCTCACCACCTACCGGATCGTCAACGACGGCGGAGAGACGCTCACCGGCATCCTGCGCCTGCCGACCGCCGGCGGCGACGGCACCGCGACGGTGCGCGGCACGCCGATGCGTCCGGGGGTGCGGATCACCGGCAAGGACCTCGAGCAGCTGCCGATCGTGGCGCCGTCCGGTGGCCGCTACGTCGCCGGGACGTACGGTCTGCCCGACGACGCCCGCGGCACCGTCGACTATCCGAACGCGTCGACGTCCAACCCGGGACCGGGACCACAGCTCAACGTGCGATTCGCGATCCCGCCCGGCCGGATGGAGATCACCCGCCTGATCGGGATACCGGCGACGGACGGGTGAGGGGGGCGGCGTCCCACGGCGTCGCCACGCCCAGCGGGGGCCGCCGGGTGCCGGGGCCCGCGCGCGGGCCCCGGTCATCGCAACCGCACCCTCCGGGTGACCGTCGTGGTCGGCAGGCCGCTGCGGCGGGCCTGGACGACAAGCGTGCCGGACACCCGTCGGGCACGGTTGATCCGCAGGGCGAGGCGACGGGTCGGCAGGACGCGCACGCGACGCGACCCGGCCGACAGGGTGCGGCGGACCCGGCCGATCGTCGCGCCATTCCGCACACGCAGCCGCTTCGCGGTCGCGCGGTCCGCGACGACCCGGGTGGTTACCGTGGCCCGGTGCGACAGGCGTAGCGGGACCGACCATCCGCGACGGCCGAACGTCCGGCGGGTCGGTGGGCGCATCCGTCCGCGGAAGCGGACCCGGAGCGCGTCGGGGGCGTCGTCCCCCCGGGGTGCGGGGGTCGCCGTGCCGCCGCCGTCGCCGCCGGGAGCCGGGGAGGCGCCCGCGTCGGGCGGTGGGAGGAACAGCCACCACGGGAACGTCGCATCGGGCCCGGGCGTCGTCGAGCCGCCGTCCGTGCCGTCGCCGGTTCCCAGGTCGGGATCGGCCGGGTCGGGATCGGGTCCGCCGGTGTCGGGCGGCGGGTCGAGCACGACGACGTCGGTCGTGTCGGTGTCGTCCGCGGTCGCGCCCGGGCGCCGCTGGGTGACCGTCACGGTCCGCGGGCCCGCGGCGGCGCCGTCCGCCACGCCGGCACGGAACCCGACGGTGACCGGCGTCGCGTCCGCCGGGCGCGTGAGGTCCCAGCGGAGCGTCCGGCCGTCGACGGTCGGTGCGGGATCGCCGTCGGTGGCGGCGACGTACCGTAGGCCGGGCGGCAGCTCGACGGTCACCGGGCCGGTGCGGCCCGTCGCCGCGGCCGGGTCGACGGCCGACACCTGCAGGACGACCTCGTCGCCGGGGGCCCCGGTCGCCGGGGCGAGCGCGTCGATCCCGACGTACCGGGACCGGTGCGGACCCGGGACGGCCGGATGGATGCCGCCGGAGTACCCCCCCGTGTCGTTGACGTGGTGCCCGTCGTCGGGGTTGGACACCGTCGCCGAAACCCGGATCGAGCCCCAGCCGAAATACAGGGGCTCCGGGGTCTGCACGGTCACGGTGAGGGGCGGCAGCTCACCGCCCGCCACCACCGCACGCTCGGTCCGGCAGACGAGCCCGTCGCACGACCACCCCTCGCCCTCGACGGTCGCGCCGGGCAGGCCCTCGGTCCCGTCGACGGTGACCGTGGTCGGCGCGTCGGTGCCGCCTCGGCCGTCGGAGCGCACCGTCACCCGGTAACGGCCCGAGCCCCCGGACGTCGGACCGTCGATCGCCACGACGCGCGGGGTGAGGTCCACCGCGCCGATGCCGAACGCGAGCATCGCCCAGCCACCGTCGCCCGGGAGCGACTCGTCCGCGGTCGACACCTCGGCCACCACACGGTGGTACATCGGGGTGCGGGCGACCGGCGGGCGCAGCGCCGCCCGAAGCGGGGGCAACGCATCACCCGGTGCGACACGCCCCTCGTGACGACAGGTGTCCCCGGTGCAGTCCCACCCGTCCCCGGACGCGTCGACATCGAGGGTCGCGTACGAGGTCTCCGCCCGCGTGCCGAGTCGCACGACGGTCGGACCGCGGAACGGGTCGACGCCGACGTTGTGGACGGTCGCGACCGCCACCGCGTGCTCCGGCGTGTGCTCGGTCACCTGAACGTCCGCCACCGCATACCGGCGTGGCGCGGCCGGGCGTCGGATGAAGCTCGCCGAGCGGTCACGGTACCCGTCGCCGTAGAGGAAGGCCATGCGGCCCTGCTCCCCCGGCCCGACGGTGACCGTCGACCGGAGCGGCGGCAGGGTGCCCATCGCCCCGACCGGCCCGGGGTGCGTGCAACGGGCCCCGTCGCACGTCCATCCGTCACCGGACCACGTCTCGTCGTCGGGGACGAGGATCACCCCCACCGCGACGGGCCCGTCGACGGCGGTGCCGGTGGCGTTGCGGACGAGGAGCTCCAGGTCGTCCGCCTCCCCCATCGCCGTCAGATCGGAA
>JBFWKS010000146.1:0-10202 GCA_050252545.1 Solirubrobacteraceae bacterium
CTGCTCAAGCGGACGTGGGGCACCGAGGTCCGCAACGTCTTCGACACCCAGGTCGCCGCCGGGTTCGCCGGGCTGCGCGCCCAGATGGGCTACGACGCGCTGCTCCGCGAGGTGCTGCGGGTCAAGCTCCAGAAGTCGGCGAGCTTCACCCGCTGGGAGCAGCGGCCGCTGAGCGAGGAGCAGCCCCGCTACGCCGCCGAGGACGTCCAGCACATCCTGCAGCTGTCGGTCGCGCTCCAGAACCGGCTCGTCGAGCTCGGACGGCTGGACTGGGCGATCGAGGAGTGCCGGCCGCTGGAGGAGATCCACGACAGCCGTGACCCCGACGTCCTCTTTCCCCGGCTGCCGAAGATCGACGCGCTCGACCCGGCCCAACGCGCGGTCGCCCTGGAGCTGCTGCGGTGGCGCGAGGTGGCCGCCGAGCAGGCCGACCGACCGCCGTCGACGGTGCTGCAGGACCAGACGCTCGTGGAGCTCGCCAAGCGGCGCCCCCGCGACCGGGACCGGTTGAAGCAGATCCGCGGCCTGTCGGAGGCGACGCTGCACCGCCGCGGCGAGCAGCTGCTGCAGGCGATCACACGTGGACGCGAGGCCGAGCCGATCCCGGTCGAGCGGCAGCGTCCGCCCCGCACCGACCCGGCCGACCCGGCGCTCGTCACCCTCACCGAGACCTTCGTCCGCACCCGCGCGGAGCAGGCGGAGCTCGCCTACGAGCTGCTGGCCACGCGCGCCGACCTGCAGCGCATCGTCACGTCGTGGCGCGACGGGCGTGACGACTCCGGCATCCGCACGCTCAACGGCTGGCGGCGGACGGTCGTCGGCGATCAGGTCATCGACCTGCTCGAGGGCCGGATCTGCCTGCGCGTCGACGACGCCGGCCGCGTCGTCGCGGCGTAGGTGCCCGCACCGCGTCGCCCTCGGGGCGCGCCGCGTCGTCGGGTCGCGGCCCGTCGTCGCCGGGCGGCTCGGCTTCGCCCGGCGTGCGCGGGGAGTCGTCGGCGGGACCACCGCGGCGCTTTCCGGTGAGCAGCAACCACGCGGCACCGGACAGGCCGACGTCGTCACGGACCGCGCGGGCCACCCGCAGGACCGACGGGTGCCGCGCCGCGGCCGACGACGGCGCGAAGCTCGCGTGGCCGGCCCGGCGGGCGAGCGACGCCGTGCGCCGTCCGACGTGGCGCTCGAGCTCGGCGGCGACGGTCGCGTGCGTGGTGCCCGGTACCACCACGGTGCCGGTGCGGCGCGCCAGCAGGCCGAGCAGGTCGACGCGGTCGTCCGACCCGTCGGTCGCGTCACGTCCACCGCGGGCGCGGCGAACGCCGGCGCCGACGAGCCCCAGCGCGGTGACGATCGCGATGATCGGCAACGCGCCCCCGTCACCCCCGGCGTCGCCACGGTCGATCGACGGCCGGAGCGGATCGATCGCGGCGTCGACGACCGCATCCGCGGCCGGGGTCGGATCGAACGGCACCCAACCGATCCCGACGAAGTACACCTCGATCCACTGGTGCGCGTCGGTGTCGTGGACCTCGTGGACGCCGTCGCGGACCTCGGTCCCGGTCGCGTATCCCGACACCACGCGGGTCGGTACGCCGACGAGCCGCAGCATCAGCGCCGCACCACCCGCGAAGTGCTGGCAGTAGCCGGTGCGCGCCTCGAGCAGGAACTCCGCCAGCGGCGAGCGACCCGCCTGGGGAAGGTCGGTGTCGTAGCGGAAGCGATCCCCCTCCAGGAGGAACCGCTGCACCTTCTCCACCGCCTCCAGCTGGGTCTCGGATCCGCGCGTCACCTCTCGCGCCAGCTCCAGCACGTCGCCCATCGATCCCCAGCCGAGCGCACGGTCGTAGCCCGGGTCGGGATCTCTGCCGAAGAGCGGCGGCTGCGGCGGCGACCACCTGCTGAACGACCCGTACGGTCCCCGATCGGACGGCCCACCGTCGCCGGGCGGTCCGTACGGCCCGCCCGCGCCGCCGTCCTCGCCGTATCGGTGGTCATCGTCGCGACGGCCCCACCGGCGCCCGAACCACGTTCCCGACACCGCCGTCCACCGCCGCAGGCTGTTGGAGGACGGGTCCGGCGCGTCGCGCAGCTCGATCAGGCTCGGGCGGACGACGCGGGACGTCACGGTGTACGTGGTGCTCTTCGACGGCGTCTCGAGCAGCCGGCGCCCCTCCCCGGCCGTCGGCACGCCCTCCGCGACCCCATCGTCCGGCTCGGGCGGTTCGTCACCGGCCACATCGACACCGACGATCCGGCCGGGGCCCAGGAGCAGCTGGTCACGGGATGCCTCGACCTCCACCTCGGCCTCCTCACGCACCGCGCCGGGCTCGTCGGGACGCTGAACCGCCGGGATCGCCGCGGTTCCCCAGCCGCGGGTCCCGACCCGCTCGAGCACCTGCATCCGCCAGAGCGCCGGACGCTCGCTGCGGACGGTGAACATCACCGCGCCGGTCCGCCGGCCGCCCAGCGGGCCGTACGAGGGCTCGGTCTCCAGGCGACGCACCGGAGCCTCGCGCTCCAGGAGCGCACCGACCGCCAACCACCGGTCGCGCGGCGCGACCGCGTGCGCGAGCGCCGCGACCCCGCCGGCCAGGAGGAGCGCCACCACGAGACCCGGAGCGAGCAGACCGGCGCCGCGACGGCCGCCGACCGCAGACCCCCGCTCGGGGCGCCCCACCCCGTCGTCGTACCGCTCGCCGACGCGACGCCCGACCGGTGTGCGCGCCGCCATCCAGGCCAGCACGATCGCCGCCACGAGCGCGCCCTGCCACGGTGCGACATCACCCTCGCGCAACATCAGCGCGACCAGCCACGGCGCCAGGAGCAACGTCGCTGCGAGGACCCGGCCGGGGCGGCCGCGCGTCGCGAGCACGCTCGCGACGATCCAGATCAGCCCAACGCCGAGGAACGCCACCGCGGGGGTCCACGGCTCCAGCGACGGGCCACCCTGCGCCAGCCGGCCGAGGCCCTCGACCCCCGACTGCAGGCCGGGAACGAGCCGGTCGTCCCACCCGCCCGGGCGCAGCGCCCTCCACGGCACGCCGGCGAGCGCCGGTGCCGCGGGGATCCAGATCACCGCCAGCAGCAGCGCCCGCCGCGTCGGCCAGCGACGGACCACGACCGTGATCGCCACGACGACCGCGGGCGCCCCCCACAGCAGCGACGCGCCGAGCAGCGGTGCCCACGCCAGGACCACCAGCACGAACGACAGCCCGAGCGCCCACGCGATCGGGACGCGCGGCCCGCCGGTCCGGCCGACCGCGTTCGGCCCACGACTCACGCCGGTCGCACCCCGATCGGCAATGGCGGTCGTGGCGGCGCCTCCGGTCCGGGACGGGCGGCGCGCACGCGCACCGTCGCCCGGCTCACCGCCGCCGGGCGTGGGTCGGGCCCGAGCACCGCGAGGCGACGCAGCGCATCGTCGAGCGATGCCCGGTCGGTGACGATCTGGCCGCCCGGTGCACCGGGCAGCAGCAGGCGGCTGCCCCCTACGTCGAGCTGGCGGGCCAGGTACCCGGCGACCTCGCGCGCGGCGCGATCGATCTGTGCGTCATCGGCACCGGCGGTGTCGAGCGCGACCACCGGCATCGTCGCCGGGGCGGGCGCATAGTGCTGCTCGTACAGCTCACCGCGACGTGCGGAGGAGCGCCAGTGGACCCGCGACAGCGGCGTGCCGACGGTCAGCGGTCGCAGCTCGTCCGGCTCCTCCTCCTGACCACCGAACCGGCCGGCGAGCGTCGCGACGGTCGGCGTCGCCGGGACGACGACCACCGATACGGGATCGCCGACGAGCACGCGGCGGGTGACCAGGCCGTAGGCGTCGCGCAGCCGCACGAGCGTCGGCTGGAGCACGAACGTGCCTCGGTGGCCGATCCGCAGCGACACCGTGCCGTGGGGCCCGTCCAAGGCGCGCCAGCGCCCGTCGGGATCCAGCACGTCGGCCTGGAGGAACCGCCCGCCGACGTCGCCCAGGTCGATTCGCATGGTGATCGGCCGGTCCTCCGACAGCTCGACCGGGGAGACGATCCGCGCCGGGCGGATCCGGCGAACCGCACGCCCGACGGTCACCCGCGCGGCGACGAGGCCCACCAGCAGCGTCACTCCGAAGGCGAGGATCGCCGGCGAGCCCCACACGCCGGCGACGAGCACCGATGCCGTGCCCACGCCGAGCACGACGGCCGCGCCGATCGCCGGACCCGCACCTGCACCTGCCATGCTCTGCGCGCGTCGCCGGGAGCGCCGCATCACCGTGCGGGGGTCGTGGCGATCGCGTCGGCGACGATGGCGGACGCGGTCTCGGGCTCCGCGTCGACGGTCTGCAGTCGGTGCGGCAGGACGCGGGGCGCCAGCCGTTGCACGTCGTCGGGAAGCACGAACTCGCGACCGTCGATCGCGGCCATCGCACGCGCGGCGCCGAGCAGCAGCAGCCCCGCGCGCGGGCTGGCGCCGACGAGCGTGCGGCCGTCGTCACGCGTGGCCCGCAGCAGGGCGACGACGTAGCGGAGCAACCGGTCCCCGGCGTGGACGCCCGCGACGGTCGTCCTGGCCTCCTCGACCGCGTCGGGGCTGGACACCGCCACGAGGTCGGGCTCCGCCGGCGGATCGCGCAGCAGCGCCACCTCGGTGTCCTCGTCCGGATAGCCCAGCGACACGCGCGCCAGGAAGCGGTCCAGCTGAGCGGGCGGCAACGGGTGGGTGCCGTCGTGGCCGGCGGTCGGGTTCTGCGTGGCGACGACGACGAACGGCGGCGGGATCGGGTGGCCGATCCCGTCGACGGTCACCTGTCGCTCCTGCATCGCCTCCAGCAGCCCCGACTGCGTCTTCGGCGTCGCGCGGTTGATCTCGTCGACGAGCAGGACGTTGGTGAAGACCGGTCCGGGCCGGAACTCGAAGACGCCGCGATCGGCGAGCCACACGCTCGCACCGACGACGTCGCTGGGCAGCAGGTCGACGGTGGCCTGCACCCGGGAGAAGGCCCCGCCGATGCTGCGCGCCAACGCGCGGGCCAGCCGGGTCTTGCCGACGCCGGGGTGATCCTCGATCAACAGGTGCCCGCCGGCGAGCGTCGTGGCGATGACGATGTCGAGCACCGGATCGGCGACCCGCACGCCTTTGCGGATCGCGCGACGGAGCCGGTCGGCGAGCGCGGCGACGTCGTCGACGGACGCAGCTGACACCGTGCCGACGGAGGCCATCCCCGTACCTCAGCAGATCCGCCTGAACGCCCGCTGAGGAAGGGACGGATCTCCGGTCAGTCCGGCTCGTCGTCGCGGACGACGTCGCGCAGCTCGACGGCGCCGTCCTCGCGCGTCCACCAGCGCAGGCGGCGTGCGCGCGACAGCTCGGGGATCCGGCACGACCACGCGGACGAGCCGTCGTCGCGGACCTCGTGCTGGCCGTCGGCGTCGACGTCCGCCCGCAGGTCCAGGTCGTCGACCTCCCCCGGCCGACCCGACGCGATCCGTGCGGCGACGATCGTCACGGCGCGGCGCTCGTCGGTCGTCGTCATCCGCTCGAGCGTCGGCAGATAGGCGCGGCCCAGCGCGAGCGAACCCATCGGCCATCCCCGCCGCCCCTCGGCCTGATCTCGCACCAGCCAGGCGGCGACGATCTCCAGGTGCGCGATCCGCTCCGGCTCGCGGAGGACCGCGGCAGGGACGTCGAGCCGCGAGGACTCCGCGTCGGTCGCCGGACGCGGCCCCGTCGCCGGCGGACGGCGCGTCCCGGCCCTGCCGGAACCGCCGTGCATCGCGTCCAGCCGCTGCTCGGCCAGCCGCTCACGCAGTCGGCGCACCTCGTCGCGGGCCTCGTCGAGGTCGCGCCGCAGGCTCAGCTCCCGGCCCGGCACGCGACGGTCCCCACCGTCGCCGTGACGGCCGGGATCACCGATCGGGTCGCGGTGGTCCGGATGGGAGGTGGCGCCCTCGCCGCCGGGCAGGGCGACCAGGCGTGCGCGCCCCTCTCCGTCGGCGCCGTGCCGGGGCGTCCGCCCTTCGCGGCCGTTCCCGTCGTCCCGCGATCCGGTCCGGCCGCGGCCATCGTCGACCGGTCCCTCCTCGACCCGGGTGGTGAGGATCTGAAGCGAGCGTCGGCCGTAGCGTCCGGTGCGGTCCATCACGAGCGGGTGGGCGCGCGGGTCGGTCCGATCGTCGACGCCGGGCCACCACACGCGCGCCGCGCCGCCGAACACCCCGAGCTGCGGCGGCAGGTGCTCGGCGAGCGCACGACTCGCCGGACCGGTCCGCACCGCCCGCAGATCGACGTTGCGACCGACCGCCTCGCGCACGCTGCGCGGGTCGAGCGCGGGCCGGTCCTCCCCCGCCTTCGTCGACAGGCACACGATCGGCCGGGTGCGCTCGCGGTCGCGGACCTCGGCCGCCAGGCGCAATGCGTCCTCGACGGTGGCCACGACGTCCAGTCGGGCGTCGGCCGGCCGACGGGTCCGGGGACCGCCCCGGCCGGCGTTGCGGACGGCGGTCCGCGGCGGAGCCCAACCGTCGGAGCTCGCGTTGATCGGGTCGTGGCGCATCGTGACTCCCCGGACGGGACGGACGAGCGGTGCCGACCTGCGACACCACACAGCAGGGTAGTGACGCCGTCGGTCGACCCGAGCGCATCCCCCGCGATCCGGTACGCGGCGCCCCGCCACCCCCGTACGTGCCGCCCCGCCACCCCCTGTCCCGGGGGCGCACGGCGTGCGTGCGTGCGTCGTCGACTGGCCGGACGGCTAGGATCGTGCGCCAACGCCGAACGGATGGCCCGAGAGCGGTCCGGCGGTGGCCGTCGACCGACGCTGGAGTACGTATGGCGCCCCTGATCACCCGTGAGGAAGCCCTGCAGCTGGGGCAGTTGACCGAGCGCGAGGACATCCTCGCGCTCGTCGAACGGGCATGGGAGGCACGGCAGGAGCGGTTCGGCGACAGCACCGACATGTGCTCGCTCGTCAACGCCAAGTCGGGCGGTTGCGCCGAGGACTGCGGGTTCTGCGCCCAGTCGCGGTTCGCGGAGTCCGAGACGCCGATGCACGCGATGATGGAGCCCGACCAGATGCTCGAGCACGCCCGCGCGGCCGAAGCCGCCGGCGCGCACCGCTTCTGCATGGTCACGCAGGGCCAGGGCCTGTCCAACCGCGACTTCGACAAGCTGCTGGAGGGTGCGCGCCTGGTCACCGAGCACACCAACCTCAAGCGCTGCGCGTCGGTCGGGCACCTCAACCCCAAGCGTGCCCGGCAGCTCAAAGATGCGGGCATCAACCGCGTGCACCACAACGTCGAGACCGCGCGCTCCTACTACCCCGAGGTCTCCACCACCGTCCGCTACGAGGGGCGCGTCCGCACCGTCGACGCGGTCCGCGACGCGGGCCTGGAGACCTGCGTCGGCGGCATCCTCAACCTCGGCGAGTCCGAGCAGCAGCGCGTGGAGATGGCGTTCGAGCTGGCCGACATCGATCCGACGTCGGTCCCGATCAACCTGCTCAACCCGCGCCCGGGCACGAAGTTCGGCGACCGCGAGCACATGGACCCGTGGGACGCGATCAAGTGGGTCGCGATCTTCCGTCTGGTGCTGCCCGGTGCGCTGCTGCGCCTCTGCGGCGGCCGCTCCGAGAACCTCAAGGAGTGGCAGCAGATGGCCGTCAAGGCCGGGCTCAACGGCGTGATGATGGGCAACTTCCTCACGACGCTCAACACCGACCCGTCCGACGACCGCGAGATGTTCGAGGAGCTGGGCCTGAACATCGCCCGGCACTCCGACAACGGCGCCAACCCGCGTCCTGACAACCGCTCCGGCCGGCTCGACGGCGAGACGCCCGACGTGGTCGAGTCCTACCTCGACAACCCCGACCAGGCCGAGGCGGCGGGTATCACCGTGCGCCGGTGGGACCCCTCCACCCAGCTGCGGTACGTCAAGAAGGACAAGGTCATCCCGCCGCGTCCCGACGGCGCCCCCAACCGCTGGCCGGAGCGCGAGGCGGAGCCGACCCCCTCGGCTCCCGGGCTGGCGGTCTGAGCGCTCCCGTGGGCACCGGTCCGGTTCGGACCGAGGGCCGCGCCGCCGGCCGGGCCGCCGTCGACGGCCCCGGCGCCGAAGCGACCGGCCCATCGGCTGCCCGCCCTGTCGTCCCGTCCCGTCCCGGCGCCGGCGGCCCGGCCCGGGCGTCCCGTCCGGGCGATCGAGACCGTTCCGGGGCGTCCCGTCCGGCGGACGGTGATCCGGCGCTGCGCGAACAGCTCGACGCGCTCGAGGGCGACGGGCTGCTCCGGTCGCTGCGCACGCTCGACGGGCCGACGGGCCCGCGCGCGACGGTCGACGGCCATGACCTGCTGTTGCTCTGCGGCAACGACTACCTGGGCCTGGCCGGGCATCCGGACGTCCGCCGCGGCGCCGCCGACGCCGCCCTCGCCCACGGCGGCGGCTCCGGATCGTCGCGGCTCGTCGCCGGCACGCTGTCGATCCACCGCGAGCTCGAGCGGGAGCTCGCCGCGTTCGAGCGCACCGGGACCGCGCTGCTGTTCGGGGCCGGGTACCTCGCCAACATCGGCGTCGTCACGGCGCTCGCCGAACCGGGCGGCGTCGTTGCCAGCGACGCGCTGAACCACGCGTCGATCATCGACGGCGTGCGGCTGTCGGGCGCCGAGCGGGTCGTCTACCGCCACGGCGACTGGGAGCACCTGGACCACGAGCTGGCCGCCCGCGCCGGCTCGTCGCGTCCGCCGGCGCTCGTCGTCACCGACGGCGTCTTCTCGATGGACGGCGACGTCGCGCCGCTCGCCGAGCTCGTCGAGGTGTGCCGGCGCCACGGCGCGCGGCTCGTCGTCGACGAGGCGCACGCCACGGGCTGCGTCGGCCCCGGGGGACGCGGATCGGTCGCCGCCGCCGGCCTGGAGGGCGAGGTCGACGCGGTCGTCGGCACGCTCGGTAAGGCCCTGGGCGCGAGCGGCGCCTACGTCGCCGCCCATCCCGACGTGCGCGACTGGCTCATCAACCGGGCGCGACCGCTGATCTTCTCGACCGCCCCCGCCCCTGCTGCCGCCGGCGCGGCACTCGCTGCGCTGGGCGTGCTCGCGCGCGAGCCGGACCGGGTCGAGCGGGTGAGCACGAACGCCGAGATCGTCCGCACGACGTTGCGCGCCGCCGGCGTCGACCTGCGGGTTCCGGGGATCGACGGCCGGCGTGCCGAGCCGGCCGTTCCCATCGTGCCGGTCGTCGTCGGCCCGGCCGCGCCGACGATGGCGATCACCGGCGCACTGCTCCGCGACGGCATCTACCTGCAGGGCATCCGCCCGCCGACGGTCCCCTCCGGCACCTGCCGCCTGCGCCTGACGGTGTGCAGCGAGCACCGCCCGGACGAGCTGCGCGACGCGGCCCGACGGATCGCGGCCGCGATCGGGGCGGCGTCGGCGGTCGAGGCCGCCGACCCGCCGGGCCCCGCGCCCGGGCGCGCCGTCGAGTCCCACGTTCCGAGCGGGACCCGTCCCTGATGCGCGGCGTCTTCGTGACCGGAACCGACACCGAGGTCGGCAAGACGTTCGTCGCCGCCGCGATCTGCGCCGCACTGCGGCGCGACGACGTGACGGTGCTGGCCCACAAGCCCGTGGTGACCGGCCTGGACGACCCTGTGCCGGACGGCCGCCGCGACCACGAGCTGCTGGCCGCGTGTACCGGGCAGACCCCCGAGCAGGTGAGTCCGCTGCGGTTCGGGCCGCCGGTGTCGCCGCACCTGGCCGCCGAGCGGGCCGGTCGGCCACTGGATCCGGCCGGGCTGGTGCGCACGGCCCGTCGCGCGGCCGATCCCCACGAGACGCTGGTCGTGGAGGGCATCGGTGGGTTGCTCGTCCCCTTCACGCGCGACGGCTACGACGTACGCGCGTTCGCCGTCGACCTGGGCCTGCCGATCGTCGTCGCCGCCCGCCCCGGTCTGGGGACGATCAGCCACACCCGGATGACGGTCGAGATCGCCCGCACCGCCGGACTCGACGTCCGCGCCGTCGTCATGACCCCGTGGACCGACGACGGCCTGGCCCGCGACAACCGCGACACGTTGCGAGCGCTTCTCGACGGCGTCCCGGTCCACGTCCTTCCACCCGCCGTCCCCCGCCCGGCGGCGTTGGCCGACGCCGCGGTCGGTCTGCCCGTCGCCGACTGGATCGGCCAGTCGTCCGCGGCGTAGCCTCGGCGGCGCCACGGCCGGGCCGCCCTGGGGT
>JBFWKS010000147.1:0-10195 GCA_050252545.1 Solirubrobacteraceae bacterium
GCCACGGCGGTCGAGCTGAACGTCAAGGCGGCCTGCCGGGCGATCGTGGCCACCGCGCTCGATCCGCGGGCCCGGCGATGGTGGGAGCGGTTGGGGTTCCGTGCGTTTGAGCCGGACGATCCCCAGGCGCTCGACCTGTATCTGCTCACCGGCGACGTCGAGCGGACGCTCCGGGCGCGGGAGCGGTAGGACGACGGGCGGAGTGCCGAGAGGGCCCCGCCACCGGCGACGTCCTTCAGCTGCGCGACGAGCGCCCGCGCGTTGGCGATGCCCTGCAGGTGCGACGACAGGATGATCTTGTCGATGCCCAGGGCGGTCAGCGGCGGTCGGCCGGTACCGTTGGCCGCCAGATGCCTGCCCCCAACGCGCCCGCCGATCCCTCCGCCCGCCGCCGCGCGCTCGACGAGCGCGTGGCCGCCCTCGTGCAGGACACCGTCTCGGGCAGCCCGGTCCACGCCAACCGCTTCCGCACGACGTGGGCCGGCACGGTCACCGACGAGCAGGTCGGCGAGACGCTCCGCGCCGCCGGGTGGGTGCACCGCCGCCGCGACCACGGCGGTCTGATCTTCGTCGACCTGCGCGACCGCACCGGGCTGCTGCAGGTCGTCTTCGACCCGGAGACCTGTGGTCCCGACGTCTTCGCGGCCGCCGAGCGGCTGCGGCCCGAGCACGTCCTGTCGGTGGAGGGCGAGCTGACGGGGCGCGGGGCCGAGCACGTCAACCCGAAGATGCCGACCGGCGCCGTCGAGCTGCGGGCTACCGTGCTCGACGCGCTGGCCGAGGCCCGCACCCCGCCGTTCGCCGTCGACGAGGACGGCGACGTCGACGAGCTCGTCCGCCTGCGCCACCGCGTGATCGACCTGCGCCGGGAGCGCAACCGTGACGCGCTGCTGCTGCGCTCCCGGATCGTGCGCGAGATCCGGGAGGCGATGGAGGAGGAGGGGTTCCTCGACATCGAGACCCCGATGCTCACCCGGTCCACGCCCGAGGGTGCGCGGGACTTCCTCGTCCCGTCGCGGCTGCAGGCCGGATCGTTCTACGCCCTGCCGCAGTCCCCGCAGCTCTTCAAGCAGCTGTTCATGGTCGCCGGCCTGGAGCGGTACTTCCAGATCGTGCGCTGCTTCCGCGACGAGGACCTGCGTGCGGACCGGCAGCCGGAGTTCACCCAGCTGGACGCCGAGCTGAGCTTCGTCGACGAGGACGACGTCATCGCCGTCTTCGAGCGGGTGATGGCCCGGGCGTTCGCCGCCGGAGGGCTCGAGCTCACCGCCCCGGCGTGGGAGCGGATGGGCTACGACGAGGCGCTTCTGCGCTACGGCAACGACCGGCCCGACCGCCGGTTCGGCCTGGAGATCCAGGAGCTCTCCTCCGCCCTGGCCACCACCGAGTTCAAGGTCTTCGCCGGGACGCTCGCGTCCGGTGGCGTCGTCCGCGGCATCAACGCCGGCGGCCTGACCGTGCCGCGCAAGCAGCTCGACGAGCTCACCGACCTGGCCAAGAAGCACGGCGCCGGTGGCCTGGTCTGGGGCTTCGTCGAGCCCGACGGGTCGTGGCGCTCCCCGATCGCCAAGTTCCTCACCCCCGAGGAGATCGACGCGATCAAGGGCACCCTCGACGCCTCGCCGGGTGATCTGCTGCTGATCGTCGCCGACCGTGCCCCGACCGCCGCCGCCGTCCTCGGCGCGCTGCGCCTGGAGCTCGCCGACCGGTTCGACCTGCGCGAGGACCGCAACGACGTCCTGTGGGTCGTGGACTTCCCGATGTTCGAGCCCACCGACGGCGGCTGGACGGCGATCCACCACCCCTTCACCCAGCCCTCCGCGCCGGGCGGTGGCGCCGTGTCGGCCGAGGACCTGGCGCCGGGCGGGCGGTTCGGCCGCGACGCGAGTGGGGTCACCGATGCCGCGGCGACGGCAGGGGCGGGATCGGCGGTGCCCCTGGGTGACACCGATGCGGTCGGGCCGGGTGCGCTGCGTTCCCGCGCCTACGACCTGGTCGTCAACGGCTGGGAGGTCGGCGGTGGGTCGATCCGCGTCAACCGCGTCGACCAGCAGCGCGCGATCCTCGACCTGCTCGGCTTCACGCCCGAGGAGGCCCAGGCCCAGTTCGGGTTCCTGCTGGAGGGCCTGGAGGCCGGCGCGCCGCCCCACGGCGGGATCGCCTTCGGCATCGACCGTCTGGCCGCGCTGTGCGCCGGCCGGGACTCGTTGCGCGACGTCATCGCCTTCCCCAAGACCGCGTCGGGCGGCGACCCGCTGACCGGCGCCCCGGCCCCGGTCGACGCCACGCAGCTGCGCGACCTGGGCCTGCGCTTGACGGTCGATCCGGGGGCGTAGCGCCCGGTCCCGTCCGCCCGGCGACCGGAAAGCGAACGCAGCCCCGACACGCGGGTTACCGGCGGGTAGGCATCGTTCCGCCGGTCGTGGGAGAGTGCGTCCATGACCGCTCGATCCGATCGCCGGGCCCGATGATGCGGGCCGTCGTCTGTCGCAACGCCACGCTCGAGGTGGTCGACCGCCCCGCGCCGGACCCCGGCCGCGGACAGGTCCGCCTGGCCGTCACCCGCTGTGGGATCTGCGGATCGGACCTCCACGCCCGGACCGGCTGCGACGACTGGGCCGCGATGGCCGCCCGCGTCGGCTACGACCGGTTCGCGCGGTCGACCGAGCCGATCGTCTTCGGCCACGAGTTCACCGGCGAGGTCGCCGAGCACGGCCCCGGCACGTCGCGGCGGCTCAAGGAGGGCACGCCGGTGGTGGCGCTGCCGATGCTCCGCGGTGTCGACGGGATCGACCTGACCGGCCTGTCGAACCACGCCCCCGGCGGCTACGCCGAGCAGGTCCTCGCCGAGGAGACGCTCACGATGGCCGTGCCCAACGGCCTGGAGCCCGACGTCGCCGCCATGACCGAGCCGATGGCCGTCGCCCACCACGCCGTCCGGCGCGGCGACGTCGGCAAGGGCGACACCGCGATCGTCATCGGCTGCGGCCCGGTCGGGCTCGGGGTCATCCTCATGCTCAAGGCGCAAGGGGTCCGCACCGTCGTGGCGTCCGACCTGTCGCCCGGCCGGCGCGCGCTGGCGACGTCCTGCGGGGCCGACGTCGTCGTCGACCCCGCCGAGCGCTCCCCGTACGAGGCGTCCCCGGCCCGTGGCGGACTCGCCAACATGGCCGACGCGTTCGAGCTCGCCGTGAGCACGAAGGAGCGGCTGGCCCCGTTGGACCGCCTGCCGCTCGTCAACTGGTGGCACGCGTGGCGGCTGGGGGAGGCGCTGGGCGCTGCACCCAAGCACCCGGTGATCTTCGAGTGCGTCGGCGTGCCCGGCATGATCGAGGACGTGCTCGACGGTGCCCCGCCGTTCTCGCGCGTCGTCGTCGTCGGCGTGTGCGTCGGCATCGACCGGTTCACCCCGGCGATGGGCATCAACAAGGAGATCGACCTGCGGTTCGTCTTCGGCTACACGCCGCTGGAGTTCCGCGACACCCTCCAGATGCTCGGCGAGGGACGGGTCGATCCGCGGCCGATGGTCACCGGAACCGTCGGCCTGGACGGGGTCGCGGACGCGTTCGACGCGCTGGGCGACGCGGAGCGGCACGCCAAGATCCTCATCGACCCGCGCAGCACCGCGACGGCTGTCTGACCCGCGCGGCCGGTCCGGGGCGCGGGCGTCGGATCGCACGACGACCCGGCGCCCGGACGGAGCTCCCGGGACTCAGGCCGCCACCGGCTCCTCCCGGCGCTCGGCGGCCGGCACCGGATCGGGTGGCAGCGACTCACTCAGGCCGATCCGGTCGTGCAGTCGACGCAGCGGTCCGGGCGACCACCAGTTCCACTTCCCCAGCAGGCCCATGAGCGACGGGACGAGCAGCGTCCGCACGACGAACGCGTCGAGCAGCACCGCGACGGCCGCGCCGAACCCGAGCTCCTGCAGGAAGATCAGGTCGGACGTGAGGAACGCGCCCAGCGCGACGGCCAGCAGGATCGCCGCCGCGGTGACGATCGCGCCGGTGTGCTGGATCCCGATCGCGACCGCCTCGCGCTCGGCCATCGGATCGTCCGGGAAGCGGTCCCGTGCCTCCTTGATCCGGGTCAGGAGGAACACCCCGTAGTCGGTCGACAGGCCGAAGACGATCGCCACCATCACGAGGTAGTCGGTCTGCTCGATCCCGCCCTGGCTCTGATAGCCCAGCAGCCCGGTCAAGCGGCCGTCCTGGAACACGAGCACGAGCAACCCGGTCGCCGCGGCGGTCGTCAGGAGGTTCATCAGCAGGGTCTTCAGGGGCAGGATCACCGACCCCGTCATGAGCCACAGGATCGACAGGGTCAGCACGAGCAGCAGCGCCGCACCCAGGGGCAGCATCCGGCTGATCGCCGCCCGCTGGTCGGCGGTGCCCGCGGCGGTACCGCCGACCTCGACCCGGAAGGGCACGTCGGTCGCGCGCACCGCCGCCACGGTGTCCAGCGCCTGCCGGGAGATCGCGCTCTCGCCGCGGGAAGCGACGTCGATCCGCCACAGGCCGTCGGCGACCCGTCGGGGTGGCTGCACCCGCTCGACGCCCGGGATCGCGGCCAGGCGTCCCGCGTACGCCTGCAGCGGCGGACCGGCATCGGCCGGCGCCCGCACGGCGAGGACCATCGGGTTGGTCGTCGCGGCCGGAAACGCACGGCTCATCGCGTCGTGGACGACGCGGGCGCTCTGGGACTCCGGCAGCACCGAGGCGTCGACCCCGCTCCACTGCGTCCGCAGCGACGGTGCCGCCAGCAGCAGCATCAGCGCGGCCGCCACGACCGCGACGGTTCCAGGACGGCGCATGACCGCGCGCGCCAGCCCGTACCAGCGGCCCTGACCCTCGGGCTGCGGCCGGACCTTGCCCAATCGTGCACCGAGCAGGACGAAGAGCCCGGGCAGGACGAGGAGCGCCGTGGCCGCCGCGACCATCGACACGAGCGCGCCGCCGATCGCCATCGAGTAGAGGAACGGCAGCGGGAACACCCCGAGGCACGCGATCGCCGCCGCCACCGTCAGCGCGCTGAACACCACCGTCCGGCCGGCGGTCGACATCGTGCGACGCATCGATGTGGGCACGTCGCGGCCCTCGCCGAGCTCCTCCCGGAACCGCGACACGAGGAACAGGCTGTAGTCGATCGCGAGCCCCAACCCTGCGGCGATGACGAGGTTGAGCGCGAACGGCGAGAGCTCCAGCACCGTGGCGTCGATCAACCGCAGCAGGGCGAACGTCGCCATCACCGTCAACGCCCCGACCGCCAACGGGAGGATCGCCGCGATCCCGCGGAAGAACAGCAGCGTGAGCAGGGCGAGGACCGGGAAGGCCAGCAGCTCGCCGCTGGTCAGGTCGCTCGACGCCTGGTCTCCGACCTGCTCGAACGCCACGTCGGGCCCGCCGAGCGTCGTGCCGGGCTGGTCGGCGAACGCGTCGTCCAGCCGCTCGACGGCGTCGCCCTCGCTGGCCGCGGCCCGGAGGCTCGCCGCCAGGACGACCGAGCGGCCGTCGGTGGCCACCAGTGGCGACGCGCCGTCGACCGGGGGCCGCTGCACGTCGGCGATGTCGGGGTCGGCCTGCAGGGTGCGGACCGCGCGCTCGGTCCGCTCGCCGGTGGGCGTGTCACGGACGAGGACCAGCAGGCCCGGGCTGTCGGCGGTCCCCGTCGCCCGCTCGAGCGTCTCCCGGGCCTGGGTCGATTCCGATCCGGGGTCGTCGAATCCGCGCGGGGCATCCAGCGCTCCCATCGCGGGACCACCGAGCACCCCGGCGACGAGGAACGCGATGACGGTGAGGATGGCGATCGGCCGGGGTCGACGGATACCGAGGTTCGCGAGGCGGTTGAGCATGGGTCCTCCGTTCCGGGCTCGGTCTCGAGCCGCGGTGAGGACTGTACATGTACAGTGTTCATCTAGGAGCGTCAAGGACGGATCAGGTCGTCGGAATAGGCTGGTGAGGCGATGGAGGCACGGGTACGGAATCCGCGGGGAGAGGGCGAGCGGCTGCGCGACGTCCTGCTCGACGCCGCGACCGACCTGCTCGCCGAGCTGCACGACGTCGACGCGATGTCGGTCCGCGCCGTCACGCGTCGTGCCGGCGTGAGCCCGACCGCGATGTACCTCCACTTCGCGGACAAGGACGAGCTCGTCACGGCCACCAAGTCCCGCTGCTTCACGGCGCTGCGCGACCGGATCGACGCCGCGGCGGAGCGGACCGCCGCCGACGATCCGACGGTGCGGCTGCGGGCTATGGGCGCCGCCTACCTCGCGTTCGCGCGCGAGCAGCCCGGCTGGTACGCGGTCTGCTTCCACACCCGGTTCGGGCACGCGCCCGACGGCTGCGCCGTGGCCGAGGCGCCCGTCACGGAGCCGGCGACGACCGGGTCGGCCGTCGCCGGCCAGGCCCCGGGCGGCGGCGACGCGGCGGCGACGCCCGCCGACGACGGACCGGGGATGGACGTGTTCGCGCGGCTCGTCGAGGCCGTGGCCTCGTGCGGGATCGGGGACGAGCCACGGGCCCTGACCGTCGCGACGGTCCTGTGGTCGGCGCTGCACGGGCGCGTCGCGTTGGAGCGCGCGATGCCGGACTTTCCCTTCCCGGACGAGGAGCCCTGGATCGACCGGCTCACCGACCTGGTGCGGGCGGCACGCGGCGATGCCCGAACGCCCGAGGATGTGGATCCGGTCGCCATCCCGGCGCCCGGAGGAACGAGGAGCACCATTCGATGATCGATCCGGTCGGCCGCTGGGCGGCCCACGGCGAGAAGCCCGACTACGCGGGGCTGCCGAGCTTCGCCGGGCAGCCCTACACCGAGGATCCCGCCGAGCTCGCCGGCGTCGACGTGGCGATCGTCGGCGCGCCGACCGACGACCTCGTGTCGGACCGACCGGGCGCACGGTTCGGCCCGCGCGCGATCCGGGCGGCGAGCTGCCCACCGGGACCGCACCTGGAGGTCGGCGTCGATGCGTTCTCGGCGCTGAGGGTCGTGGACTTCGGGGACGCGCCCGTCCTGCCGGCCGATGTCGACGCCACCCACGCGGCGATCGAGGCGACCGTCGGCCAGGTGCTGGCCGCCGGTGCGATACCGATCGTCCTCGGTGGCGACCACGGGATCGCCGAGCCGGACATCCGTGCCTGTGCCGCGAAGTTCGGCCCGGTCGGCCTCGTCCACCTCGACACCCACACCGACACGGGACGGACGGTGTTCGGCGTCGAGCGGTCGCACGGCACGCCGATGTATCGCCTGGTCGAGTCCGGGCACATCGACCCGGCGCGGTACGTGCAGATCGGCCTGCGCGGCTACTGGCCGGGGGAGGAGGAGCTCGCCTGGCAGCGCGACCGCGGGATCACGTCGATCTTCATGCACGACGTCCGCGAGCGCGGAATCGCCGATGTCGTCGAGGAGACGCTCGACATCGTCGGATCGGGACGGTCGGTGCGACGCGGTGCGGCACCGGTGTTCCTCTCGGTCGACGTCGACGTGCTCGATCCGGCGTTCGCCCCCGGCACCGGAACCCCGGAGCCGGGCGGGATGACGTCGGCGGACCTGCTCTGGGCCTGCCGCCGGATCGCTGCCGGAACCGACCTCGTCGGCATGGAGGTCGTCGAGGTGCTGCCGGAGCGGATCGGGTCGCGTGACATCACCGCACTCGTCGCGGAGCGGACGGTGCGCGAGACCCTCACCGGCGTGGCGATGCGCCGCCGTCGGACCGCGGGCTGACCGCGGGGTCGCGGGGCCGGCCGGCGTGCGCGGTCAGCGTCCGGGCTCGGGCCCCTGCCCCTCGGCCAACGCGACGAGGCCGGGCACCACGAGGGTCGCCATCCAATCGACGAGCTCCTCGGCGGTCACGCCCGGCCGGCTGCGCCACCAGAACGCCAGCCCTTCGAACGCCGAGTTGACCGCGTGGGCCATGGCCTCGATTCGCCACTGGTCGAGCTCGACGCCCATCTCGGCGACCGTGTCGGCGGTGAGGCGCGTCAGGAGCTCGGCCTGCTGGCGACGGATGCGCCAGATCGGGGCGTCGCTCGGGTCGGGGCCGGTCGTCAGCAGCAGGTCCCAACCGCCGCCGCGCTCCGCGACGTGGTGGAGGAACGCGATCGCGCCGACCCGGATCCGCGACAGGGGGTCCTCGGTCGACAGCACCGCCTCGGTGACGACCCGGGCGAGCTCCTCGCCGGCCCGCTCGACGCAGCGGTCGTAGAGCGCCTCCTTGCTGCCGACGAGCTCGTAGATCATCGGCTTGGAGACCCCGGCGCGGCGGGCGATCTCGTCCATCGACGCCAGGGTGTAGCCGCGCTCGACGAACAGCTCGCGGGCCAGGCCCAGGACCTGCTCCTCACGCTCGGCCGGGGGGACGCGGCCGCGCGGCGTCGGCGAGGACGGTGGGAGCGTGGCCGGCCCGGCGGGGATGGGCTCGCCGGGCGGGTTGGGGGACGTGGTCACGGATGAGGTCGATCGGGGGAGGCCGGACACGCGTTCGGCCGTCCGGGACACTACTCGCGGGTCGGTCGTGACGAACGCGCCACTCCCGGGTCCCTCACCGCGGGACGGGCAGGTCCAGGACGAACCGCGCGCAGCGCTCGCCGAGGAGCGTGGCCGGGGCGTGCGTGTTGGCGTGGGTGATCCGCGGCAGCGCGGACGCGTCGGCGACCCGCAGCCCGTCGACGCCCCGCACCCGCAGGCGCTCGTCGAGGACCGCGTCGTCGTCCGCGCCCATCGCGGCGCTGCAGGCCGGGTGGTAGGTGTGCTCGGCGTTGGAGCGCAGCCACGCCTCGATCTGGGCGTCGGACTCGACCTCGGGACCGGGATGGAGCTCGGCCCGGACGGCGTCGGAGAGCGGCTGCTGGGCGACGATCTCGCGCGCGATCCGGACGCCCCGGGTCAGGGCCTCCACGTCGTCGCGGTGCTCGAGCATGTTGAGCCGGATCGCCGGTGCCTCGAGCGGGTCGGCCGATCTCGCGAGCACCGATCCGCGGCTCTTGGGCTCCCAGTACGACGGTCCGATGACCATCGCCGGTCGCGGGTGCTCGACCGCGCCGTGCTGCCAGAAGAAGATCGGTCCCATCACGAGCTGCAGGTCGGGCGCGTCCAGGTCGGCGCGGGACCGCAGGTGCGCGACCGCCTCGATGACGTTGCTCGCCAGCGGACCGCGACCGGCGACGAGCCACGGCGCCAGCCACTTGGGGTTGGCCGCGTCAGACAGGCCCGGGTGGCCGTCGGCGAGCTCCCAGTTCATCGCAGCGAGCGCGTGCTCGGCCAGGCCGAGGCCGACACGGGGCGCATCGACCGTCGGGCTGATGCCGACCTCGCGCAGGTGCTCCGGATCGCCGATCCCGGAGAGCTGCAGCAGATGGGGCGTGCCGAACGCGCCGGCGCTGAGGACGATGTCGCCGCGGGATCGCACGATGGTGCGGCGGCCCCGTCGGAGCAGCTCGACGCCCACCGCCCGGCCGTCCTGCAGGACGATGCGGCTCGCGTGCGATCCGGTCGCCACGTGGAGGTTGGGCGGACGGTGGCCGAGGTACGCGCGTGCCGCGTTCCACCGCCGGCCGTTCCAGGTCGTCGTCGCCGGGTAGCCGACGCCCTCGCGCTCACCGGCGGTCAGGTCGCCGCGGCGGGCGATCCCGGTCGCCTCGGTCGCACGGATGAACCGCTCCGACAGATCGTCGGGCGACCGGAGGGTCGACAGGCGGACCGGACCGCCGGAGGCCCGCGGTCCGTGCAGGTCGTGGCGGCGCTCGATCCGCTCGAACACCGCGCGGCACTCCTCCCACGACCATCCGTCCAGGTCCCATCCGTCGTAGTCGGACGCGGCACCGCGGACCCACACCATCGCGTTCATCGAGCTCGTGCCGCCCAGGACCTTGCCGCGCGGCTCGAAGATGCGGCGGCCGTCCAACGACGGCTCGGGCTCGCTCTCGAACCCCCAGTCGCCGCGCCCGCGGAACTGGCTGCCGAAGGCGACGGGGGCCCGGACGCCGACGTTCAGGTCGCTGCCGCCGGCCTCGACGAGCAGCACGCTGCGCGACGGGTCCTCGGCGAGCCGGGCGGCGACGGCGCACCCGGCCGATCCGGCGCCGACCACGATGTGGTCGACCTGCACCGGGGCGGCCTTGCGACGGGGGGAGGGGACGCGGGGACGGAGCACCACCCGATCCTATGCCGGTGGGCGGATCAGTCCACGCGCAGCTCG
>JBFWKS010000148.1:0-10174 GCA_050252545.1 Solirubrobacteraceae bacterium
CGCACCCGCACCTACCGGATCGCCCTGGAGCGCGGCGACGCTCCGGTCGTCGGCACCGTGTCGGCGACGTCGCCGGTCGGGGTGGCGCTCGTCGGGCGGCTCGTGGGCGACTCGGCCACGGTCGTGCGCCCCGACGGGCGCTCGCGCCGGCTGACGGTGCGCGCTGTCGAACCGGATCCGTCTGTCCCCGCGTAAGCGGCCGGACCGCCCCGTCTGCAACGGTGGAGGGATGCGAGCGGCGATCGAGCGGATGTCGCTGGAAGGCCAGGTCTTCCTGGCCGTCGCCGCGCTGCTCGGCGCGGCCGCGCTCGTGCTCGTCCTCGGCCCGGTCCGGATCGGCGGGACAGAGGGTTCAGCGCTCTGGATCGTGGTCGGCGGGACGGCCGGGATCCTGCTGCTCGTCCGGATCGCGCTGCTCCGTGCCCTCCGCCCGCTGCGCCGCCTCACCCGGATCATGGCGACCGTCGACCCGATGTCCCCGCCCGATGACCTGCGCGAGCAGGTCGTCCCCGACGACCGCGACGTGACCCGGCTGACCGACGCGTTCGAGGAGATGCTCGTGCGGTTCCGCGAGGAGCGGCGCGCGAGCGACCGGCGGATGGTCGCCGCGCAGGAGGCCGAACGGCGGCGGATCGCCCGCGAGCTGCACGACGAGCTCGGCCAGACCCTGACGGCGTTGTCGCTGCAGATCGGTCGGGCCGACATCGACCCCGACGCGCGCGGCCCGCTCTCCCAGACCGTCACCCGCGCCCTCGACGAGGTTCGCGAGCTCGCGCGGCGGCTGCGGCCCGAGGCCCTGGACGACCTGGGGCTCGTCAACGCCCTCATCGCCCTCGGTACCCGGGTGTCGGAGGAGAGCGGTCTGCCGATCGACCGGCGGATCAGCTCACCGCTGCCGAACCTGCCGCCCGACGTCGAGCTCGCCATCTACCGCATCGCCCAGGAGGCCCTGACCAACGTGATCCGCCATGCCGATGCCACCCGTGCCGCCGTCGAGTTGGGGGTGCGCAGCGACCGCCTGGTGCTCGTCGTCGAGGACGACGGGCGCGGCCACGGCGGTCCCGGACGGCCCGGTGGCGGGATCGACGGGATGCGCGAGCGGGCCGCGCTCGTCGGTGCCACGCTCGACATCGCCCGTCGGCCCGAGGGCGGAACCCGTGTGGTCGTCCGTCAGCCGTTGGGGGTGACCGCGCCGTGATGCTCCAGCCGTTGCACGAGGCGATCCGCGCTGCCGCCCATCAGCTGGTGGGGGTGGCCACCCGATGACCACTCCTGTCGTGACCCGCATCCTGCTGGCGGACGACCACACGCTCGTCCGCGATGGCGTGCGGCTGCTGTTGGAGTCCCAGCCCGACCTGCGCGTCGTCGCCGAAGCCGGCGACGGGGTCCAGGCAGTCGACATGGCCCTGCACGAGGAGGTCGACCTCGCGATCCTCGACGTCTCGATGCCGCGGCGGACCGGGCTGCAGGCGGCACGCGTCCTCACCGGGCGTCGTCCCGATCTGCGGATCCTGCTGCTGTCGATGCACGAGAACGAGCAGTACCTCTTCGAGGCGCTCAAGGCCGGGGCCGCCGGCTACGTCCTGAAGTCCGCCGCCAACCGGGACCTCGTCGAGGCGTGTCGCGCGGCGATGCGCGGCGAGGCGTTCCTCTATCCGCGTGCGGTCCGGGCCCTCGTACGTGACGTGCTCGAGGCCGGCCGTCACGGTGCCCCGGTCCCCGACGACCTGCTCACCCCGCGCGAGTCCGACGTCGTCAAGCTCATCGCCGAGGGCCACACCACCGACGAGATCGCGGAGCTGCTCGTCATCAGCCCCCACACCGTCGAGCGCCACCGCTCCAACGTCCTCGAGAAGCTCGGCCTGCGCAACCGCGTGGAGCTGGCGAGGTACGCGATCCGCCGGGGGCTGGTGGAGCCGTAGGGCGGCGGTGGTGGGTGACCCGGCCGGCGGTGGCGCCTTGTGGCCGGGGCGTCCTCATGGGTGGCCGGGGTCGTGGGGTCTCGTGGGGTCTCGTGGGTGGCGGCGGGCTCTGACCCGCGGCCCACGGACGGGGTGCAGCGTTGTCCACGAATAACGTGGGAAATCGTGCACCCCGTCGACCGGCGACCGGTGCCTCCCGTCCCGCCGGCCACCCCGGACCGGCCCTCGGTGCCGGGCGGCCCTCAGCGCACCCCGTCCCACGCCCGTCGACGTGCCGCCTCCGGATCCTCGACGACCCGCCGCTCCCCGTCCGAGAACACCCGAACCGGACGGCGGTCGGGGTCGTAGGCGGGCCAGTCGGGCTCGTCGCCCCGCGCGAACGCCACCCAGACGGCGTGCATCTCGGCGGCGAGCGCGGCCGGCGGGTCGGGACCGACCAGCGGGCGGGCCTCCTCCACGTCTTGGGTACCGAACACGAACGGGATCTCCACCGCATGCGCGGCCCCGAGGCCGTCGGGGATCGCGTCGGTGGCGAACGACGGAGAGCGCCAGGTGAACTCGTACAGGTGGGTCGGTGCGGGCGGCGGACCCGCGGCGCCCGGAGCGGGGGGGCTGGTGGTCGATGGCGCGGGCGCGGCGGCAACGTCGCTCACGGTCACACCCCACCGTGCCTCGGCCAGCCGCACCGCCGGCAGACGGAAGAACCAGTCGGCGATCAGGGCCTCGGCCCGTGCGCCCGGCGGGTCGATCGCCAAGTAGGCGTCCAGCCGCTCCGGCGGCAGCGCGAGCGCGGTCGCGTTGAGGGCGACGTGCTCATCGCGGACGTGCGGCAGCACCCCCAGCGGCACGAGCCAGAACCGGTACTCCTCGGCGTTGGTGCCCGTCAGCAGTGGGATGTCGGCCCCGGCACCGTCGCGCGCCGCCTCGAGCGGCTGTACCGGCAGCACGTCACCGTCGACGACCGGCTCGTAGGGCATCGCGTCCCAGCCGAGTGGTCCCCACGCCTCGCGATCGGTCGTGCTGACCTCGGTCCCCAGCTGGTGCTGCGCGGCGACGAACGCCTCGAGCGGGACGTCACCGAACCCGGCCGCGGTCGGCTCGACGTTCAACCGGTCGGCGAGCGTTCGGGCGACCCGCGCGGCGGACACGATCGACTGGACGTGCTGCCCGCCGCCGCTCTGCGCGATCACTCGTCCGAACAGCCCGCGGGCCCGTGGCATCGTCATCAGGCAGATCGCGCTCATCGCGCCGGACGACTCCCCGAAGATCGTCACCCGGTCCGGGTCGCCCCCGAACGCGCCGATCTCGTCGCGGACCCACTCCAGCAGCGCGGCCTGGTCGAGCAGCCCCCGGTTGGCGGGCGCATCGGGCAGGTGACCGAACCCGTCCATCCCGAGCCGGTAGTTGAAGGTCACGCAGACGACCCCGTCGCGCGCGAACGCCGACCCGTCGTAGATCCGGGCGGATCCGGCCCCGCTGCGGAACGCCCCGCCGTGGATCCAGACGATGACGGGCAGGCGGGGGAGGGGCCCGCCGGCAGGCGCCTCGGCGGCCCGGTCGCGCCCATCGGTCGCGCCACCCGGAAGCGCGTCGACCGGTGTGAAGACGTTGACGTTCAGCGGCTCGTCCCCCGGGAACACCGGGTCCTCCAGCAGCCCGCCGGTCGGGGCCGGGATCACCGGCTTGGGACAGGTGGCCCCGTCGACGGTGGCGTCCCGCACCCCGTCCCAGCCGGCGTGCGGTCGCGGCTCGGCGAATCGCAGATCCCCGACAGGCGCGGCGGCGTAGGGGATGCCCCGAAAGGTCGCGACCCCGTCCCGCACGGCTCCGCGCACCGCGCCGCGAGAGGTGGACACGATCGGCGCCGCGCTCGACATGCGCGGGACGGTAGTCCGTGGGGACCACGCGGGTGGTGACCGCCGCGTCGCCTGCGCGACTCGGCGTGGCCCGGAGAGGATCGATGGCCGGCGGCGGGGTCGATTCGCGGTGAGGGAGGGGCGGTGGGATCGACCCCCCGCTGCGGCCTGGGTCGGGCGGGGTCGATTCGTCGTGTGGAGGACGGTGGATCGACCCCGCGCCCCCGCCCGGGGTGCGTAGGGTCGATTCGCCGGACCGGACCGCATCACCGATGCAGGACCACCGGCAGGAACGGCCGGCGTTCCGTCACCGGCCTTCGTGGTCCCGGTCGACGAGCCCGCGGTCGACCAGATGGGCCAGGGCGGACCCGGGAATCGGCTCCGCGAGCCATCCGACGACGCGGGACGGTGCGACGAGGCCCGCCGACTCGGGAAGGAGGACGAAGTCGTCGGTCGTGTGCTCGACCCGCTCGACCTCGGGCACCCGGTCGTTCATGCGGTGACGGATCACCATGAGGATCTCCGCCATCGCCCACGCGAACGCCGCCGCCCCGGGGACGTAGCCCAGCCGGTCGAGCGCGGCGGCGACGCGCGCCGCCCGGTCGTCCGACCCGGCGGACCAGGGCACCTCGCGCACCCGCGATCCCGGCGCGGACCGCCACCACGCCACGTCCCACGCGATCGCGGCGCCGCGCGGCCCCCGACGCGCAGGGCCTCGACCCGCACGGCCGGCGGGCACAGGACGACCTCGCCACGAACGCGAGGCGTCCACCGAAGGCGAACCCCACCGCGAACGCCGCGGCGATCATCGCGACGTTGCCCGAGGGCGCCGGCGAGCGGATCCCACGGGTCCGACGTCCCGACGAGGAGCACGGCAGCCACGTAGACCCCCGCCGACGCCGCCCCGCCGACCAGTGATGACGCACGGGGCTCGGCGAACGGACATCCACCCCGACACTAGACGTGGCACCGGGGTTCACCACGCCGGTGGGGGTTGACCACGCCGGCCGGGTTGACCACGCCCGGCCTCACGGCGCGGCCGGCGCCGGACGGGCGGCGCGGGGTCGGGGAGGGCGGCCCACCGTTCGCCCCCGCTTTCGTCACCCTGCGCCCATGACCGTCCGTCGTGTGGTGCCGAACCTCGAATGTGGGTCGCTGGGGGAGGCCGCGGCGTTCTACGTCGACGTGGTCGGGCTGGAGGTCGTGATGGACCTCGGCTGGATCGTCACCCTGGCCGACCCGCGGCAGCCCAAGGTCCAGATCAGCCTCACGACCGAGGACGAGACCGGGCCGGTCGTGCCGGTGGCGTCGATCGAGGTGGACGACGTCGACGCCGCCTACCGCGCTGCCCGCGACCGGGGAGCCGAGATCGTGCACGGGATCACCGACGAGGCGTGGGGCGTCCGCCGGTTCTTCGTCCGCGATCCCGGCGGCAACGTCGTCAACGTCCTGACGCACCGGTAACGCACCACCCGTGCCCGTGGTGGCGCGGGGGGCGGCGCCGGTCGGGCGGGCCGGCCGGCGTTCGGTGGTTCAGACGAGCTCGGCCGCCGGGGTCACGGTGGCGTAGAACTGGCCGAGCGCGGCGACGAACGACGCGTGCACGTCCGGCGCGGCGACGCTGTGGCCGTCGTGCTCGAGCGCCGGCGCGGCGCAGGCGTCGGGGACGAGCGTCATCTGGAAGCCGAGGTCGGCGCCGGCACGGGTGGTCGCGTCGACGCACATGCTGGTCATCATGCCGACGACGACGACCTCCTCGACGTCGAGCGCACGGAGTCGCTGCTCGAGATCGGTCTGCAGGAACGAGTTGGGGGCGCGCTTCTGGATCACGATCTCGCCCTCGGCCGGGGGCACCGGATCCATGATGTCCGCTCCGTCGGTGCCCTCTTCGAGGAACCCGAGGCCGGCGGGGCTGATGTGCTGGATGTGGATGATCGGCTCGCCGGCGCTGCGGAAGGCCTCGAGGACCCGGCCGGCGTTCGCGGCGGCGGCCTCGGGCTCGTGCAGCGCGCGGCGGCGCTCTCCGATCCGACGCGGATGGCGCTGGCGTTGGCGCTCCGCGACGGCGGCGAGGTCTGCGTCTGCGACCTGTCGTGGATCCTGGGGCGGCCGGTGCAGCTCATCTCCCACCACCTGGCGAAGATGCGCGGTGCCGGAGTCGTCGTCGCGCGCCAGGACGGGCGGCTGGTCCGGTGCCGGCTGACGCCGACGGGCGCCCGGCTGCTCGAGGCGCTCTCGCCCGCCGTCGCGGCTGCGGGCGTTCGCGACGCCGCGTGACCGGCGGCGGGTTCGGGTTGTTGCCGGCGGCCGCGGGCTGGTCCGATCCGGGGGCCGGTGCGGGCCCGAGTCGCCGGTGCCGGGCGAGCTACCCGCGTCGCATCAGCCGGCCGACGGCCGCCATCAGCTCGTCGGTGCGCTCGAGTCGCGTCGCGCCTTCCGCGCCGGCGACGCAGGTGCGGGCGTGGTCGTCCAGGAGGCCGAGGGCGACCTTGTCCAGCGCGGCCTGTATCGCCGAGATCTGCGTCAGGACGTCGATGCAGTAGCGCTCCTCCTCGACCATCCGGTCGATGCCGCGGACCTGGCCCTCGATCCGCTTGAGGCGGCCGCGGAGCTGGTCCTTCGTCGCGGAGTAGCCCCGGGTCGGGACGGTTGCGGACGCGGTCGGAGTCGCCATGCGGTCAGTGTATCGGTACCCCCTGGGGGTTACAAGAGGTGTAGATCCGGCCGGGAACGGCGAGACGGAGCCGATCCCGGCCGGTCCGCGCACGACGGTGGCGGTCACGCCGAGCCCGGCGTCCGGTGAGGAGGCACCGACGTCGGCCCGCGTCAGGCGGCGCGGGCGTCGACGATCGCGTGCTCCGGCCGCACGTCCAGGCGACGCAGCAGCTGGGCGTTCATCGCGACGACGACGGTCGACGCCGACATCAGGATCGCCCCGACACTCATCGGCAGGACGAAGCCGATCGGAGCGAGCACCCCGGCGGCCAACGGCACCGAGAGCAGGTTGTAGCCGGCGGCCCACCACAGGTTCTGCTGCATCTTGCGGTACGAGGCCCGCGAGAGCCCGAGGACCGACAGCACCGAGCGGGGATCGGACGACGCGAGGATCACGCCGGCCGAGGCGATCGCCACGTCCGTTCCCGCGCCGATGGCGATCCCGACGTCGGCCTGCGCGAGCGCGGGAGCATCGTTGACCCCGTCGCCCACCATCGCGACCCGACGTCCCTCGTCCTGCAGCGCGGCCACCTCGGCCGCCTTGTCCTCCGGCCGCACCCCGGCGAGGACGCGGTCGATCCCCAGCTCCCCGGCCACGGCATGGGCGACCGCAGCGGCGTCGCCGGTGAGCATCACGACCTCGATGCCGGCGGCGTGCAGCGCATCGACGGTCGCCGCGGACTCGGGACGGATCGCGTCGGCCAGCCGCAGCGCACCGACCGCCTCGCCGTCGACCAGCACGTGGAGGATGATCGCGCCCTCGTCGCGCCACCGCTCCACGATCGACCGCTCGGCGACCCCGCGCTCCTCGAGCAGGTACGGGCCCCCGACCTCGACCGTGGCGCCGTCGACGGTCGCCCGTACGCCGACGGCCGGCGAGGACGAGAACCCGGTCGCCGAGGGAACCACCAGGTCGCGATCCCGGGCCGCGGCCACGATCGCGCGGGCCAGCGGATGCTCGCTGTCCGCCTCGGCCGCCGCGGCCAACGCCAGCAGCTCCTCCTCCGTACGGCCCGTCCCCGGATCGATGCCGGTGACCGTGGGCTCGCCGACGGTGAGGGTCCCGGTCTTGTCGAAGACGACCGCGTCGACCGTGCGCATCGACTCCAGCGCCAGGCGGTCCTTGATCAGCACCCCGCCACGGGCGGCGCGCTCGGTGGCGATCGCGACGACGAGCGGGATCGCGAGTCCGAGGGCGTGCGGGCAGGCGATCACCAGCACCGTGATCGTGCGGATGACCGCGGCGTCCGCGTCGCCGGCCAGGGCCCAGACCACGGCCGCGATCGCCGCCGAGGCGAGGGCGAACCAGAACAGCCAGCCGGCGGCGGCGTCGGCGAGCCGCTGGGCGCGCGACGAGGACGCCTGGGCGTCGGCGACCAGGCGCTGGATCCCCGCGAGGGCGGTGTCGTCGCCGGTGGCGGTCACCCGCACGCGGATCCCGGAGTCGGTCGCGACGGTGCCGGCCACCACCGGCTCACCGTGGCCACGGTGCACCGGTCGCGATTCGCCGGTGACCATCGACTCGTCGATGCTCGCGCTGCCGTCGACGATCTCGCCGTCGGCCGGGACGGATCCGCCGGGCCGCACCACGACGATGTCGCCGACCTGCAGCTCGGCGGGCGCCACGGCGACGACCTCGTCGCCCACCACCTTCTCGGCCTGGTCGGGCAGCAGCGCGGCCAGCGAGTCCAGCGCCGAGGTCGTGCGCGCCAGCGACCGCATCTCGATCCAGTGGCCCAGCAGCATGATCACCACGAGCAGGGCCAGCTCCCACCAGAACTCGAGCTCGTGGTGGATCAGGTCGAGGGTGGCGCCCCACGATGCGACGAAGGCCACGGTGATCGCCAGGCCGATCAGCAGCATCATCCCCGGCTTGCGCGTCCAGACCTCGGAGACCGCGCCGGTCAGGAACGGCCGGCCGCCCCAGAGGTAGAGCACGGTGCCGAGGATCGGGGAGATCCACTCGATCGCCTCGCCGGCCGGCAGGTCGTAGCCGATCAGGTCCGCGAACATCGGGCTCGCGAGGACCACCGGCACGGCCAGGACGAGCATGATCCAGAACAGTCGCCGGAAGCCGGCCACGTGGTCGCCGTGTCCGCCATGGAGGTCCCCGTCGTGATCGTGCGAGTGCTCTACCGGCGCAGGCATGGTGCGTGAGACGATACCCCCCGGGTGTACTCGGCATGCGCCGTCTTCACATCGGGCGGGGGGTATGGGGCGCGCCGCGGGCGAGCATCTTGATACCCGGTGGGGGTACCTGCTACCGTAGTCCCAGAGGGCCGAGAAGTCGCCGACCGCCGGGATTCGTCCCGGCTCTTTTCGGCCACGCGTATACCCCCCTCCCGTAATCGAGCACGACACCATGAGCCAGAGCACCCGCGACTACACCGTCATCGGCATGACCTGCTCGCACTGCGAATCGAGCGTCCGCGAGGAGGTCTCCGAGGTTCCGGGCGTGCAGCGCGTCGACGTCCACCTGCCCTCCGGCCGGGTGACGGTCGCCGGCGCGGACGTCTCGGACGACGCCGTCAAGGCCGCCGTCGCCGCCGCCGGCTACGCGATCGCCTGATGAACGCGCCGACCAGGCTCGTCGCCTTCGCCGCGACGCTCGCCGCCCTCGCCGGCGGCGGCGTCTTGGTCGGCGGCGTCATCGATCCCGACCGCGGTGACGAGCGCGAGCACGCCGTCGCGACCACCAAGCCCAGTGCCTCCGGTGCCGGGCAGAAGGAGCACTCCACCGTGTCCGAGCACCCTGATCCGACCGTGGACGCCATCGGCGGGGTGACCATCGCCCAGAACGGGCTGCGCCTCGCCGTCGACACGCCCGAGCTGCGGCGCGACCGCGCCGAGCGGGTGCGCTTCCGCATCGTCGACCGCACCGGTGACACCGTGCGCGACTTCGAGGTCGAGCACGAGAAGCGGATGCACGTGATCGTGGCGCGGCACGACCTCTCGGAGTTCCAGCACCTGCACCCCGAGCAGGCCGCCGACGGCAGCTGGACGGTCGACGTGCGCCTTGCCGAGGCCGGCTCCTACCGGCTCTACGCCGACTTCGCCACGACGGAGTCGTCCCTCACGTTGGCCGGCGATCTGCGGGTCGACGGCACCGCCGACCTGCGGTCGTTGCCGCGGCCGGAGCCGACGGCCCTCAGCGACGGCGGCTACGCCGTTCGCCTGGACGCCGACGGGGCCCGCCCCGGCCGGGAGGCGCGTCTGCGGTTCTCGATCACGAAGGACGGGGAGACCGTGCATCCCGAGCCCTACCTCGGCGCCGGCGGCCATCTCGTGGCCCTGCGCGAGGGCGACATGGCCTTCCTGCACGTCCACCCGACGGGCCATGCCCACGGTGCCCAAGAGCCCGGAGCCGACGCGGCGGGACACGACGACGCGGCGGGGCACGACGATGCGGCGGGGCACGACGATGCGGCGGGGCACGACGATGCGGCGGGACACGACGACGCGGCGGGGCACGACGATGCGGCGGGACACGACGACGCGGCGGGGCACGACGATGCGGCGGGACACGACGATGCGGCGGGGCACGACGACGCGGTGTCGTTCGCCGCGACGTTCCCGACGGCGGGGCGATACCGCCTGTACCTGCAGTTCCAGCACCGGGGGCGCGTCCACACGGTCCCGTTCACGCAGGAGGTGAGGTGAGCATGACCGATCCGACCATCC
>JBFWKS010000149.1:0-10158 GCA_050252545.1 Solirubrobacteraceae bacterium
GCACCCGCCCCCGACCCGCCGGTACCCGCGTTCGACCCGGCGCCCGCCCCCGACCCGGCACCCAACCCGGCCCGAGGCCCTTCGTCGGTTCCACCGCCGCCGACCGCACCGCCGTTCTCGACCCCACCGACGTCGACCGCCACCCAGCCGCCCGGCCGGTTGTAGCGCCGGGCGTTGTCGATGAGGTTGCGGACCAGGTGGGTCAGGAGCGTCGCGTCGCCGAGCGCGACCGCGCGGTCGGCCGCGGCGGTGACGGTGACCGGCGCGCGGGCCGACGCGGCGACGCCGCCGGCGCCGAGGCCACCTCCCTCCGCCTCCGGCGGCGGGACGCGGAGGTCGCGGCCGTCCGCCTCCCGCCGCACCACGGCGACCAGGTCGACCGGATCACGCTGCTCCAGACCGGCCTGGCTGCGGGCGAGGACGAGCAGCGCGTCGATCAGGCCGTTCATCGAGTCGACCTCGTCGATGACGCGTGCGCCCATCGCACGGAGCGCGGGGACGTCGGCCTCGGGGTCGTCGAGCGCGATCTCCGCCTCCGCCCGGATCACCGTCAACGGCGTCCGCAGCTCGTGGCCGGCGTGGGCGACGAACCGGCGCTGGGCGTCGTGGCCGGCGCTCTGGCGGTCGAGCATCGTGTCGAACGTGTCCGCGAGCTCGCGGACCTCGTCGTGCGGACCGTCGAGCGCGAGGCGCTCGTCCAGTCGGTCCTCCGACACGCGCCGGGCAGCGGCGGTGACGCGCTCGAGCGGACGCAGAGCCCGGCCGGCGACCGCCCGCCCGACCGCGACGGCGACGAGCATCGTGCCGGCGAGGGCGAGCAGGAGCTGCAGTCCGAGCCGCGAGGTGAGGGGTCCGGCGAGGTCGTCGGGCAGCGTGTCGTGCAGGTGGCCGGCGAACAGGCCGAACGCGATCGCCAGGACGACGAGCGTCGCCCCCGCGAAGAGCGCGGTGTAGATGAGCGTCAGACGCGCACGCAGCGCCATGGGTCACATCCGGTAGCCGACGCCGCGCACCGTCTCGATCGGCGGCGGATCACCGAGCTTGCGACGCAGGGTCACCAGCACCATCCGCACGGTGTTGGTGAAGGGGTCGACGTTCTCGTCCCAGACGCGGGCGAGGAGCGCCTCGGTGCTGACCACGTGACCCTCCGCGGCCATCAGCTCGCGGAGGACGCCGAACTCCTTCGGCGTCAGGTCCAGGTCGAGGCCGGCCCGTCTGGCGCGGTGCGCGGCCGGGTCGAGCTCGACGTCACCGCGGCGCAGCACCGCCGGAAGGACCGGCCCCGATCGGCGTGCCAGCGCGCCGACGCGGGCGGTCAGCTCGGCGAACCGGAACGGCTTGGCCAGGTAGTCGTCGGCACCGAGCGCGAGTCCGGCGACGAGGTCGTCGGTCGTCCCCGCCGCCGTGAGCATGAGGACCCGCGTCGTCGGCACCTCGGCGTTGAGCGTGCGGCACACCTCGTCGCCGTGCAGCTCGGGCAGGTCGCGGTCGAGCACCACGACGTCGTAGTCGTGCACCCGCGCCTTCGCCAGCGCGGTCACTCCGTCGCCCGCGACGTCGACCGCCAGCCCTCCCCGGCGCAGTCCACGCGCGACTGCGTCCGCGACCCGCGGATGGTCCTCCGCCACGAGCACGCGCATCAGACGTCGCCCGTCGTGGCCGCCGGATCGCCGAGGGACGCGGCCGCCGGACCGCCGGGTCGCAGCGCCGCCGGCCCGGGCGTGAGGATCCGCATCAGATCTCCTCCGGATCGACGGTGGTCGGTGCCCGACGGTGCGTCCGGTCGGGGATGCAGTCCGCGTCGTAGGACCGGTCGACCACCCGCTCGAGCGTCGCCCGGCGCTCGGCCGACGTCGCGGCGGCGGCGCTCAGTCGCGGCTGCAGGTCACCGAGTCCGACGACGGCGGTCGCCAACAGCGCGACGCCGGACGCGCCGGTGAGCCACAGGGAGAGCGGGGCGACGGAGCGCGACATCGGTCGCTCCAGGTTGGCGCACCGCCCTGAACCAGCCCTGAAGGGGCGACAACGGCCGGCTACGGATCCGCCCGCGCCGCAACGGCCGGCTACGGACCAGCGTGGCTGCCGGTCAGACCGGTCGTCCCACCAGGGCCAGCGATCCGCCGGCGCCGACGAGGATCAACACGAGTGCGCCGCCGAGCGCCAGTGCCGTCAACTCGCGCTCGCCGGGCTCGGTGGTCACCTCGCTGCCGAGCCGGTCGTAGACGGCGTTGAGCGCGTCGTTGCTCGTCGCGTCGCTGTAGGTGCCCTCCGAGATCTCGGCGATCCTCTGGAGCGTCTCGCGGTCGGGCGGGACGCGCTGCACGCGGGTGGTGCCGTTGTCGCGCTTGGACTCCAGGGTGCCCTCGTCGGTGCCGAGGGCCACGGTGTGGATCCGCACGCCGGCCTCCTTGGCGCGCTCGGCGACCTTCACCGGGTCCTGGCCACGGACCGACTCGCCGTCGGACAGCAGCACGATCGCCGCGGGCGGTCCGTCGTCGGAGTCACCGCGGGGCCGGACGCTGCGCAGCGCGGTGGCGAGCGCATCACCGGCCGCCGTGCTGCCACGGGCGGTGACCTTGTCGATCCGGTCGGCGACGCGCTCGTGGTCGGTCGTCGGCCCGGCGAGCAGTCTCACCCGGTGGTTGAACGCGATCGCGCCGACGCGCAGGTCACGCGGGGCCGCGTCGAGGAACCGGCGGGCGGCGTCCTTGACCGCGGCGATCCGGTCCGGCTGCAGGTCCTTGGCGCGCATCGACCCCGAGCGATCGGTGACGAGCATGACCGTCGCCCGCTCGACCGGCACCGCGACCGTCCGCTGCGGCCGGGCGAGCCCGACGAGCAGCAGGACCGCGGCGAGCAGGAAGAGCGCCGGGGCGAGGTGCCGACGGGGACCGACGGTGCTCGGCATGACCGACGGCAGCAGCGCGGGACTCGCCAGCGGCGACCGCGAACGCCGCCGCCGGTCGTGCTCCACGTACGCGACGATCGCGACGGGGACGACGAGCAGGCTCAGCAGGAAGAGCGGGCTCGCGAAGCTCACGGGACCGTCGTGGTCGTTCCGGGCAGGTTGTCGGGGCGCTTGGCCAGCCGGACCCGGACCTCCTGGCGCCGGCCGTCGCGCTCGATCTCGAACCGCACCGTGTCGCCGGGACGGCGACCCGACACGATCCGCGTCACGTCGTCCGGGCCCTTGACGACCTCGCCCTCGATCCGGCGGATGACGTCACCACCGCGACTGCCGCGCGCCCCGCGCAGGCCCGCGTCGGCGGCCGGCCCGTTGGGGGTGACGGTGACGACCTCGGCGCCCTCCCCGGACGTGCCGCCGCCCTGGCCGCCGGAGCCCGATCCGGCCGAGGACGACCCGAGCGGCCCGATCGACACGCCCATGTACCCGCGCTCGACCGTCTGGCCCTGCGCCAGCCGCGGCACGATGTCCTTGGCGGTGTTCGACGGGACGGCGTAGCCGATCCCGACGTTGCCCCCGCTGCGGCCGGTGGTGGCGATCTGCGAGTTGACGCCGATGACGCGACCCTTGACGTCGAGCAGCGGCCCACCCGAGTTGCCCGGGTTGATCGGCGCGTCGGTCTGGATGACCTTGTCGATGTTGAACCCGTTGGGCGCCTGGATCGACCGGCCGACCCCGGACACGATGCCGCCGGTGGCAGTCTGGTCGAGACCCAGCGGGTACCCGATCGCCAGCACCTGATCACCGGTCTCGGCCTCGTCGGAGTCCGCCAGGGGCAGCGGGGCGAGCTTGTCGACCTCGGACGGATCGACCCGCACGACCGCCAGGTCGGTGGACGCGTCGCGGCCGAGCACACGTCCGTCGATCATCGACGTGCTGTCGCCGAACCGGACGCGTACGCTGGTGGCGTTGCCGACGACGTGGGCGTTGGTGACGATGGTTCCCTCGTCGTCGTAGACGAACCCGGTGCCGGCACCGCTGCTCGTCCGGATCTGCACGACGCCGTCGACCGCGGCGGTGTAGGCGGCCTTGAGCGGCGCGTCGGGACTGTCGCCCCCGACGACCGACACCTGGACGGTGCGCACGCTGTCTCCCGCACCGTCGTCCCCGCCGGTGACGAGCAGGGTGACCGTCGACGCCACGGCGGCGATCGCCACGGCGGCGAGCAGCGCGACCCCACGACGCGATCCGGACGGTGGCGTCGGCCGGTCGCGCGGAGGCGCCGGTCGGGTGGACGTGGCGGCGGAGCGCGGCTGGGGCGACGCCGCACGGATCGGCGGTCGGTCGTGGGGTCGGGTCGGGGCTCCGTCGTGGGTCGCGGTCGGCGGCTCGGTCCGGGGACGGGAGGCCGAGGTCGGCAGCGGTGGGGTGTGGGCCGGCGGCGGCGGAATGGCCGGGCCGTCGTGGTCGTCCGGCGACGACGGCGCACCGCCGTGGCTCCCGGCCGGTCCGACGCGGGTCGGTTCCTCGCCGTCGCGCAGCCACTCACGGTGATCGTCGTCGGAGTGGTCCGCCCAGAGCGGTCGTCGGTCGTCAGGCATGGGGCGCGGGGGAGTCGCCCGGGACGTCGGCGTCCCGGTGGTGCCCTCCACGATGGCGGATCGCGCGTCAGCCGTGCGTAAAGCCGACGGATCGGGGAGTACCGCGCTCAGCCGGGCCGCTGGCTGAGCACCTGCAGCAGGCTCTCGACCTGGTCGCGCTCGAGCTGGGCGTCGGCCGGCCCGGTCAGGATGAACCCCATACCGGCGTAGAAGAGCGTGTTGGCGCGGACCTCGGCCTCGTGCGGCGAGAACCCGAGCTCGACGAACGCCCGCCGCTCGGTGTCGAGGATCCAGCGGTCGGACCGGGCGAGCGTGTTGCGCACCCGCGTGCTGGTCCGCGCCCACTCCCGCGCCGCGCGCTCGAGTCGCCAGTGGCGGGCGTCCATCACGAGCTCCACCATCCGCACGAGGCGTTCCCGTGGCGGCAGCTTCTCGAGCGCGTCGAGCATCACGCGGAGCTCCTCGCGCCCGGCGCACCACCGCTCGGCGACCGTCGCGAGGAACGACGCCAGGTCCTCGAAGTGCCAGTAGAAGCTGCCCTTGGTGACTCCGAGCCGCTGGGCGAGCCGGTCGATCTTCACCGCCGTCAGACCCTCCTCGCCGATGAGGTCCAGGGCGCCGCCGATCCAGTCGTCGACACCCAGCCGTGGACCTCGACGGGTGGGGGTGCGGGCGGTGCTCGTCATCGGAACGGTGAGGTGGTGGGGCCCGCCGGGGTGGACTACCGGATCGGTGCCGGGCACCGATCGAGGGTGCCGTTGCGGCCGCGGAGGCCCCGCCCGCGGAACCTACCTCACGGTATGGGCCGTCGAGATCGGTCCGGTGGCCGAACCCGCCGACCGTCGGGCCGGCCTGCCGCTCGTGGTTCGCAGGGCCGCCCGGCGTCCGTGGAACGAGCCCGCCGCCGAGCCGACCCGCTTCGGCCGCCGGCGTCATGCTCGAACCGTCGGATCGCGTCCCGGAACGACCGATGCCCGGCACATGGCCGGGCATCGGTGGGTCCTGATGGACCGTGGGCCCGGCCGAGGCCGGGCTCCGGAAGTCGGGTCTAGATGACGTCGACGTTCGTGGCGTTGGGGCCCTTGGGGCCGACCTCGGCGTCGTAGCTCACACGCGCGCCCTCGGCGAGGGTCTTGAAGCCCGAGCCGTTGATCGCGGAGTGGTGGACGAAGAGGTCCTTGCCGCCGTCCTCGGGGGTGATGAACCCGAAGCCCTTCTCGTCGCTGAACCACTTGACGGTGCCGTTGGCCATGGTGATGACTCTCCTGCGGGGTTGTGTGCAACGACGCTGGAGGTGCTGAATACCACGACTGCGAACGCTGGCACTGCTGATGTACGGGCAAGTCGCCCGCCGAGAACGGTAGTCGCTTCGGCGGGCTTGTGGGTCGCGAGTTGTGAAGAACCGTGATCGCGGTGTCGAACGATTCCCCGTTCTGCCGGTACTTGCAGGGGTTTCGGGCCCCGGTCGGAGCATTGCCATACCGTACGGTATGTCCTTGTCGGCCGCGTTCGATGCCGTTTCGACGGGTGCGCACGCGCCACGACCGCCTGATCGATGCGTCGGGACGCCGCGCGGGCGGCACCTATCGGACCCGCCGGGGGACCGCCTCGCGGCGGCCCCGACGGTGGGTCGGGTGGTTCCGGTCAGGCCGGGACGACGCCGCCGAGCAGCTGGCCGGCGACGCGGTCGGTCGCATCGGCGTCCCCACCGACCAGGCGACGCGAGAGCTGGGCGCGACGGAAGTACAGCGGCGCGTCGTGCTCCCAGGTGGCGCCGATCCCGCCGTGCACCGAGATGTGCTCGCGGGTGGCGTAGTCCAGTGCCTGTCCGCCGCCGGAGCGGGCCGCGGCGGCGGCCAGCGGCAGCTGGTCGGGGGCGTGCTCGCTCGCCCACGCCACGTAGATCAGGAGCGCCCGCGCGTTCTCGGTCAGGCGCAGCACCTCGACCAGGTGGTGCTTGACCGCCTGGTAGGACCCGATCGCCCGGCCGAACGTGTGGCGCTCCTTGGCGTACTCCACGGCGATCGGCAGCAGGTGCCCGGCGATGCCGGCGGCCTCGGCGGCGAGGATCGCCTGGGCGACGTACCACGCGCGGCCGAGCGCGTCGGCGTCGGCGGCGATCCGCCGGCCCTTCGCGCCCTGCAACCGCACGTGCCCGAGCGGCCGCGTGGCGTCGTAACGGGTGACGGCCTCGATCGACACGCCCGCGTCGCCCGCGTCGACGAGCACGCCGACCGGCCCGTCCGGACCCTCGGCCACGACGACCAGCCGGTCGGCGCCGGGGGCGTCGGGCACCCACGGCACCTCGCCGTCCACCGTCACGTCGTCACCGTCGACCCTTGCCTTCGGCGCCGCGCCGCGGAGCAGGCCGCCACGCGGATCGACGGTCCACCCGGGCTCGCGATCCGACGGCGGTGCCACCGGCAGCCACACGGCCCGGACCTCGCCGGCGGCGACCGCGGGCGACGCCTCGTCCCCGGCGGCGTCGAGGATCGACGCCGCGGGCAGGACGGAGACGAGCGGCACCGGCGCCAGGACGGCGGCGGCCTCCTGGGCGACGAGGAGCGCGTCGTACAGGCCCAGGCCCGCACCGCCGTGCTCCTCGCTGGTCAGCAGGCCGGGCCAGCCGGCCTCGACCGCGGTCGGCCACAGGTCGGGCAGGGTCGGGACCTTGCCGACGGCGACATCCTCCAGGGCCTCGCGCGCGGCGGCGACGGTGTCGGTGCGCCGCAGGGCGTTGCGGGCGGCGTCGCGCAGGAACTCCTGCTCGTCGGTGAGCGACAGATCCATCTCAGGCCTCCTGGCGGGTTCGCAGTTCGCTGAACGGGACGCCCTTGTCCAGGCGCGGCTCCGGCGGCAGGCCCAGGACCCGCTCGCCGATGGTGTTGCGGAGGATCTCCTCGGTCCCGCCGGCGGACTTCAGGCCCGGCAGGAACGAGATCATGTACCCCCACTCGTCGTCGTGGTCCAGGGCGTCGGGGCCCAAGACGTCGCCGATGAGGTCCCCGGCGTCGACCGCGGCGCTCACCATCGTGACCTTGGCCAGGCCGAACTCCGGCCCGGGCACGCCGCCGCCGGCGAGCTCGCTGATCATCCGATGGCCGTTGAACCGGCTGGCGATGAGCTCGGTGCCGATCCGGCCGATCTCCTGCCGTACGGCGCTGTCCTCGCGGGCTCCGGGAGCGTCGGCGATCGCCGCGGCGAACCGCTCGGCGCTGTAGCCGATCGGCGAGGTGCCGATCGCCAGGCGCTCGAACATCAGGACGGTCAGGGCGGTGCCCCAGCCGCCGCCGACGTCGCCGAGCACCGCCTCCGGGCCGACCTCGACCTCGTCGAGGAAGACCTCGTTGAACTCCGCCTCGCCCGAGATCTGTCGCAGGCCGCGGATGGTCACGCCGGGCGCGTCCATCGGCACGATGAACATCGTCAGGCCCTTGTGCTTGGGCACGTCGGCGTCGGTGCGGGCCAGCAACACGCCGTAGGCGGCGAACTGGGCGTTGGTCGTCCACACCTTCTGACCGGTGATCCGGAACGACCCGTCGTCCTGCCGGACGGCACGGGTCGTGACGCCGGCCAGGTCCGATCCGGCGGCCGGCTCGCTGAAGAGCTGGCAGAAGACCTCGTCCCCGTGCAGCAGCGGGCCGAGGTGGCGGCGCTTCTGCTCCTCGGTGCCGTGCACGATGACGGCCGGGCCCATCATCCCGATGCCGATGAAGTCGAGCGGACCGGGAACGCCGGCCTGCGCCAGCTCCTGGTTGACGATGACCTGCTCGATCGGGCCCTTTCCGGCGCCGCCGAACTCCTCGGGCCAGGTGACGCCGCAGAGCCCGCCCTCGACGAGCCGGCGCTGCCAGGCCCGCCAGGCGGCGACGCGCTCGTCGTCGTCCTGGATCATCCCCTCCCCGCGCACGCGCGGGGCGTCGGCGGCGTTGTCCCGGAGCCACCTCCGGACCCGCTCGCGATACTCGGCCTGCTCGGGGCTGTCGTTGAGGTCCACGCCTCGTCCCTTCGTCGGATCTCGGTGGCCGGCCGGTCGCGCAGGAGGCTTCCTGGCTGACTGGCCAGTCAGGAATCCGTACTCTAGGGGATCGACGCGGGATCGCGGGGGCGATTCGGTGATCGGTCGGTCCGGTTGGCGGCGGGGGCGCGGTGCGGGGTCCACGGTCGGGCGCGGGTCGACGGTCGACCATCCGCACTCGCGCGACCGCGCACTCGCGCCCTCGGGCGCGCGATCGCGGAGCGCCGTGCGCAAACGGGGTGCACGATTGTCCACATATACCGTGGAGGATCCGGCACCCCGTCGCGCCAGATCGTCATAACGCCGTCGTCCCGCGATGGTGGCGCGCGGCTTGTCCGAGGACCTCGTCCCGGGGACGCTCAGGTGCTCGGGGGCGTGCGGTTCCGGAGGCGCCGAAGGAAGAGGTCCGCGAATCGCTCAACCGTCACACGTGCCGGCCGTCCGCGTCCTTGATCGTCGACGAGCTGGTTGAGGTACCGCGCGACCATCTGATCGTCATACGCCATGAGATGACCGAGACCGTTGGCGCACAGGAAGCGGTGCGTCGCCCAGTAGGCCGTACGACGGTTCCCGTCGCGGAACGACTGCGCCGCGGCGACCCCGTGCGCCAAGTGGCCCGCGATGCGGGCGAGGTCCTGGTCGGTGGGTGCCGGCGGGTACCGGGCTACGAGGTCGGCGAGGATGCCTTGGAGCGCGGCGCGCTGGTCGAGCACGAATCGCTCGGGTGCCCCGTCGTCGTCGTGGATCGCGCGGTTGAGGTCTGCGAGCTCTCCGAGGCTCGGTACACCGAGTGGCCGAGCATCCGCATCGCCTTGGGGGCCTTGTGGACGTTGCGGCGGAAATGTTCGGCGAGATCCATCGACACCCTCATCGTAAACGGCCCCGGTGCGAAGCGCGAGGGTCCGGCCCGGCCCGTCACCCCGTCGGTGACGGCGCCCCGGCCTTCCGTGGGCGCGCGACCGTGCCGCCGGCGACGGCGATCGCCACCACGATCAGCGGGCTCGTCGCGGCGAGCGACGTGGCGTCGGGGGCGATCTCGTGGCCCGCGCGCGCCAGGGTCAGCAGACCGATACCGACGGCGCTCCACAGCAGGATCGGCACGGCGATCATGCCGCCGAGCATCGGCAGCGGGCAGAAGCTCATGATCCGCGCCAGGGGGGCCAGGCCGACGTGCAGGCCACCGATCGCGGCGGCGGCGCCGATCGCAGCAGGCACCCCGACGGTGCGCCATCCGGCGTCGATGTCGGCCAGCAGGACCGCGATCGCCACGGCGAGGGCGCCGAACGCGAACCCCGCCACGGCGACCGCCGGCCCGCGCCGCAGGGCGACGCCGTCGGCGGCGACCCAGACGACGAACGCCACCCCGACCGCGACGAGCGGCCGCGGGCCGGCGAGCACGATCGCGAGGACGGCCAGCGCCCCCGATACGGCGGTGCGCGTGCCGGGACGCGTGTCCTTCAACGGAATCACGGGCGGAAGGCTAGAGGGTCGTCCGCGCGGTCTCGCGGCGGCCGCCGCGGATGGTCAGGCGGCCTGCTCGGCGAGCGGCCCGACGCCCGGCCGGTCCTGCTTGACGTGCTCGTCGGCGTGGTAGCTGGAGCGGACGAGCGGGCCGGCGGCGACGTGGTCGAACC
>JBFWKS010000150.1:0-10129 GCA_050252545.1 Solirubrobacteraceae bacterium
CACGGCGTGCCTGGCTGGCGAGCTCCCGGCGGTGGTCCCTTGCGGCCGTGGCGACGGTGGTGGCGTTGGGTGTCGCGGGCTGCGGCGGAGACGACTCCGGTGACGGCGACGAGGGCTACGTCAAGGCGTGGAGTGGCCTGTGCCAGCGCCTCACCAACGACGTGACGGACCTGACGGCGGATCTGTCGAAGGCCCGCGAGAAGCTGCCGGCGAAGGCGCTGAAGGACCCCGAGGGCTCCGCTGACCTGATCGCACGCCACTCCAAGGCGCCACTGCTGCGCTATGTCCGCTCGGTCGAGGACGCCTACGGGACCCTGGAGAAGACCGAGGCGCCCGAGCGGTTCGCCGAGTTCCACGACAAGGCCGTGGCGGCCCTCCCCGCCCTGCGCAGCGAGATGCGGAAGGCCGAGCGCCAGATCGAGCGCGGCCAGATCATCGAGGTCACGACGACCTACGCCCAGGCGATCCTGAAGTTCAACCAGCAGGCCCCGGTCCCGGCGGCGATCCGCGACTCGGCCCCCGGCTGCGAGACGCTGGGCCAGGGCTGACGGCGGGCGCCCGCCGTCAGCGCTCCGGCCCGGCGGTGGCCTGACCGTCGCCGATCGTGTCGACGACCGTCCCCCGCGCCCCGGCAGACAGCGTCGGCGGGGTGAACCGGGCGTCGCGGACGATCCGCAACCGGTGCAGCCACAGGCGCACCCCGGCCCACAGCGTCTTGATCGCGTAGATCGACGCGGGCCGGATCTGGATCGACGACGCATCGTCGAAGTAGCGGGTGCGACAGGGCACCTCGGCGATCGGGAACCCCAGGTGCGCGGCCTGGTACAGCAGCTCGCTGTCGAAGCTGAACCCGATCGAGTTGCGCAGCCACGGCAGCTCCATCAGCAGCCGGCGACTGTAGGCGCGGTAGCCGGTGTGGCACTCGGCCAGATCGGTGCCCATCATCCGGTTCTGGATCGTCGTCAGGCCGCGGTTGGCCCACCACTTGTACTTCGGCATGCCGCCGTCCAGGGCGCTCTGCCCGTCTGGCAGGAACCGCGAGCCCAGGACCAGATCGGCCTCGCCCTCCACGATCGGCCGGACCATCGACGGGATCAGATCCGGGGCGTACTGCCCGTCGGGGTGGAGCATCACCACGACGTCGGCGCCCTGCTGCAGGGCGTGCAGATAGCACGTCTTCTGGTTGGCGCCGTAGCCCGCGTTGTGCGGGTGCCAGACGGTCGTGATGCCCAGCCGCTCGGCGACGGCGATCGTGTCGTCGGTGGAGGAGTCGTCGACGAGGATCAGCTCGTCGACCCAGTCGCGCGGGATCGCCCCGACGGTGTCCTCGAGCGTCCGGGCCGCGTTGTGCGCCGGCATGACGACGAAGACGCGGTGATCGGGGGTGGCGGTGCTCATCGGACGGTCTCGGGGATGGGGCTGGATGCGGGGAGCGCGGCCTCGACGTAGATGCTCGCCCCGCGTCCCTCGCGGGACTCCGCCATCGCGGCAACGGCGGCCACCGGCAGCATGAGCGTCGCAGCGAGCACCGTCCACGCGCGGCGGAGCGGTCCGAGCGGGCGCTGGCGGGCATCCGGCCGGCGCACCGCATCGTAGAGGTCGCCCGTGCCGGGGACGCGGCCGGTCAGGCCGTGCAGCGCGCAGAACACCGACTGTCCGGCCCGCAGGTGCCCCAGCGTCCGCACCCGCAGGCCCTCCTCCTCCAGCCCGGCCCGCAGCGCCGCCGGATGCAGGTGCACGAGGTGACGGGGCTGGTCCCACGCCAGCCACGCGTCGCCGAACGCCGCGGCCTGGCGGCTGCCCGCGTTGGGGCATGCGATGAGGAGCACGCCGTCGTCGGCGAGCAGCCGCACCGCCTGACGGACCGCCTCGCGCGGCTCCGGCAGGTGCTCGATGACGTGCCACAGCACGATCGCCGCGACCCCGCCCGGCGGGCGCTCCAGGTCCTCCAGGGCGGCATCCATGACGTCTGGGCGGGTCGGGTCGGCGTCGCCGTCGGCCTGCCGCTCCAGGCCCAGGACCGGACGGCCACGCCGCGCGAGCGCCCGCAGCAGATGGCCGTCCCCCGAGCCGACGTCGACGACCATGCCCGGCGGCGCGATCCGGTCCAGTCGCAGGGCGATGCTGCCGCGGGTGAGCGCGAAGATCGCGTCCCCGGGACCGGAGAACCGTCCGCCCTCGGGCCGGTACCACGTGGCGTACGCATCGTCGAGCTCGGCCGCATCGGGCCACGGCCAGGTGATCTGCACGCCACAGGCACGGCAGCGCACCCGTCGCGCCCCGGTCCGCTCGGCGTCGTGGGCGGGAGATCCGCACCACGGGCAGGCGTCCGGTCCGGTGAGGGACGCCGCGGCGACAGGCGGCGAGGTGGGCACGGACGGCACCGGCGGATCGTAGGCCAGATGCGTCCCGGGCCGGGATCGGGGGCCGCTCGCGTTCTCGCGGCGACCGACCGGCGTTCGGGATCAGGGACACATCCGTCCCCGAAGTCCCGGGCGTACGCGACTATCGAGACCGCGTTTCGGGACTAGATTCCGGGACGACGGAACCGCCCGTGGCGCCAGGCGGACGTCGGCGGCGGCGACCGGTGTCTCAGAACCAAGGATGTGGGACGGTCGCTCGAGCCTCGTCGCCACCCCGGCAGCGGGCATGCGCCGCCGCCGAGTCGCGGTGACCTTCTACGAGCGCGGCAGCTTTCGATGGACCAAATCGCTTATGACACGGAGCTGTCTGGGGCACCGGGGGGCTAGTGTCCTGCGTCGTTAGTTCGTTGTAGAAGTCGTTTGAGGGATTGCAGGATCTGTTCGGCGGTCTTGGTCCACACGAACGGCCGGGGGTTCTCGTTCCAGTCCTTCACCCAGGATCGGAGGTCCTTCTCGAGCGCTTGGACGGAGCGGTGGTCGGAGTGTCCCGCGTCAAGAAATCCGCGCAGTTTGGCGTGTTTGAACTGGGGCGCTCTCGCCCGCCAGACGCGCCACACCTACCGGGCCGATCCGGCCCTCGTTCGCACGATGTGACCGCTCGATCTCGACCTTCGACGACCGCACCGGCCCGGCCGGGCCACCCGGAGCCCGAGCGGCCTCGGCGCGCTGCTGCATCCCGGCCGCATAGTTGGCCGCCCACTCCGGCCCCAGCACCGACGCGTCGCGTGAAGGAGGCGCACCGAGCGCGACCGCCGCACCGATCCCGCCGGCGCCGAGCGCCAGGCCAACCCCGGCCACCAACGCGACACCTGACCGACGACCATCGATCCCTCGCCCAGCACGCATAGACGCACCCTTTCGCGTGACCGGCCGAGCCAGATCACCGATCGCTTGGATTCACGGCACCGTCTCACGGCCCCGACAACACGCGCAACCGAACGGACGTCCACCCCTACACCCCGAATGGGATACCGCCTCGACCACCCGTCCACTCCGACACCCGACACGGACCCTCGCGCGAGGTGATCCGTCCGGCTTGCGAGCGATAATGCTGATTAGGAACCACGCCCGGCTCGACGTCACAGAGTGTGAAGTTGATCGCTACGTGGCGGTGTTCTCGCAGCGCTATCTGGCGCCGGCCGGCGTCCCGGTGAGGATCGCCTGTTGGGGCACCATGGCTGCGAGTCGCCCCCCGGAAGGTGCGAGCGTCCGCTTCGGATGCTCCGCCGCCCGGCAGCAGGGGCGGGCCGGTTCGCCCTGGCCGCAGGCGCGTCGCCGCCCCCGAGGCGCGAGACCGCCAGAAGTCCGGCGACCGCGCGCCGGAGTGACGCTCAGAGTGCCGCTGCCCCTGCTTCTGCGACCTGTTGATCCTGATCGACGAGGCCGCCGCTCACGCCGATCGCCCCGACGATCTCGTCTCCCTGCGTCAGCGGGATACCGCCGGGGAACGCGATGATGTGGCCCGGGTCGCTGGCCTCGATGCCGTAGAGCGGCTGGCCCGGCTGGACCATCGGCTGCAGATCGGCAGTCGGCATGTCGAACGCGCGCGCGGTGTAGGCCTTGGCCTGGCTGATCGCGATCGAACCGATCCACGCACCGTCCTGACGGTGAAACGCGGTCAGGTTCCCGCCGGCGTCGACGACGGCGATGTTCATCGGCACGCCGATCTTCTCGGCCTCGGCGCCTGCAGCCTCGATCAGTCGGTGGGCGCTCTTCAGGGTGATCCCGCTCATGGGTGCTCCGATCGTTTGAACGTCTCGTGGTTTCCCGGGCCGAGGCAGCTCATGCGCCGGATTCGTGCTGGGCCGCCCGCCCGTGACTCGCGGTCCGCTGATGCGTCCCGGGGCGATGCAGGTGCTCTCGAGGGGGTGGTCGGGCGGATGGCCCTGCGCCGGTCGGCGTTCTCGGCGACGAGACCGTCGGCCGTCGCGATTACGCCGTCTTCTGGCCGAGGCTGTAGTCGCCCATCCGCGCGAGGGCGGCCTTCAGGATCCGGGAGACCTGCATCTGCGAGACCCCGATCCGCTCGCCGATCTCCCGCTGCAGCAGCCCGACACCGAACGCCCATCGCACGACCTGCCGGTCCCGCTCGTCGACGCCGCGCATCGCCCGCTCGATCACGTCGACGTTCTCGACCCGCGCGAAGCCGGGGTCAACAGCTCCGTGTGCCGCAAATGGCTCCGCGCCCTCCTTCGCGGGGTGGTCCAGCGACAACGTTTGGTAGTTGCGGCCTGCAGCCTTTGCGTCCTCGACCTCGTCGGTGGTGACGTCCAGCATCTGCGCGAGGTCGTCCACGCCGGCCTCGCGGCCGGTCAACTGGAGCGTCTGCGTCCGTGCTCGCTGCAGGCGGGCGTCCAGCTCCTGCACCGCCCGGGGGACGTGCACGGCCCAGGTGCGGTCGCGGAAGTGCTTGCGGATCTCGCCCTGGATGTTGGGGACCGCGTAGCTGACGAACCGGCCGCCGCGTCCGGCGTCGTAGCGCTCGATCGCGTTGGTCAGGCCGACCAGCCCCGCCTGCGTCAGGTCCTCCGGGTCCTGGCCACGCCCCGCGTACCGGCGGGCGACAGAGCGCACCAACGGCATGCAGCGCTCCACCAGGCGCTCCCGAGCCTGCAGGTCCCCAACGCCCTGATAACGGCGCAGCAGATCGTTGTCGATTCGCTCGCGCCGCGTGCTCATACGGCCTTGCCGGCCACGAGCGTCGTGGGCACCGGGGTCGGCGCCTCGGCCAGGAGGTCGCCGCCGGTGCCGAGGATCAGCTCGGCGGCGGCGCCGCCCAGGTGCGCGTTGCGGGCGTCCTCGTCGTCGAAGAGGTCGACGAGGTAGAAGACGGTGGGATCCTGCTCGGCGCGCAGCGTCAGCCACGGCCGGGTGCCGGGCTCCGCCTCGACGTGCTCCAGCGCACGGACGAGGATGTCGTTGAACTGCTCGGCGGTGTCGGGCTTGGTCTTGAACTGGATGACGAGTCCGGGACGGGCCATAAGAGTGCTCCTTCGCGTTGTGAGACCTCACGTTCCCACTTCCGCTCCTCCTCGATGCGACGCGTTTCGTATCGTTTGCGCCAATGCATGTCGGCGTCGTCGCGATCCCCGGCACCTTCGACTCGGCCTTCACGAGCGTCCTCGACATCCTGCGGGTCGCCGAGACGCTGCGCCGATCGGTGGACCCCGACATCCCGCCGGTCCAGACGACCGTCGTCGGGCTGCGCCCCTCCGTGCGGACCGCGGGGGGCCTCATCGTCGAGGCCGACCGTGCCCTCGACTATGGACTGACCGACTACGACGTCCTCGTCGTCCCCGCGCTGGGCGCGATCTCGGCGTCGGCGGTGGAGGACGCGCTCGCGCTGCCGCCGGTCCGCGAGCTCCGCGCCGCGCTGCGCGACAGCCCCGACGCGGGTCTGCCGCGGCTGGCCGGCGCGTGCACCGGGACGTTCCTGCTCGCCGAAACCGGCCGGCTCGACGGCGCCACGACGGCTACGAGCTGGTGGCTCAACGAGACGTTCCGGGGCCGCTATCCGCGGGTCGACCTGGACACCACGCGCATGGTCGTCCGCAGCGGAAACGCCCTCACTGCGGGAGCCGCGTTCGCACACATCGATCTGGCGATCAGCCTCGTCTCCGAGGTCTCCGAGCGACTCGCCGAGACCGTGGCCCACCGCCTCCTCATCGACGAGCGCCCCACCCGATCGATCCACGCCCTCCACGGGCACCTCGCCGCCACCGACGCGCTGGTCACGCGCCTCGAGGACGAGGTCCGGCGCCGCATCGCCGAGGACCTCTCCGTGTCCGACCTCGCCGACACGCTCAACGTCACCCGACGCACGCTGGAGCGCCACGTGCGCCAGCGGACTGGGGCGACTCCCAATCAGCTCATCCGCCGTCTCCGTGCCGAGCGTGCACGACACCTGCGCCGCACCACCGACCTGACGATGGACCAGATCGCTTCACAAGTGGGCTACGCCAACGCCACCACTCTCGGCCGACTTCTCGTCAGCACCGCCTGAACCGAAGCGCCCCGACACCGGACGAGGGCCTCGCACTGCGGGTACGCGGTCCGTCAGGTTCGATTCCACGCATCCGCTTTCCGGGGCCGGGTACGAGTAGGACCCGCCATCAAGGAGCTCCTATGAAGGCTTTGGTCTACAACGGTCCCCGCGACGTCTCGATCAACGAGGTCCCCGACGCGAAGATCGAGCGTCCCAACGACGTGGTCGTGAAGCTCACCACCACGAACATCTGCGGGTCGGACCTGCACATGTACGAGGGCCGCACGGACCTCGAGCCCGGCAAGGTCCTCGGCCACGAGAACATGGGCGAGATCGTCGAAAAGGGCGACGGCGTCGAGACCCTGCAGGTCGGCCAGCGCGTCGTCCTGCCGTTCAATATCGGCTGCGGCTTCTGCAAGAACTGCGAGGCCGGGAAGACGGGCTACTGCCTGACCGCCAACCCCGGCACGGCGGGCGCGGCCTTCGGCTTCGCGGGCATGGGCCCGTACGACGGCGGGCAGGCCGAGTACCTGCGCGTGCCGTTCGCGGACTTCAACTGCCTGCGGCTGCCGGAGGGCGCGGAGGAGAAGGAGCTCGACTACGTGATGCTGTCGGACATCTTCCCGACCGGCTGGCACGCGACCGAGCTCGCGGGCCTGCAGCCCGGTGAGTCGATCGTCGTCTACGGCGGCGGCCCCGTCGGCCTGATGGCCGTGCACTCCGCCGTCATCAAGGGCGCCTCGAAGGTCATGCTGGTCGACTTCCACGACGACCGCCTCGCGCTCGGCGAGCAGCTCGGCGCGATCCCGATCGACCCGCGCAAGGGCGACGTCGTCGAGCAGATCCTCGAAGAGACCCGCGGCGAGGGCGCGGACCGCGGTGCCGAGTGCGTCGGCTACCAGTGCCACGACCACCACGGCACCGAGATCCCGAACCTGACGATGAATCAGCTCGTCGCGGCCGTCCGCCCGACCGGCGGCATCGGCGTCGTCGGGCTGTTCCTGCCCGAAGATCCGGGTGCCAAGGACGACATGGCCAAGAACGGTCAGATCGCCTTCGACTACGGCAACTTCTGGTTCAAGGGCCAGCACGTCGCCAACGGCCAGGCCAACGTCAAGCACTACAACCGCCGGCTGCGCGACCTCATCACCGAAGGCAAGGCCAAGCCGTCGCAGATCGTCTCGCACGAGCTCTCGCTCGACGAGGCCCCCGACGCCTACAAGGCGTTCGACGAGCGGCAGGACGGCTGGACGAAGGTCGTGCTGCACCCCACCGCCTGAGACCCCGACCCTCGACGAGAGCGAGAGAGACCGATGAGCAACGAGCTGCAGGGCAAGAAGATCGCGATCATCGCCGCCGACGGCGTCGAGCAGGTCGAGCTGGAGGAGCCGCGCAACGCCGTTCAGGCCGCCGGTGCGAGCACCGAGCTGCTGTCGATCGACACTGGCGAGATCCAGGCGATGAACGGCGACATCAACAAGAGCGACACCTTCCCGGTGGACAAGAAGATCACCGACGCCGACGTCGCGGACTACGCCGGGTTGCTCCTGCCCGGCGGTGTCGTCAACCCCGACAACCTCCGCGTCAACGCCGACGTGATCGCGTTCATCCAGGCGTTCTTCAAGACCGGCAAGCCGGTCGGGGTGATCTGCCACGGCCCGTGGACGTTGGTGGAGGCCGACCTCGTGAAGGGCCGGACGATCACGTCCTTCCCGAGCATCCGCACCGACATCGAGAACGCCGGCGGCACATGGGTCGATGAGGAGGTCGTGACCGATCAGGGGCTCGTCTCCAGCCGCAACCCCGACGACCTGCCGGCCTTCGGCGCCAAGATCGTCGAGGAGTTCGCCGAGGGACAGCACGACGTGGCCGCAGCCGGCGCGACCGCATGACCGCCGCGGACCCCGCCTCCACGGACGTCGGCGTGATCGGCGCGGGCATCGTGGGCCTCGCGACGGCCCGGGCACTGCGAGAGCGGGGTGCGACGGTGGCGGTGTACGAACGTGGCGTGCCCGGCGCGGGCCAGTCGGGAGGAGAGTCGCGCGTCTTCCGGCACGCCCACGACGATCCGCGGCTCGTGGTCGCCGCGCGCGACAGCCGGGCGGTCTGGAATGCCTGGGCTGACGAACTCGGGATCGAGACGATCTCGCCCGATGGCGCGCTGACCATCGGCCCCGAGGTCGACGCGAAGCTGGCCCTGCTCCAGGACGTCGACGGGATCGGGGCCCACGAGGTCGACGCGAGCGAGCTGGCGGAGCTCCTGCCGTTCCTCGGACCGTTCGACGGCCCGGCCTTCCTCGACCCGCGCGGGGGCAGCATCCGAACGACCGCGACGATCGACGCGCTCGTCGCCGAGCTCGCAAAGAGCCTCGTGCACGACGAGGTGTTGCAGGTGCGGCAGGTCAGCGGCGACCGGGCCGAGGTGCGCACGGGCGGAAGGACGGTCGAACACGAACACGTCGTCGTCTGCGCCGGTCGCGGGACGCCGGCGATCGCGCGCGGCGTCGGTCTCGAGCTCCCCGTCAAGCAGTCCACCCACGTCCGGTGCACCTTCGAGCCGGCAGGCCGGCCGCCGCTCCGAGCCGCCTGCTTGCAAGACGGCAGCGGCGTCTTCGGCGAGACCGGCATCTACGCGGCCCCGGGCCCCGACAGAGCGACCTACGCGGTCGGCCTGAGCGACACCGCAGGCGTACGAGACGATGGAACCATCATCGACGGCAGCGCGCTCGCGGACCTCGCGGACCGCGCCGCCAAGTACGTCGGTCAGGCGCTCCCGGGACTCCGGGCGGACCCGGTCGGGGTCCGCCACTGCTGGGTCACCGAGCTCCCGTGGAGTTCGGACGGCGTCGCCGCGTGGTCGCGGCCGGGCCTGACCCTGGTGGCCGGCCACAACCTCTTCAAACTCGCTCCATGGCTCGGCGGACTGCTTGCCGCAAGCGCGTTGGGTCACGGGCTCGACGACCGGCTGAACCCCGAGTCGCGCTTGGGCGCGGCGCCGGAGGGCCAGGCGTGAGCTTGACCGCTGTCGTCCCGAGCGCGTGGTCGCATCCGTCTTGCGAGTGATGATGAGGATCGTCTAACAGGACGCGAGGATGAGCGGTTTCGCTGCGGGCGCCTCGCGTCGCGGAGGCGCCGTCGATTTCGGACACCCCCTGGCACAGGATCGACGGCGGCCCCGACCTGCGGCGCCTCGTGAGGCAGCGGCCGTCGATCCCGGACACCCCGTGGCACGCGATCGACGACACCTCCGGCCGGGACGCCCGAACCAGTCACCACCCCGTCCCGATAGCCGATCCTTCACCGGGACACGAGTCGGCCGGCTGACGACTGCGGCGGTTCTCGGCGATGCGGTGTCCCGTAAGACCCGCCCGATGAAGTGCCCGCTCAGGGGGGCTCACGTGGGACACTCCGCCGATGGCGGAGATCAAGGTCGGCTACGCGCGCTGCTCGACCGACGAGCAAGACCTCACGGCGCAACGCAACGCGCTCGAGGCGCTCGGCGTGAAGCCCGACCGCATCTACGTCGACCACGGCTTCACCGGCACCAACCGCGACCGCCCCGGACTCCGCGAAGCCCTCGCCGCCTGCCGCGCCGGCGACGCGCTGGTCGTCACCAAGCTCGACCGGCTCGCCCGGTCGATGCCCGACGCTCGGAACATCGCCGACGAGCTCACCGCCCGCAACGTGAAGCTCAATCTCGGAGGATCGACGCACGACCCGA
>JBFWKS010000151.1:0-10104 GCA_050252545.1 Solirubrobacteraceae bacterium
ACGTGACCTCGTCCTGCCCTGAGGTGGCCCCGCCGGCGTGGCACCTCTACGTCGTGTACGCGGTCCCCGTCCCGGCGCTCTCGCCGTTCGACGAGGAGGCCGAGGTGGCCGCGACGATGCGGGAGCTGCACGACCAGCTCGACGGGTTCGACCGGGCGCGGGTCCTGCGTACCCGGGTCATCGGCGGGAACTGGCCGGCGGCGCGCTGCGTCGTCGGCCGCGAGATGCCGCGCGAGACGCCGATCCCCAACCTCTTCAACGTCGGGGACGGGGTGCGGGACTACGGCGACGGCGGCATGCAGGCGTGCGCGGTGACCGGGACCGCGGTGGCGGACGCCCTGCTGCGGGATCTCGATCCCCCGCGGAGTCCAGTGGAGGAGAGGCGAGCGCCGCGCCAGACGGGAGCGGCGCGCCGTGAGGGAACGCCGCTGGAACCGCGTGCGAACCCGGTCGCCTGACGGCGGGGGCGACGGAAGGGGAGGGCGGGTCGCTGGCCGGTCGTCGCGAGGCGACGACCGGCCACGTGGCTCCTCGGCACGCGCCGGCCGACGATGCCGACGGCCAGCACGTGCGGCGCGGAGCGACCGCCTCCGGATCACCCGTCACGACACCATCAGGCGGCGGTGCACCTCGGCGACGGCCCGGGTCAGATCGCCCTGCCCCTCGAGACGCCGGATCCGCTCGCCGAGCAGGTCGGCGAGCGGATCGTCGTCGACCACGCCGACGCCCAGCACCATCACGGCGACACCCGCGACCTCGGCCTCCTCCACCGCCTTCGCAACGTCGTGACAGGCGTAGGGGCCCTCGTATCCGTCGTCGCTCGGAAGGCCGTCGGTGAGCACCAGCAGCGCCCGCCGGGTGACATCCACGTCTCGCAGCTTGGCGGTGACGTGACGGATCGGAGCCCCCAGCCGGGTGTACCCACGCGGGACGAGTCGCGCCGCGCTCGGAGGTCGCGACGACCGTGCGCCGAACCCTCGTACGACGTCGACGTGCACCTGCGTACGTCCGTCGCTCCAGAAGCTGAAGACGCCGAACCTCTCGCCTGTCCCGACCATCGCGTCCGCCAGGGCGTCCGCGCACCGCAGCTCCTGCCGCAGCAGGCTGCCCTGGGCCAACGAGCCGGACACGTCGAGCAGCAGGGCGAACGCGGCGTCGCGGGAGCCCGGCGGGCGATCCCGGTAGAACCGCCGGGGTCCCTGGCCGTCCGGATCGCCGTGAGCGTCGACGATCGCGTCGACGTCGATGTCGATCCCGTCCTCGAGGCGCCCGGTCCACCGGCGTTGGAGCGGCATCGAGAACCACGGCTCGAGCGTGCGGTCCGGGTGCCTCCGCTCGGGCACGCCCACGGACGCGCGACCCTCGACGACGGTGACGAAGTCCGCCCGGTACTCCTGGCGATGCACGTCCCATTCGTCGTAGAGCATCCCGACGCCGCTGGCCGGCCCGAACTCGGGGGGCTCGTAGCCTTCGGGTGGGCCGTTCTCGGGCGCCTGCTCCCCGCCACGTCCCCCGACCGGGATCTGGATGGTGGCGCGCACCCGCTCCACGGTGCGCTCCAGCGAGAAGGGCATGCGAGAACGAGCGCGACGGGCGAACTCGCGCAGCGCGTCGCCGGCCTCAGGCCTCAGCGGGAGCTCGCCGAGGAGCCAAGGCACGTCGATCGCGTCGCCGCGGGCCCGAGCCGCCAGTCGGATGGCGTCCTCGGCCAGGGCCTCGGGCTCCAGCTCCCGCCATGGAGCAGGGTCCAACGGGATCCACGCTGCGGCATGCCGCGACAACCCGGGCCAGCGATCCGCGAGCCACCCGAGCGCCGCCGCACCTTCGCGGATGCTGACCGCGCGCTTCTGCCGGGGCGTTAGCTCTCCCAGCGGCAGCGAGGCGGCGGCGTGCTTCGTCGGAGCGCACTGCAGCGCCACCATCAGCATCGCCGCCGATCGCGCGTCGGCGTCACCGTACGCGAGCGGCCACGGGACGAACACGGTGTGCAGGTCGGTCGTCAGCGCGGCCGACGGGCCCACGACGAGCTCGCCGCCGCGGCGGGTGCCGAGCGACAGTCCGCGGGCGAGGGCGTCGACTGCCCGCCGGACGTCGCCCGGAGGGGGACCATGCGTCATCGCGCTGCGGCGGCGATCTCGCGCACCATCTGCGCGTCGCTCGCCCGCCCTGCCGAGAGCGGACCGACCAGGCACGCCTCGACCGCGCGCTCCTCGTCGAGCCCCTGCCGCAGCAGCGACGCGGCGTAGACCAGCATGCGCGTCGACGGCGGATCGGTCGCGTGCTCACGCAGCGCGTGCCGCAGGCTGGTGCCGAGGTGCACCAGTCGCTCGGCCTGCTCGCGGCCGACCTGGGTCTCGCCGACGAGTACCTCCACCTCGCGCTCCGGTGGGAGGTAATCGACCGACAGCGTCACGAACCGCTGGGTGAACGCCGATCGCAGCTCGCGGAAGCCGGCCATGCGCGCGGGGTTGTAGGAGCAGATCAGGCCGAAGCCGGGAGCGGCGGTCACCTCTTCGCCGGTGCGGTCGAGGTACACGCTCCGACGATGGTCCGCGAGGGGATGCAACGACGCGATGGCCTCGCTGCGGATCTCGACGACCTCGTCCAGGTAACACAGCTCGCCACGGCGAACGGCGGTCGTGACCGGTCCGTCGTGCCACTCGATGTCGCCGTCGCGGACGAGGTATCGACCGAGCAGGTCGGCGGTCGTGGTGTCGTCGTTGCCGACCACTACGCGGAGCGGGCGCTCGAGGAGCTGCGCCAGGTGCTCCACCATGCGGGTCTTGCCGCAACCGGTCGGACCCACGAGCATGACCGGAAGCCCCGCACGCAGGGCCGTCTCGGCGAGTCCGACCTCATCAGCACTGGCGACGTAGTCCATGGCGCCGACCGTAGGCATGGTCACTCCGGTCTGCCCAGGGTCGTTCAGGATGGCAAGACGCCCGTTGTCGCGGGTGATGCCCGGACCTAGGGTCCGGCCATGTCTCGAAACGCAAGCGAGGATTCGTCGTGATCGCGGCGTTCCGTGGGCCACGCCTCGGCGTGACGCTCATGCTCACGCTGCTCATCGGATGGGCGATGGTGACGATCACCACCCAGTTCATCCAGGCCGCCAACCACGGCTACGGAAGCGGGTTCGGCGACGGGGGGCACCTGTCGCAGAAGCTCGCGGAGCGGCCGGGCGTCGCGCGGAACCCGGAGGCGCTGCGCGCGATCGACAACCAGGACCGCGAGGCGTTCCAGCGGGCCACCAACGTCGACAACGGCGGGGGACTCTGGCACGACACCTGGCGCCTGGTGCTCACCCTCGGCCTGATCGTCGGCTTCATGTTCGGCGCCTACCTGTTGATGAGTAGATCGGGGTCCTTCTGATGTCCGCATCCGAGCACGATCCGTTGGACGGACGGGATTCGATCACGCCACCCGAGCACCAGAGGCTCCACAAGTGGCTCCTGGGTTGGGCGATCTTCCTCTTCCTGTACCTCGTCGTGGAGGCGGCGTTCCTCATGCCGTACATCCTGATCAAGTGGGGTTGGCAGTGAGCACTACGACACCGGCGGTGGGTACGCCGCCGCGGCGGCACCGGACCGAGAGCCCGACGGGCTCCTCCAGTGACCTCGTCAAGCGTGGCGACCGCCTCTTCTTCATCGGCTTGTTGATCTGTGGCACGTGGATCCTGGGACCGATCGGCCTCCCCTTCGTGATCTGGGGCATGGTGCTGCTGCGACGGGCCGAACGAGCCGGGACGGCGATCCGGCCGTGGTCGGTGACCATCATCGGCGGTCTGATGCTGGTCGACGCCGCAGCGAACTCGCTGGCGTGGGGGACGGCGCTGCTTTGGGCGCACGACACGACCCTGGCGCAGACGCTCTGGTTCGGTTACGGCATGCTCGCCGACGGGTCGTACACGTCGCTGTTCAACTCGACCAGCCTAGGCGGCAACCACATCCCGGGAGAGATGGCCATCTGCTGGTCGTTCATGTTCGTCGTGATGCCGATCAAGGTCGCCGCCGCCTACGGGCTCCTCAAGATGAAGAAGTGGGGGCTGCAGTGGTCGATCATCGCCAACTGGCTGTACTTCGTCGCCTGGACGGTCTACGCGTTCCAGATGCAGGCGGACTTCGCGATGCGCTTCGGGGTCTCCGACCTGGGCGTCCTCGGCTTCTGGCTGATCGGTGGCATCCCGTTCCTGGGCCCATCGTCCTGCTGCCGTACCTGCACACGGTCAATCGCGAGCTGTGGTCGCGCTGAGTCGCTGAGGCGCACCGCACCGGTGGGCACGACGTCGGGCACCGTCAGCTGGCGGTGCCCGACCGGACTGCGGCCGCCGATGGTTGGGGCAACGACCCCGGGACCTTTCGGTCACCGCACGCAGCGGTCGACGCGGCCCGCTGTCGGCGCACCTTCCGCCCACCGCGCTCAATCGGTCAGCCAGGCGGCCGGGGCGTCCGCGTCGACGCCCCACCGCCGAAGCGCACGCGCGCGGGCTGCAGAGGCGGCCGGGGGCCGGGCGGCGGTCGGCGTGGCGCTGAACCGTGGTGCCGCCTGCGGTTGTACGACGCCGTCGACGACGACGAACGTCCCGCGGGCGCGCAGGTGCGGGTGGTGCGGAGCTTCGGTCAACGACTCGACCACGGTCGCGCACGCGTCCTCGCCCTCCAGGAGCGCGCGCCAGTGCTCGCGGTCGCGGCTGGCGAAGATGGCCGCCAGGCGGCGCTTGAACGCCGGCCATCGGGCCCGGTCGTGCTGGGGCATCTCCTCGGCGGGCACGCCCAGCAGCTCCAGCAGCCGGGCGTAGAAGACGGGCTCGAGCGCACCGACGGCGACATGGCCATCGTCGGCGGTCGCGTACACCTCGTAGAAGGGGGCGCCGGAATCCAGCAGGTTCGTTCCGGGCTCGTCGCTCCAGCGTCCCGCGGCCCGCAGGCCGTGGAACAGGGTCGTCAGCAGCGCGGCACCGTCGACCATCGCCGCGTCCACCACCTGGCCCTCGCCGGTCGCGCGGGCGTGGTGCAGCGCCGACAGCACGCCGATCGTCAACAGCAGCGCACCGCCCGCGTAGTCCCCGACGAGGTTGAGCGGGAAGAGCGGCCGCTCGCCGGCGCGGGCCATCGCGCCGAGTGCGCCGGCCACCGCGATGTAGTTGACGTCGTGCCCGGCCGCCCGGGCCAGCGGGCCGTCCTGACCCCAGCCGGTCGCCCGCCCGTACACCAGCTCCGGCCGGCGGGCATGGACGTCGTCCGGGCCCAGCCCCAGGCGCTCCATCACCCCGGGGCGAAACCCCTCGACCAGCACGTCGGCACGGTCGCACAGCTCCAGCACCGCCGGACGGGCGTCGGGGTGCTTGAGGTCGACGCGTACCGTCGGCCGGCCGCGAAGCGTCAGGTCCAGTCGCGGATCGCCTCGCTCCGGTCGCGGACGATCGAGACGCAGTACGTCGGCGCCCAGGTCCGTCAGCACCATGCCGGCGAAGGGCACCGGGCCGATGCCGCCGACCTCCAGGACGCGCACGCCGGCAAGCGGGCCGCGCCGCGCGTGCTCGGTCGGCGGGTCGATCATCCCCTCGGGCTCAGCTCGAGCGGCCGAGCCCGAGCATGCGCCGCGCGACGATCTCGCGCAGCACCTCGGCGGTGCCCCCGCGCAGGGTGAAGCTCGCCTGGTGCAACAGCGCCTCCGCCAGTCGCGCGGAGAGCGGGGCCACCCCGCCCGCCCCGGCCGGCTCCACGTCCTCGATCACCTCGCGCGCGACGGTCACCACGTCCTGCTCGAAGGTCGCGCCGAGGTCCTTGACCAGCGCGGCGCCCGCAGACGGCGGGGCACCCCCGTCCATCGCCCGCGCCACGTCCAACGACATCGCGCGCAGCGCCGCCAGTCGCGCCAGCAACTCACCGATCTCGCGCTCCCACCCGGTCAACGCCTCGCGCCGGACGTGGTCCAGCAGCGCCTGGAGCAGAGGGAGCGTGCTGCTGAACCGCTCGGGTCCCGAGCGCTCGTAGTCGAGCTGACGGGCGATCTGCCGGAACCCCTCTCCCCGCTCGCCGATCATCCGCCAGCCCTCGACGACCACGCCGTCGAAGAAGATCTCGGCGAAGTGGGCCTCGCCCGACAGGTCCTCGATCGGGCGGACGGTGATCCCGGGCGCGTCCATCGGCACGACGAACTCGGTCAGGCCCCGGTGCGGATCGTCCTGGTGGCGATCGGTGCGTGCCACGAGGTGGCAGTACTGCGCGTGCTGGGCCCCGGTCGTCCACACCTTCTGGCCGTCGACGACCCAGTCGTCGCCCTGCGGTGTCGCGCGGGTGGCGATGGCCGACACGTCCGAGCCCGCGTTCGGCTCGCTGATGCCGATGCAGAAGCAGAGCTCGCCCCGGCAGATCCGCGGAAGCAGCTCGCGCTGCAGCCGCTCGTTGCCCGACGCCAGCAGCGTCGGGGCGATCTGGCGGTCGGCGAACCAGTGGTAGGCGACCGGCGCTCCGGCCGCGAGCAGCTCCTCCATCACGACGTAGCGCTCGACGTACCCGAACCCCCGGCCTCCCCACTCCCGGGGCACCATCATCCCGATCCATCCCTGGCGGCCGAGCTCGCGGCTGAGCTCCGGATCGAACCCGCGCAGCCACGCGTCGCAGGTCGACGGCGGGGCGGCGTCGGCCAGGAACCGGCGGATCGCGTCCCGCAGGACCTCCACGCTCGGGGGCGTCGGCGTCGAGGCGATGGCCATCGTCCCAGCCCACCAGCCGCCCACGGGCCCGGCAACGGACGTTCCGGAAGCCAGGACGCGGAGAGGTCCGCCGGCGTTTGCGGATCCGGGACGGTCGTTGCCCCGCCCCGGTCGTCAGCGCGAGCCTCGGGTGATGATCGGCGAGAGCGCCACGGCAGACACCCCGGTGCGTCCGCGTCCTCCGGACGATGCATCCCTTCGCCGGGAGCTGCTCGCGGCATGCCGCATCCTCGACGGAGAGCGGCTGACCGACGCCTTCGGGCACGTCAGCGCCCGGGCGCAGAACGGCACGGTGCTCATCACTCCGCGGGTCGGTCCCGGCCTGGTGGAGCGGGCGGAGGAGCTGCTGCGCCTAGACCTCGACGGAACGGTGCTCGACGGCGACCCGGCCCTGATCCCCGGCGAGGCGGCGCTGCACCTGGGCGTGCTCCGCGCGCGGCCGGACCTCGGGAGCGTGGTCCGGTTCCACGGCCCCGACTGCTTCGCCTGGTCGACGCTCGTCCGGCCGCTGCCGGCGACGACCGGCCTCGCCCTGATGCTGGGCGCGCAGGTGCCGGTCCACGACGTCGCCGTCACGGTCACCCGGCCGGAGCAGGCCGATGCGCTGGCCGAGACGCTCGGACGGGGAACCGCGGTGCTCCTGCGGGGGTTCGGGGCGGTGACCGCCGGCGAGAGCGTGGCCGACGCGGTGGTGCGCGCCACGTTCCTGGAGCGGGCGGCATCGGCGGTGCTCAGGGCCAGCGTGGTCGGTATGCCCGAGGCCTACGACGACGCGGCGGCGGACGCCTTCGCGGCCCGCCGCCCGGTGATCGCCGAGCAGGTCGCGAGGGCCTGGACCTACCTGCAGGAACGCTGGCCTGCCTGACGAACGCCCGGTCGCCGGGCGCGGGTGCGAGGAGCGGACGCCGGCCGGGGCGGGTCGGGGCAACGGCACCCCGCGGCCGCCCGCGCCGGGGCGGTCACGCGCCCGCGGGATGGATCCCGGCGATCAGCCCTCCGTCGACGACGATCTCCGCACCGTTGACGTAGCGGCTGTCGTCGGACACGAGGAACGCGCAGACCGCTGCGATGTCGTCGGGCGTGCCCATGGTGCCGCCCGGCACCTGCGCTGCGAGCCGGCGCTTGGTCTCCTCGCGCATCCGGCCCTCGACGGTGAGCATCGGCGTGTCGATGTATCCGGGATGCACCGAGTTGCAGCGCACCCCGGACGGTCCGAGCTCGAGCGCCGCGACCTTGGTCATGCCCCGCACCGCCCACTTCGTCGACACGTAGCCGGCCAGGCCCGCCATCCCGAGCAGGCCGTCGATCGACGACACGTTGACGATCGCTCCGCGGCCGGCCGTCGTCATCGAAGGGGCGACCGCACGCATGCCCAGGTACACGCCGAGCTGGTTGACGTCGACCAGTTGTCGATACGCGTCGACGTCCCCGTCGGCGATCGGCGTGCGGCGCAGGATGCCGGCGTTGTTGATGAGGGCGCTCAGCTCCCCGAAGCGCGTGGTCGCGACCTCGACGGCGGAGGCCCAGGACTCCGGGTCGACGACGTCGAGCGTCACGGCCGCGCAGCGGGGACCGAGCTCCCCCGCGAGGGCGGAGACGTCGTCGCGTCGGACGTCTCCGGCCACGACGGCCGCGCCGTCGGCGACGAGGCGGCGTGCGCACGCGGCCCCCATCCCGCGCGCGGCGCCGGAGACGAGGACGACCTGGCCGGACAGACGATCTACGCGATCCATGCGGGCACCGTGCGGGACGGCACCCGCACGAGTCAAGCCGCGTCTCGCACACGCGGACGGGAAGGATCGGGGACCGCCGACGCGCCACGTTCCGGTGCCGGTTCAGATAGTCGACACAGCGATTGAGTCGCGGTGGGCCTGCGTCGTACGGTCACCGCGTGCCACCCCCCGCCTACCTGAAGCAGCCGTCGCTGCGCTTCTCCTGGCGTGACCCCGCCCTGAACCTGGGGGAGCTGATCTTCGAGACCGTCCACGCGGCCCTCGTCGACAGCGGGACCGACATCGCCGAGGTCGACTCGGTGGTGCTGGCCGCGCACGACATGGTCGACGGGCGATCGCTCACCAGCATGATCCACGCTCCCACCGCGGGCGCGTACCTGAAGGAGGAGATCCGGGTCAGCGAGGACGGCGCGGCAGCGCTGGCGATCGCGCTGGCCCAGATCCAGGCCGGTGAGGCCCGGACCTGCCTGGTGGCCGGGTGGGGACGGGCGAGCGAGGGGCAGCCCGAGCGGATCTCCAACTCGCTCTTCGACCCCTTCTTCTCCGCGCCGCTGGGCATGACCGAGCTGGCCGTGTCGGGCTTGCGTGCCTCGGCCGCGCTGGCGGCCCACCCGGACTACGGGCACCGCCGTACGGACGCGCGCCGTCGCCGTCGCGAGCAGGCGGGCCGACGCCGCGCGGCGGAGCTGCCGCCCCCCGGCCCCGTGCCCGCGCCGCTGCGACCCGACGAGGCCGCGACCCCCGCCGACGTGGTGTGCGCGATGGTGCTCACCACGGAGACGACGGACGTGCGCGTCCCGGCGATCGTGACCAGCACCGATCCGTACTGGCCGGGCGACCGCGACCTGCTCGGACTACCGGCACTGCGCCGAGCCAGCCGCGACGCTCTCGAGCTGGCTGGCCGGAGCGTCGACGACGTCACTGTCTTCGAGCTCGACGGCGCCACGCTCTTCGACGAGGCGCTCGCGGTCGAGGCGGTGGGGGCGGCCGCGCCCGGGGACGGCATGGGGTCGTTGGCCGACGACGACCGCATCAACGCCTCGGGCGGCTACGCGCTCGGTGCGTGCGCGCCGGCGATGGGACTCGTCCGGATCGCCGCTGCTGCCGACGCGCTGCGGGGTGCCGGCAGCCCCGGGGGAGGCGTGGCCCTCGCCTCGGGCTCCTCCTGCGTGGCCGGCCAGGTGCAGATCGCGGCGGTGCTCGAACATGCATGAGATCGCCATCAGCGGGGTCGGCCAGACGCCCTATCGTCGACGGCACGCCGACAAGAGCAGCGGCGACCTCATGTGGGACGCCACGCGTCCGGCGCTCGAGCAGGCGCAGATCGATCCATCCGAGGTCGACGCGTTTGTCATCGGCGTGGCGCCCGACGCGCTCGGCGGCGTGAACTGCCCCGAGAAGAGCAGCTTCTTCTGCCCGGTAGGCAAGCCCGTCGTCCGGGTCAACACCGGCGGGCTCACCGGGGCGTCCGCCGCGCAGCTGGCGCGCACCCTCGTGGCCAGCGGCCAGGCCCGCACGGTCGTGGCGATCGCCCTGAAGCGGATGGGCCAGGCCACCACCGCCCAGGCCGTGTTCAACACCATCTTCGACCCGATCTACGAGAAGGACATCGTCCTCACGACGGTCACGATGGGGGCGCTGCGCGCGTCGATG
>JBFWKS010000152.1:0-10028 GCA_050252545.1 Solirubrobacteraceae bacterium
GGGACGACATGGAGCGCGGCGCGCGGCACTCGGGATCGCGGTTCGCGTACCTGCGCGGCGAGCTCGTCTTCGACGAGCTCGCCCTCGTCCAGTGGGCGTTGAGCAAGCTCCGCGGGCACGGCCACGAGGCGGTCGTCCCGCCGGTGCTCGTCCGGGAGCAAGCGCTGTACGGCACCGGATTCCTCCCCGACACCGAGCAGCAGATCTACACGCTCCCCGCCGACGAGCTGTACCTCGTCGGCACCAGCGAGGTCGCGCTGGCGTCGATGCACGCCGACGAGATCCTCGAGGCCGACACCCTGCCGCGCCGCTACGCCGGGTTCTCGCCGTGCTTCCGCCGCGAGGCCGGCGCGGCCGGGGCCAGCGATCGCGGCATCTTCCGCGTCCATCAGTTCGACAAGGTCGAGATGTTCTGCTTCGTCCCGCCCGAGGACGCCGAGGCCGAGCACGAGCGGCTGCTCGGCCTCGAGGAGGAGATCCTCACCGAGCTCGGCATCCCCTACCGCGTGGTCGACATCGCGGTCGACGACCTCGGTGCGTCCGCGGCACGGAAGTTCGACTGCGAGGCGTGGCTGCCGTCGCAGCAGACCTACCGCGAGCTGACCTCCACGTCGAACACCACCGAGCACCAGGCCCGGCGGCTCGGCGTCCGGATCCGCGACAACCAGGCCGACCCGCCCCGCCGTCCCGAGCCCCTGGCGACGCTCAACGGCACGGCGGTCGCCGTCGGCCGAACGATCATCGCCCTGCTCGAGCACGGGTTGCAGGACGACGGCAGCGTCGTCATGCCGCCGTGCCTCGTGCCCTTCGGGGCGCCCGCCGTGCTCGCTCCCGCGGGCTGAGCGCTACGCCGTCGCGTCGAGCTCCCGCTGGGCCAGGATGTCGGCGGTCAGCGGGATCACGACGAGGACGGCCATGACGATGCCGACCGGGACGGCCACCGCGGTCGAGGTGTCGGGGTCCACCGCCTGCAGGAGGCCGAAGAGGATCAGGTTGGCGCCGATGATGAGTCCGGGGAGCTTGATGTTCCAACGGCGCTGCAGGAGCCCGAGTGCCGTCAGCGCCGCCAGGACCATGAACACCATGCCGTGGGTCATGCCGACGACGCTCTTGTAGTCCTCGCTGTCGACGATCCCGAGCCGCCCGATGACGAGCGGCACGAGCAGCAGGACGTCGATCAGGGCGACGACGGCGACGAGCCGGAGCAGCAGGCGGGTGCGGTCGAGATCGGCGGTCGAGACCTGGAACATGCCGCGAAGCGTACGAGGCCGGGGCGCGCGACGACTCCCCGCGCCGCGCTTTCCACGCGAGGGACGATGTGGGAGATTCGAGCCATGAGCTCCCCCTCCGGCGTCCGGACCTACGAGCAGCTCGTCGCCGAGCACACGTGGAGCGTGCCCGAGCGCTACAACATCGCCACCGCCGTCTGTGACCGCTGGCCGGCCGATCAGCCCGCGATGGTCCACGAGAACCCCGCGGGCGAGGTGCGGGAGGTGACCTTCGGGGAGATCCAGTCGCTCGCCGCACGGTTCGCCAACGTGGCCGTCGAGCACGGCGTGCAGCGCGGCGACCGGATCGCGATGCTGCTGCCCCCGACCCCGGAGACGGCAGCCGCGTTCATCGGCACGTACAAGGCCGGGGCGGTCCTGCTGTCGATGTCGGTGCTCTACGGCGTCGAGGGCATCCGTCACCGCGTCGGGGACAGCCAGTCGCGGATCGTCGTCACCGATCCCGCCCACGAGAGCCTCATCCGCGAGGCGCTGACGGACACCGACGGCGACCCCCCGGCGGTCGTCGTCCTCACGCCCGAGCTGCTCGCCGGGGCATCCGACGAGTTCACGACCGTCGACACGTCGAGCGAGGATCCCGCGCAGCTCTTCTACACGTCCGGGACGACCGGCCTGGCCAAGGGGATCCTCCACGCGCACCGGTTCGTGCTCGGGCACGAGGAGTTCGAGTACTGCCACGAGCTGCAGGAGGGCGAGCGGTTCCGGTCGATGGCCGAGTGGGCGTGGGCCGCGGGGATCAACCCGCTGATGGGCGGCTGGCGCGTGGGCGCGATCCAGTACGTGGCGCAGCGCGAGGGCGGGTTCTCGCCCGAGGCGGAGCTCGCGTTCCTGAGCCGCCACCGGATCACGAACCTCTTCACCACCCCCACCGCGCTGCGGTCGCTGATGGCCGTCGAGGACGCAGGCCGCCGGTTCCCGATCCCGCTGCGCCGCGCCTGCTCGGCGGGCGAGCCCCTCAACCCCGAGGCGATCAGGTGGGTCCGCGAGCAGTACGGCATCACGGTGCTGGACTTCTACGGCCTGTCGGAGGGATACCCGCTCTGCGCGAACTTCCCGTTCATGGAGGTGCGCGACGGCTCGATGGGCAAGGTCATGCCCGGGTGGGACGTGCAGGTCCTCGACGAGGACGAGAACCCGGTACCCGTCGGTGAGCGCGGCGAGATCTGCTGGCGGCGCGGGTCGAGCCCGACGTGGCCGCTCGGGTTCTGGAACAACCCGGAGGCGACCGAGGAGACGTTCGGCGGCGAGTGGTTCCACTCCAAGGACGCGGCCCGTGTGGACGAGGACGGCTACGTCTGGTTCGAGGGACGCGCCGACGACGTGATCCTGACCGCCGGGTACCGCGTCGGGCCGTTCGAGGTCGAGTCGGCCTGCCTGGAGCACGAGGCAGTCGCCGAGGCCGCCGTCGTCGCGAAGCCCGACGAGCGCCGCGGGTGGATCGTCAAGGCGTTCGTCCGGCACAACCCGACGGCGGCCCACCCCGAGCCCAGCGACGAGCTCGGGAAGGAGATCTCGCAGTACGTGCGCGACACGCACTCCGCGTACGCGTACCCGCGCGAGGTCGAGTTCGTCGACGACCTGCCCAAGACGCTGACCGGCAAGATCCGGCGGATCGAGCTGCGCAAGCTCGAGGAGGAGCGGGCGAAGCAGGCCTGAGGCCTGGCCGCCGGGACCGGGCGTCGCCGCCCGCGACGCGCCGCGACGCCGACCCCGCGGAGGCGCTGCCGGACCGGCCATCGGCGCCGGTCCGGGTCGCAGGAAGAATGCGCGCTCCGTCCCCCCGGACGGAGCGCGCGTGGGTCCCGTCCCGGACCCAGGCGGAGGGGAGGGGATTCGAACCCCTGGATCGTCACCCGACCTCTGGTTTTCAAGACCAGCGCAATCGTCCACTCTGCCACCCCTCCAGAGCGCGACGACGACATCGTACTCCGTCCGAGCCCGTTGACAATCGGAACATCAGTGAACGACCCATCGGCCGGGCCGATCGTCGTTCACGCGGCGCTCACGTCGCGTTCACGCCGGTGGGCGCCTCGGGCGGGGCCGCCCGGGAGCCCGGGTCGGGGGAAGTCCGGCAGATGCAGGCGGTTCGTGGAGCCATCCGACCCCGGGCGTACCGTCGAGGAGGATGAGGATCCTGCACACCGCCGACTGGCACGTCGGCCGCACGTTCCACCGGGCCGACCTGCACGAGGCGCAGGCCGCGGCGCTCGATGCGCTCGTGTCGCTCGCGCAGGAGCACCGGCCCGACGCGATCCTCGTCGCCGGCGACCTCTTCGACCGGGCGATCCCGCCGGTCGCCGCCGTCGATCTCGCCTGCAGCGCACTCGCCCGCCTGGCCCGGGTCGCCCCGGTGCTCGCGATCACCGGCAACCACGACTCGCCGGGACGGCTGGGGCCGTTCGCGCGGCTCATCGAGGCGGCGGGCGTGCACCTGCGTTCCGGGACCGACGACCTGGACCGCCCGCTGCTGCTGGAGGACGAGCACGGGCCGGTCGCGCTGTACGGGATCCCCTTCCTGGAGCCGGACGTCACCCACGAGGCGCTCGGCGCATCGGAGCGCAGCCACGCCGGGGTGCTCGGAGCGGCGATGGACCGGATCCGCACCGACGCGGCCGCGCGCGAGGGCGTCGACCGCACCGTCGTGACCGCTCACGCGTTCGTCCACGGCGGTCAGGTCTCGCCGTCCGAGCGCGACATCAGCGTCGGCGGGGCGTCCGAGGTCGATCCCTCGACGTTCGCGGGGGTCGACTACCTGGCGCTCGGGCACCTGCACCAGCCGCACGCGGTCGCTCCCGGGGCGCGCTACGCCGGGTCGCCGGTCGCGTACTCGTTCGTCGAGGGCCGCATCGCACGCAGCGCCGTCCTCGTCGAGCTCGGCGCGCCCGGCGAGCCGGTCGGTGAGCGGCTGCTGTCGCTGCCGACCTGGCGCCCGACCGCCGAGCTCCGCGGCCGCCTGGACGAGCTGCTCGAGGACCCCGCCCACGCCGGCCTGACCGACCACTGGCTGCGCGTGACGCTGACCGACACCGAGCGGCCGGCGATCCCGATGGAGCGACTGCGGGCGCGATTCCCGCACGTCCTCGTCCTCGACCACGAGCCCGAGGGCGTCCGCGAGCGCACCCGCACCGACTACGTGACCCGTGTGCGCGGGGCCAGCGACCTGGAGGTCGCGATGCGGTTCGTCGACGACGTGCGCCTGCGCGCCGTCGACGACGCCGAGCGGGCCCTGCTGGACCGGGCGGCCGTGGCGGCCCGCCGTGAGGATCCGACCGTCGCCCCCACCCCCGTGATCGTCGATCGCCGGCGCGAGCCGGTCGCGGCCGACTGACGGCGTGCGACTGCACCGACTGCGGATCCAGGGGTTCGGCCCCTTCGGCGGTACGGAGGAGGTCGACCTCGACGCGTTGTCGACCGGCGGGCTGTTCCTCCTGACCGGCCCGACCGGTGCCGGTAAGACGAGCGTCCTCGACGCGATCTGCTTCGCACTCTACGGCCAGGTTCCCGGGGCGCGCCAGGACGGCGGACGTCTCGTCAGCGACCATCGGCCGATCGATCTGACGCCCGAGGTGGAGCTCGAGGCGACGATCGCCGGCCGTCGGATCCTGATCCGCCGGGTGGCCGAGCACGAGCGCCCGTCGCGGCGCGGAGGCGGCACCACCGTCGAGCGTCCGTCCGCGACGCTCCGGGAGCAGGAGCCCGACGGTTCCTGGCGGGCGGTCAGCACGTCGCTCCAGGAGATCGGCAGCGAGCTGCAGCAGCTGCTGGGCATGAACCTCGACCAGTTCGCCCAGGTGGTGCTGCTGCCGCAGGGCGGGTTCGCGACGTTCCTGCGCGCCGACGCCGAGGAGCGCCAGAAGCTGCTGGAGCGCCTGTTCGACGCCCGCCGGTTCAAGCGGATCGAGGCGTGGCTGGAAGATGAGGCGGGCCGCACCCGCAGGACCGCAGACGAGGCCGAGCGGGCGTTCGCGCAGCGGCTGGCGGGTCTCGTCGCGACCGTGCCGGCGGATCTCGGGACGGGCGCGGAGACGGACGACGACATCCGCCAGGCTGACCCGGACGCCGTCCCCCAGACGGACCCGGCCGATGCCCGCCGGGCGACCCCGGATGGGCCGGCCGAGCCGCTGCCCCCACCGTTGGATTCCGGCTCCGAGACCGGTGGCCCGCCGTCGGAGTCCACCGCCGGCGCGCTCGCCGACCCGCCCGATCCCGCCGACACGGACGCGGTCCGGACGTGGATCGCCACCACCACCGCCAGGGTCACCGCCGAGGTCGAGCGCACCACCGCGGTACGGCGACGCCGCTCCGCCGCGCTCGACACCGCCCGGCGGGCCGAGCAGGAGGCCCGTGAGCGCGATGCCCGCGCCGCCGAGCGTCGCGGTCACGTCGAGCGGCTGGCCGCGCTGGAGGCCGATGCCGCGGCCCGCGACGCCGACCGCGCCGCCATCGACCGCGCACGCCGCGCCGAGCCGGCGCGCGGCCCCCGTCGTGACGCGGTCGCGGCCCGCGTCGCGAGGCACAAGGCCGACGAGCAGCTCGGCAAGGCCCGCAGGTGGGTCGCGGGCCTGGAGGCCGACGATCTCGACGCGAGCGCCCCCGACGGCTGGTCCGCCGCCCGCGACGCCCGGGATCGCGAGCACGCCGCCCTGCGGGGCCTCGCCGATCGTGAGGCCGCGTTGCCGGAGCGCCGCCGCGAGCTCGCCCGGCTGATGCAGGAGGCCGAGCAGGCGGAGCGCGATGCCGCCGCCGCCGACGATGTCGTCCGTACCCTCGGCGCGCGCGTTCCGACGGTCGAGGAGGACCTGCGTCGGCAGTCCGACGTCGCCGCACGGATCGACGATCTGCGCGCCGCCGCGGCGCTGGCGGCGAAGCAGACGGCCGCGGCCCGCGATCGCGACCGGCTCGCGGTGGAGCTCCGTGGCGTCGAGGATGCCCGTCGGTCCGCGGTCACCGCGTACCAGGACGCCCGCGAGCGGCTGCTGGACGTCCGGTCCCGCCGGCTGGCCGGCATCGCCGCGGAGCTCGCGGGCACGCTCGGCGACGACGAGCCGTGCCCGGTCTGCGGATCGGCCGAGCATCCCCGACCCGCCGCGGCCGGGACGGACCACGTCGACGAGGCCGCGGAACGCGCCGCCGAGACCGAGGCGGAGCGCCTGCGCACGGCCAAGGACGCCGCCGATGCCGCGGTCTCGAACGTCGAGCGGGCCCGCGCCACCGCGCTGGCGGTCGCGGGCGAGGATCCGATCGCGGTGCTGGCCGAGCGCGAGGAGCGGGCGACGGCCGCGGTCGCGGCCGCCGAGGCGGCTGGCCGGGCATCGGAGGAGCTGCGCCGCGAGCTCGGGACGATCACGACCCGCACCGACACGGAGCGGCAGCGTTCGGCGTCGTGCCGCGAGACCGCTGCGGCGACGCGGACCCGTGTCCAGGCGCTCGAGCAGGAGATCGCCGGGACGGTCGCCGAGATCGACGCGGCGCGCGGCGGGCACGACACCGTCGAGCTGCACCGCAGCGCGCTAGCGTTCGAGCGCCAGTACCTCGACAAGGCGCAGCAGGTGGTGCGCGAGGCCGAGGCGGCCCAGGCCGCGGCCGCCGACGCCGAGCGACGCCTGCGCGACGCCCTCGACGCCGGTGGTCTGGCCGACGAGGCCGCGCTGCGTGCCGCAGAGCTGACGCCCGACGCGATCGCCGAGCTGGAGCAGTGGCTGCGCCGCCACGACGACGAGCTCGCCGCCGTGCGTGCGGCCCTCGCCGACCCACGGCTCGCCACCGTCGACCCCGACGCCCCGTCGACGGCCGAGGCCACCTCCGCGCTTGCCGCAGACGCGGCGGCGGCGCATGAGGCGGCGATCACGGCCGCCGCTACCGCGTCCCGGGCGGCCGCGGAGCTCGCGGTCCGCGCTCCGCAGGTGCGCGCCGAGCTCGACCGTCTCGGTCCGCTGCGCGAGGCCCGCGATCGCGCCGGCGAGCTGCACCGCCTCGCCGTCGGCACGAGCAGCGACAACGTCAAGCGGATGCGCTTGACCGCCTATGTGCTGGCCGCGCGCCTCGAGCAGGTGGCGACGGTCGCGTCGGCGTTGCTGGGAAGGATGTCGTCAGGCCGCTACGGGCTCGTCCACCACGACGACCGGTCGGGCCGGTCCCGGTCGGGCCTGGGCCTGCGGGTCGTCGACGGCTGGACCGGCGAGGAGCGCGACACCCGCACCCTGTCGGGTGGTGAGTCGTTCTTCGCGTCGCTCGCGCTCGCGCTCGCCCTCGCCGACACGGTGACCGCCGAGTCGGGTGGCCGTCCGCTCGAGACGCTGTTCATCGACGAGGGCTTCGGGTCGCTCGACGAGGACACGCTCGAGGAGGTCATGGACGTCCTCGACGAGCTCCGCGACGGCGGCCGGGTCGTGGGGATCGTCAGCCACGTCGCCGAGCTCCGCGGACGCGTGCCGACGCAGCTGCAGGTCGTCAAGGAGATCGACGGATCGCACCTGCGGACCGCGACGACGACGGGGGTTTGACGCAGTTGGACCCGTCGCCCTGTGCTGGGTAGGGTCACGCGCGGTGCTTGGAGCCCATCATCCGGAGGTACCCTGGCTGAGCTGTCCGTCGACGTCCTGGTGATCGGGTGGGGCAAGGGCGGCAAGACGCTGGCCGGAGCCCTCGCTCACCGGGGCCGCACCGTCGCGATGGTCGAGCGTTCCGCCGAGATGTACGGCGGCACGTGCATCAACATCGCCTGCGTCCCGACGAAGACGCTCATCCACAGTGCGGGCGGACGCCGCGATGCCGATGACGCGCAGGCATGGTTCGCCGCGTCCGTCGCGCGCCGCGACCGGCTGATCGACCGTCTGCGTGCCCGCAACCACCAGATGCTGGCCGACGTCGACGCCGTCACCGTGATCGACGGGCACGCCCGTTTCACCGGCCCGCACGAGGTCGAGGTGACCGCCGGTGACGATCGGCTGACGGTGCGGGCGGAGACGACCGTCATCAACACCGGTACCGCGCCGGCGTGGCCGCCGATCCCCGGCGCCCGGCCGAGCGGCCGCATCCACGACTCGACGACGCTGCAGCACGTCTCGCGTTCGACGACACCGGATCGTCCTGGACCAGCTCGACGGTCGTGGGGAGCGCAGCACGCGCGACCGGGCCGCGGTGCCGTCGACGGTGTTCCTCACGCCGCCGCTCGCGCGCGTGGGGCTGAACGAGACCGACGCCCGCGCCGGCGACCGGGACGTCCTGATCGCGACCAGGCGGATCGCCGACATCGCCGCGATGCCCCGGCCCAAGGCCGTCGGCGACACCCACGGCATCATCAAGATCGTCGTCGACGCGACGACCGACCGAATCCTGGGCGCCACGTGGTTCGGCATCGACGCGCAGGAGGTCATCAACCTCATCGCGCTCGCGATGCGCGCCGGGGTCACGGCGACCCATCTGCGAGAGGGGATCTGGACCCATCTGTCCAGCACCGAGGCACTCAACGAGGTCCTGGCCGGGCTGCAGCCGCCGGCCTGAGCCCGCACGCCGCGGAGCGGCCGGGCGCCGGAGTCGGGGGATCGCCTCGCCGGCAGCCGGATGATCGACGGGCAGGGCGAGCACCACCCCCACCTCCGACCCCGGCGATCCCCGAAACGCAGAAACCTCCTGCAAAGAGGAGGTTTCCACCAGCGCGCCCGAGAGGATTCGAACCTCTGACCTTCGGTTCCGTAGACCGACGCTCTATCCAGCTGAGCTACGGGCGCAACGGCGAGCCAGTGTAGCGGTCTGCGGGCCGGTGCGTCGGGCCGAAGCACTCGACGCGGTAGACCTGTCCCATGACCCTGACGCTCGGAACCGGCCCGCTCGGGCGCACCGACGGCCACTTCAACTTCGATCTCGCCGGGGCGAGTCCCGCCCACCGGCTCTTCGCCCAGCCCTACGGCCTGCGGGTCCGCGCCACGATCGCCGGCACGACCGTGCTCGATTCCGACGGCGCGGTGCTCGTGCACGAGACGGGGATCCCGCCGCGGGTCTACGTGCCGCAGGCCGACATCCACGCTGCGCTCCTGGAGCGCAGCGACACCTCCACGCACTGTCCCTTCAAGGGCGACGCGTCCTACTGGTCGCTGACCGTCGACGGGCGCACGATCGCCGACGCCGTGTGGGCGTACGAGGCGCCGCGACCGGAATCGGCCTGGCTGGCGGGCCTCGCGGCGCTCGATCCCGCCCATGTCGACGCGTGGTTCGTGGAGGGCGACCGGGTCGTCGGTGGTCTGCGCGACCCGTATCACCGGGTCGACACCTTCGCCGCGTCGCGCCCGGTGACCGTCGAGATCGCCGGGACCGTCGTCGCCCGGTCGGAGCGCGCACGGCTGCTGGCGGAGACCGGGCTGCCCGTCCGCGTCTACCTGCCGTCGGTCGACGTCGTCGTCCCCGTCCGGCCCGGATCGGGACGACGCACCGTCTGCCCGTACAAGGGCGAGGCGACCTACTGGACCGTCGCGGCACGCACCGACGTGGCGTGGAGCTACGAGCTCCCGCTGGCGGAAGCCGCCGGCGTCCAGGGGCACCTGGCGTTCGACGACGCCGACGACGTGGTGGTCCGGATCGGGTGACAGCCGGATCGGGCCGGTGGAGGTCGGGCCCCGGGGCCCGGGCGGGTGGAGGCCCGGATCGGGCCCGCATCGGATGGAACCCGCGGCGGCGCGGCAGGGACTCGGCCGCCCAGGTCGGCCAGAATCGCGGTTTGGAAAACCCCCCCCAAGAACAAAC
>JBFWKS010000153.1:0-9945 GCA_050252545.1 Solirubrobacteraceae bacterium
GCTCGGCGGCGTGAACTGCCCCGAGAAGAGCAGCTTCTTCTGCCCGGTAGGCAAGCCCGTCGTCCGGGTCAACACCGGCGGGCTCCCCGGGGCGTCCGCCGCGCAGCTGGCGCGCACCCTCGTGGCCAGCGGCCAGGCCCGCACGGTCGTGGCGATCGCCCTGGAGCGGATGGGCCAGGCCACCACCGCCCAGGCCGTGTTCAACACCATCTTCGACCCGATCTACGAGAAGGACATCGTCCTCACGACGGTCACGATGGGGGCGCTGCGCGCGTCGATGCTGATGCAGCGCTACGGCTACACCGTCGACCACTGGGCGGGCATCGCCGAGCGCAACTACCGCGAGGCCATGCGCAACCCCTACGCGCAGATCCGCAAGCCGATCACCGCCCAGCAGGTCAAGGACTCCAAGCTGCTCTCCTGGCCGTTGCGCCTGTACGAGGGATGCCCGATGTCGGAGGGCGCGTGCGCGGCCGTCGTCACCTCGCAGCCCCGCACCGAGCGGCCGGCGTGGATCCGCGGACTGGCGTCGCTGACCGACACCTACGCGATGGGAGATCGGATGGAGCGACCGGAAGGCACCCTGGTCGACCTGGTCACCCTGCGTCTGGCGGCCGAGCGGGCCTACGCCCAGGCCGGTGTCGAGGACCCGTCGACGCGGTTCGACGTGCTCGAGGTGCACGCCCCGTTCGCGAGCGCCGAGGCGATGGCGTACCCGGCCCTGGGCCTGTGCACCCCCGAGGGCGGTCCGGAGTTCGTCGACCGGGAGCTGGCCGGAGACCTACCGCTGCGGATCAACCCCAGCGGCGGTCCCCAGGCCGCCAACCCGGTGTCGGCCACCGGCCTGGTGCGCATCATCGAGTGCGCAGAGCAGGTGATGGGCGCCGCGGGCGAGCGCCAGGTCGAGGGCGCGCGCTGGGCGCTGGCCACCTCGCAGGGCGGGGCGACGCAGTTCTCGCTGGCGGCGGTGCTCTCCAGCGAGCGAGCGCAGGACACGAGCGAGGAGCGAGCATGACCACCGATCAGCACGTCGAGGAACCGTCCACGATCGCCGCGTCGTGGCGGTTTGACTACGAGTACGTCGTCGGAGCCAGCGCGACCCGATTCTTCCGCGAGCTGCGGGCCGGGAGGATCGTCGGCACCCACTGCGAGGGCTGCGACCGCGTCCTCGTTCCGGCGCGGTCGTTCTGCGACGCGTGCTTCCGGCCGACGTCCGAGTGGCGGGAGATCGGGACGCAGGGCGCGCTCGAGGCGTTCACCGTGCTCGTCACGCCGTTCCCCGGTCTGCCCGAGCCGCCGCTGGCGATCGGCTACGTCACCCTCGACGGCGCCGACACCGCGATCCTCAACCACGTCGAGGGGCTCGACCTGTCCGACGTCGACGCGGCCGCCGCTCGCCTGGCGGCCAGGCCACGCGTGGAGGCCGTCTTCCGTGACGAGCCCGAGGGGCGGATCACCGACTTCCGGTTCCGGATCCTGGACGCATGAGCTGGTGGGGACGTTGGGGCGAGGAGGACCAGCGCGGTGCGGCGAACCTCGTCGACGCCGCGGCGACCGCTCGCGGCGTGGCGTCCGTTCGCACCGGCGAGGTGCTCTCCCTGGCGGTGCCGATGCGAGGAGGAGGCGGGACCCCGACGGTCGGGAGGCCGCCGATGGGTCACTTCATGCTGCGCGACGGGGGTGACTACGCCGCCGGCCGCCCGGAGAACGGGGGCTTCGGGTTCGCCGACGACTACGTCACCCTCGCGACGCACGGATCCACGCACATCGACGCGCTGAGCCACGTCTGGCGCGACGGGCGCATGTACAACGGGTTCCCGGCCGACCGGGTGACCAGCCGTGGTGCCGGAGTGTGCGGCATCGAGGCGGTCGGACCGCTCGTCACCCGGGCGATCCTCGTCGACCTCGTCGGTGACGGTCCCCCGCTGGAGCCCGGCGAGCGTGTCTCCGTCGACCGGCTCGCCTCGGCGGTGCGCGAGGACGCGGCTCCCGGCGACGCGCTGCTGGTGCGCACCGGCTGGACCGACGGGTGGCTGGCGGGCGATGCCGATGTCGGGCGCTGGGCTGGCCTGGATCGTGACTGCGTCGACTGGATCGTCCAGCGCGAGTTCGCCGTCGTCGCGGCCGACAACGTGGCCGTCGAGGCGTTCCCGTCGTCGGACGCCGACTGCCAGGTGCCGTTGCACGTGGCGCTGCTGCGCGACCACGGCATCTACTTCTGCGAGCTGCTCGACCTGCGGGCGCTCGCCGCGACCCGGAGGACCTCGTTCATGCTCGTGCTCGCTCCCCTGCCCCTCGTCGGTGCCGTGGGCAGTCCCGTCAACCCCGTCGCGGTCCTGTGAGCGACGCCGAGCTCGCGGGCGAGGCCGCGCGCGGCATCCTGTCCCGTCCGACCGCACCGGACGATCCGTGGGCGCCGGTCAGGGAGGGCGGATGGATCGGCATCGGGGTGCCCGAGGACGAGGGCGGCCAGGGCGGCACGCTCGTTGAGGCGGCGGCGGTGGCCCGCGCCGCGGGGTCGGCGGCGTCCGCGGCGCCGGTGGTCGAGTCGATGCTGGTGGGCTTGATGGTCGCGGCGTGCCAGGGCGCCCACGACCTGCTGCCCGACCTGGCGTCCGGGCGGATACGCGCCACGCTGGTCCCGCGCGTGGTGCGCTCGGATCGCACCGGATGCGTCGTGGATCGGGTGGTCGCGCCGTGGGCCCGTCACGCCACCCACGTCGTGCTGATCGCGAGCCTCGCCGAGGGCGGGCTCGGCCTGGTGGTGATGCGCCACGAGGACCTGGAGCTCGTCGAGGGCACGACGGTCGCGGGTGACCCGTTGGACGCCCTGCGGTTCGCCGACAACCAGCTGCCGGCGACGGTGCACGACCTGCACCTGCCGATCCGGGTTCTCGTCGACGCCTGCGCGGTGCTCACGGCGGCACGGATGGCGGGTGCGATGCGTGCCGTCGCCGACGCGTCGGTGGAGCACGCCCGCCACCGGCGGCAGTTCGGGCGGCCGATCGGAGCGTTCCAGGCGCTCGCCCACGACCTGGTGCGCCAGGAGGCGGACGTCGCGCTGACCGAGGCGGCGCTGGCCGCCGCGACGGGGACGGTGCGGGACGGCTCGTCCCGTCTTGCCGGGTGCGCCCGGGTGGTGGCCTCGACCCGCACCCCCGGGGTGGTGCGCGTGGCCCACCAGGTGCACGGGGCGATCGGGGTGACCCGTGAGCACGCGCTGCACCGGCACACCCTGCGGCTGACCTCGTGGCGCGACGCGTTCGGCTCGACGCGCTGGTGGACCGAGCGCGTCGGAGCCCGTGCGCTGGTCACCGACGACTGGTGGGACACGCTCGCACCGGCCGCCTGACGGGACGTCTCTCGGCCCTGTCCACGTTGCCGACACGCGGGTTGCGACGGGTCGGGCTCGCGGCCCACAGTGCGGTGGTCCGTCCGTCGACGTGAGGAGCTCCATGACGGCCCTTGAACCTTCCACCGCCACCCCCGATCGCATCTTCGCCGAGTGGCTGCGGCGCTTCGCCGCGGCGCTCGAGGCCGGGGACGGCTCGGCCTTCGCCGACTGCTTCGCGCCCGAGGGGGCGTGGCGCGACGTCCTCGCCTTCTCGTGGCGGTTCCGCACGCTGATCGGCGGGACCGAGATCGCCGCCCACCTGGAGCGCCACGCCGTCGACGTCGCACCGCGCGACGTTCGCGCGGCGGACGGGCGGATGGCCCCGCGATCCGTCCGCCGTGGCGGTCGGCCGGTCGTGGAGGGGTTCTTCGACTTCGACACCGCCGCCGGGCGGGTCAGCGGGTTCGTGCGCTTGCTCGCCGACGAGGGGACGGGGCCCCGGGCGTGGCTCGTTTTCACCGGCCTGCAGGAGCTCCACGGCCACGAGGAGCGGATCGGGGACCGGCGCCCCAGCGGCGTGGAGTGGTCGCGCAACTTCGCCGGTGAGAATTGGCTGGACGCGCGTCGTCGCGAGGCGCGGTTCGAGGACCGCGACCCCCAGGTCCTGATCGTCGGCGCTGGGCAGTCGGGGCTGATCCTCGCCGCACGGCTGCGGGTGATGGGCTTCGACGCGCTGGTGATCGAACGGCAGCCCCGCGTCGGCGACAACTGGCGCACCCGCTACCACTCGCTCACGCTGCACAACGAGGTGTGGGCCAACAGCCTGCCCTACATCCCGTTCCCGCCGAGCTGGCCGACGTTCGTGCCCAAGGACAAGCTCGCGGGGTTCCTCGAGGCCTACGCCGAGCTCATGGAGCTCAACGTCTGGACGAGCACCGAGCTCGTCTCCGCCGAGCGCGACGAGACCGAGGGTCGGTGGACCGCCGTGGTGCGACGCGACGGGGAGGAGCGCACGCTCACGGTGCCACATCTCGTCCTGGCGACGGGCAGCGTGAGCGGACTGCCGCACCGCCCGGCGCTGCCCGGACTCGACGACTTCCGGGGCGAGGTCATGCACTCCACCGACTTCACCACCGGCGTGGAGTACGCGGGCAAGCGGGCCGTCGTCGTCGGCACCGGCAACAGCGGCCACGACGTGGCCCAGGACCTGCACGCCAACGGGGCCGAGGTCTCGATCGTGCAGCGCAGCCCGACCTGTGTGGTCAGCCTCGTCCCCAGTGGCACGCTCGTCTACGGCCTCTACTCCGAGGGTCCGGTCGAGGACATCGACCTGATCACCGCCAGCATCCCCTACCCGCTCCTGCGCGAGACGTACCAGTGGCTCACCAAGCGCACCTGCGAGCTGGACCGGGAGCTGCTCGAGGGACTGCACCGCGTCGGGTTCGAGACCGACTTCGAGCCGGACGGGACGGGCTTCCACATGCGGTACCTGCGCACCGGCGGTGGCTACTACATCAACGTCGGGTGCTCGGACCTCATCTCCGACGGCAGCATCGGGCTGCTGCACGCCCGTGACCTGGAGCGCCTGGACGCCGACGGGGTGCGGTTGCGCGACGGGCGCCACGTGCCGGCGGACCTCGTGGTCCTCGCGACCGGGTACGAGAACCAGCAGGCGGCGATCGGTCGCATGCTCGGCACGGACGTCGCCGAGCGCCTCGGGCCGATCTGGGGCTTCGACGACGAGGGCTTCATGCGCGGCGTGTGGACCCAGACCGGGCAGGAGGGTCTGTGGATCATGGGCGGCGCGCTCAACGAGGCCCGCCTGTGGTCGCGGTTCCTCGCCGTCCAGATCGGAGCGTCGTTGGTCGGTGCGTCGGCGGCGGACGACGTCGTCCCGGAGCCGACGGTGCCGGTGGGGTGACCGGGACCGCCCCCGGCCACCGACGGGTCGGGCCGGTCCCGGGTGGGGGCCGGCCCGACGGGTGCGGCGTGCGGCCGGCCACCCGGGGCGGACGCCAACGCGAGCTGACCCGCGGCCGACCGCCGGCTACCCGCGGCCGAACAGCGGGTCCGTCAGCGTGATCCCGAGCCCGCCCTGGGCCTGGTTGGCCAGGTAGAAGAGGATCAGCGCGCCGCCGATCAGCGCGACGTTCTTCATGAAGCTCGCCTGCTCGGCCTGCTTCGTCATCGGGTCGGTCTCCTTCCAGAACGGGTGCATGAAGAGCGACACCGGGACGAGGAAGGCGATGACGAGGAGCGCGCCGACGTCGATCCAGATGCCGAGCACGATCGACACGCCGGCGATGCCGGCGATGATGCCGCTGGCGATGACGCCCTGCTTGGCGTTCGGTACGCCCTTGCTCTCGGCGTACTGGGACATCGGCGTGGCTTGCGCGACGTGGCCGATGGCAGAGAACAGGAAGATGGCCGCGAACAGCACGCGGCCGAGGAGGAAGACGATGTCCATGAGGACTCCAAGGTCGTTGACGGTGCAAAGACCCTAGCAGTTAATCGGACCCTGGTCCGATTATGTCCGCGCGAGGTGTCGCGCGGGTGTGCCGCGGCGGAGGACGTCCTCCGCCGCGGTCCGGCGGTCAGCGCCGGGCGGCCTCGACCGCCTCGGCCAGCCGGCGGACGCCCTCGTCCACGCGATCGGCGTGGACGGCCGAGTACGCCAGGCGGAACGCGCTCTCGCCGCCCTCGACGAGAAAGTCGGTGCCCTTGACGATCTGCACGCCGCGCTCGGCGGCCGCCGCGGCGATCTTCGCGCTGTCGTGGCGCTCGCCTTCCGGCAGCTCCACCCACAGGAAGTAGCCGCCCTCGGGCTGCACGAACCGCGCCTGCGGCAGGTGCTCCCTCAGCGCCGCTCCGAGCCGGTTGGCCCGGTCGGCGAGCGCGGCCTTGACCGTCTCGAGTGCGGGGGCGAACCGCTCGCCGCTGACGAACCGGTGGACGATGCCCTGCGCCACCTGGCTCGGCGCGATGTACGTGTTCGTCGCCCGGGTCGCGATCCGTTGGATCAACGCCGGGGGACCGACGAGGTACCCCACCCGCACGCCGGGGCACACCGTCTTGGAGAACGAGCAGGCGTAGACGACCTTGCCGACCGTCGACGCGGCGCCCTGGTCCTGCAGGTCGAGCATCCGCGGCAGGGTCTCGCCGGTGAACCGCACGTCGTAGTACGGGTCATCCTCGAAGATGACGAAGTCGAACTCCTCCGCCAGCGCGATGAGCTCCCGTCGCTTCTCGAGCGACAGGGTCGAGCCGCCGGGGTTCTGGAACGTCGGGATGACGTGCGCCAGCCGCGGCCGCAGTCCGCCCTCGAGCTCGCGGCGCAGCGCGGCGACGTCGATGCCGTCCGGCTCCAGCTCGATCAGCCGCACGTCGGCACCGCGGGCGGTCAGGCCCAGCAGGGTGCGATCGTAGGTCGGCTTCTCCACGACGACCGCATCGCCCGACGAGATCAGCTCGTCGAAGAGGAACGCGTCGGCCTGCATCGAGCCGTTCGTGACCAGGACGTGGTCGTCCGGGACGCCGTGCTTCTCGGCGATCCAGCGCCGTAGCGGCACGTACCCGATCGATGTGCCGTAGCCGGTCAGCCCGGCGGGGTCGGTGTCGAAGGCCTCGATCGCCGCGAGCTTCAGGCCCTCGACGTCGACGATGTCGGCGGAGGGGGCCCCACGAGAGAACGAGATCACGTCAGCCATGCGCGGGATGGTAGACCGGAGGCCCGGGACGGCGATCGGAGCCCGACGACGGCGGGGGCCGATCCTGGCCGATCGGCCGCCGCGGTGCGCTCGGTGCCGGGCGGTGATGGTCATCGGCGCCCGCGCTCCGGCGCGGACGCGTCAGCCGTCCTGCGACGGGGAGGACGCGTCGGTGGCGTCCACCGGGCCGGGCGCGACCTCCGGCAGGAACGACGCGAGCTCGACGACGACCTCCATCGCCAGCGCGTCGAGATCCTCGAGGGGGCCGTGTACGCGACCGAAGTCGAAGGGTCGCGACCGCGGTCCGGCGAACACATCGCGCAGATCGAGCGAACCGGGCACGTCTGAAGGGTAGGTGGACGCTCGGACGTCCCGCCCGCTCCGTCCTGCGGCTGCCGGACGGAGGAGCCGGTCGCCCTGACGGCGAGGAGGCCGGGGGACCGTCAGCCGCCGGAGATCCGAGCCAGCGACTCGAGCGTCGCCGCGACGGTGCGCGCGGCCTCGGTGCCCTTGCCGACGAGGTGCGCGTGGAAGAACCCGCGGTGGTCCTCGTGCTCGTGGAAGTGGTGCGGGGTCAGTGACACCGAGAACACCGGGACGTCGGTGTCGAGCTGCACGCGCATCAGTCCGTCGACGACCGCGGCGGCGACGAACTCGTGGCGGTAGATCCCGCCGTCGACGACGAGCGCCATCCCGACGATCGCGTCGTACCGGCCCGTGAGCGCCAGGCGCTTGGCGTGGAGCGGCAGCTCGAACGCGCCGGGCACCTGGTGGACGTCGACGTCGGCGGCACCGAACCCGTGCTCGACGATCTCGTCGAGGAACGCGTCCCGTGCGCGCTCGACGAGGTCGGCGTGCCAGCTCGCCTGGACGATCGCGATCCGTCGTGTGCCGCTCATCCTCCCAACCGTATCCCGCCGCGCGGTCGCCGGTCGTGACGGTGCCGGGTGGGCTCCTCGCGCCGACGAGCCCCGGGTGCGGGCAGCCGACGCTCCGGGCTCGACGCCGCTGTTGCGACCGCAGGCGGCGTCCCCCGCAACGACGACGGGGCGGCCATCTGGCCGCCCCGTCGACTTCCCACGGCGCAGGCGTCCGGGCCGGGCCCGGACGCGCGTGGCGGTCGGCTACTTGCCGAGGATCTCCATGGCGATCTCGGCGGTCTCCGTCGGGGTGCGCCCCACGCGCACGCCCTTGGCCTCCAGCGCGTCGGCCTTGGCCTGCGCGGTGCCGGCCGAGCCGGACACGATCGCGCCGGCGTGCCCCATCTGCTTGCCCGCCGGCGCGGTGAACCCGGCGATGTAGCCGACGACCGGCTTGGAGACGTGCTCCGCGATGTAGTCGGCGGCCTCCTCCTCGGCCGAGCCGCCGATCTCACCGGACAGCACGATGAGCTCGGTCTGATCGTCCTTCTCGAACAGCTCGATGATGTCGACGAACGACGAGCCGGGGACCGGGTCGCCGCCGATGCCGACGATCGAGCTGTTGCCGAAGCCCTTCTGGGCCAGCTCGTTGCCGATCTGGTAGGTCAGCGTGCCCGAGCGCGACACGACGCCGACGTTGCCCGGCTTGAAGAACGACGCCGGGATGATGCCGACGTTGGCCTTGCCCGGCGACAGGATGCCGGGGCAGTTGGGGCCGACGACGGTCGTGCCCGGATGATCGCGCTTGATCGTGTTGTAGAGCTTGAGCTCGTCGTGGGCGGGGATGCCCTCGGTGATGATCACCACGAGCTCGACCCCGGCCTGCGCGGCCTCCAGCGCCGACGCGGCGGCGAAGGGCGGCGGCACGAAGATCATCGCCGTGTTGGCGCCGGACTCCGCGACCGTCGTCTTCCAGTCGGCGAAGACCGGGATGCCCTCGACGTTCTCGCCGGCCTTCTTCGGGTTGACGCCACCGACGACGTTCGTCCCGTACTTGCGGTTGTTCAGCGTGTGGAAGCTGCCCTCGCGGCCGGTGATGCCGGCGACGGCGAGCTTCGTGTTCTCGGTGACCAGGACCGACATCAGCGGTTCTCCTTCGCCAGCGCGACGACCTTCTCGGCCGCGTCGTTCATCGTCTTGGCCGCGAACACGTTGGGCAGGGCGGCCTGCTCCAGGATCTCGCGGCCCTTCACGTCGTTGGTGCCGTCGAGGCGCACGACGAAGGGCACCGTCGGCTTGAGGTCACCGAACGCGGCGACGAGGCCGTTGGCGACCTCGTCGCAGCGGGTGATCCCGCCGAAGATGTTGAACAGCACGGCCTTGACGGCGTCGTTCTCGAGGATGAGCGACACGGCCTGCTTGACCTTCTCGGCGTCGGATCCGCCGCCGGCGTCCAGGAAGTTGGCGGGCTCGCCGCCGTGCTGGGCGACGACGTCGAGCGTCGACATCACGAGGCCGGCACCGTTGCCGAGGATGCCGATGTCGCCGTCGAGCTTGATGTACTGGACCCCCTGCTCCTTGGCCTTGACCTCGATCGGGTCGGCGTTGGCCTCGTCGCCCAGGTCGGCGTGGTCGGGATGACGGAACGACGCGTTGTCGTCCAGGGAGACCTTCGCGTCCAGCGCCTTGACCTGGCGGTCGGGCGTGATGATCAGCGGGTTGATCTCGGCGAGGCTCGCGTCCTCCTCGATCCACACCTCGTAGAGCGCGACGAGCGCGTCGGCGACGCCCTCGATGACGTCGGCGTCGGCGCCGCCCTTGGTGGCGATGCCGAGCGCCTGCTCCTTCGTCAGCCCGACGAGCGGGTCGACGTTCTCCTTGATGAGCTTCTCGGGGGTCTTCTCGGCGACCTCCTCGATGTCCACGCCGCCCTCGACGCTGAACATGACCAGCGGCTTCTTCGCCGAGCGGTCCAGCAGCACCGACGCGTAGTACTCGGTGGCGATGTCGGACGCGTGCTCGATCCAGACGGTCCGGACGATGT
>JBFWKS010000154.1:0-9834 GCA_050252545.1 Solirubrobacteraceae bacterium
ACGCCAAGATCGGTCTGCGCTGCGGGCTGCTCGACGCCCTCGACAACCCCGGACTGAACCTGTGCCTCGGGGGCGCGCTCGGTGGGGTCAACAGCCTCGTCGGTGACGCCACCGACACGCTCCAGCTCGGTGCCCTCGGTGACGCGCTCGGCGGCATCCTCGGGATCGACCGCACCGTCAACCTGGCGGCCTTCTCGATCGCGCCCGACCGGGCCCGTGCCGCGTTCGAGCGGATCGCCCGCTCGGGTGGCATCTACACGGGCGACCCGGACCCGAACGACCCGGACTCCGAGACCGACGGGCCCGTGCCCGGAGGCGGCGCGACGACGACCGCGTCCTGCCTCGCCGGCACCTCGATCGACCCGACCGACAAGTTCGTCTACATCAAGCAGGTCGGCAACGGCGACGAGTACTGCCTGCTCCCGCCGAACATCAACCCGCGGGTGCTCGTGGTGGAGTCGGGCCGCGTCCGCGTGACCGGTGCGTTCACCGGCGTGCTCTACGCCGTCAACCGCCAGGAGATCGCGGGCGCGACGACGCCGGCTCAGGTCGCCGCCGCCCGCGCCACCGCGCCCCTACGGGAGACGGTGCGGATCGAGTACCCCGGCAAGGTCACCGGGGCGGTCTGGACCGACGGCGCCGGTGGCCAGGTCGGCCTGTACCCGCCCGGGACCGCGCCCACCAGCGACGCGCTGGTGAACTTCGGAGACGGGGGGATCTGCGCGCTGCCGGTGCTGGGGCCCGTGCTCGACCTCGTCGGTGGCGTGTTGGGCGGGGTCCTGGACCTCGTCGGAGGGGTCCTGGAGCTCGTCGTCGGGGTACAGACGGAGGTCCGGACCGTCGGTGGAGAGACAACCAGTTGTGGCCTGCTCAAGCGGGTGCTCGGCAACCTCACGACGAGCCAGTTGGTCTCGTTGTTCGGAACCGGCGCGAGCAACGTCAGCGTGCCGATCTCGGAGCAGCGCACGCGCACCTGCAAGACCTGGCTCGTCGTCTGCCTGACCTGGAACAACTGGACCGCATGGGGCCCGCGTGACTCCCGTTCGGTGAATGTGCGCTCCCTGCTCGAGAACCTCGCCGTTCCGAACGTCCTGAACCAGCTGATCGGCACGCTCTCCGGCGTGCTGCTGGACTGGACGGCGGTCGACCGCGACATCGACGCGATCCGGCTCGCCGGGGTGCCGATGGCTGCGGGCGCCGCGACGGTGCCGGGCACCTACCGCAACGTGCCGCCGAGCGCGGCGCTCGTTGACGCGGGCACGTGAGCCTCGTCGCCGCACCTCGGCCGTCTGCCTGCGGTGGGGTCGCTGTGGCGCGCAACGGCCGGCCCGCCCACTTGCGACACCGCGATCAGTCCACCACCGGCCCGGGGTTGACGATCGGGGTCGTCTGGGCCAGCGCGATCCGCCAGCCGTCCGCCTGCCGAACCACCAGGTAGGTCAGACGGCCGACCGTCGGCAGCACCGCGGTGGCGTCGGCGGTCGTGCGCTCGTCGTGGACGGTCTTCGTCGCGCTGACGATCGCGACGTCGGGGGTCGCGGTCCGGACGTCGTCGATCGTCACCGTGGTCCGCACGTCACGCAACGGCGAGGCGAGCGCGCCGGCCATCGCATCGGCGAAGGCGTCGCGTCCCACGACACACCGGCCGGCGATGTTGACGATCACGACCTCCGGCGTGTGCAGGGGCAGGAGCGTCTCCGGGTCGCTCTGGGCAGCCTGGGCGGCCGCCACGAGGTCCTCGATCGCCCGGAGGTCGACGACGGCGAGCGGGCTCTTGGCGTTGCTCATGCGCCGACCCTACGAATGCAAGTCGACTTGAAGTCAAGGAGTCCAGCTCGCCCCCCCGGCCCCGAGCGGCTCGTCCGCCCGTCGTGAGGCGACGGTCGGACGAGCCGCCCTTCCCCACCGGCGGGCCCGGCGCGCGCAGGCCACCTGAACGGGCCGCCCCGTCGCGCCCCCACCGCCGATCCGCCACAATGACGGTGGATGTCCGGGATGCGCATCGCCCTCATCGCCGTGATCGTGATCGGCACGCTCACGATCCTCGGCTCGCTCGTCCCGACCGAGCAGCGCAACGTCACGCGCACCACCCCGTCGACGACGACCACCGGACCCCCGCCCGTCGTCGGCGAGCCGGTGGCGTTCACCGCTCCGCGCAAGAAGGTCGTGCGCGCCGAGGTCGGTGACACGCTCGTGATGACGATCGAGCGCGACAAGAGCGACTGGATCCGTGCGCTCGACCTGGGGTTCGAGCAGTTCCTACCGGCCAACCAGCCGACGGTCATCCGCTTCCCCGCGACGCGCACCGGCAAGTTCGAGTTGCGTACCGGCGATTCGGATGAGGTCGTCGCGACGCTCGTCATCGCCGACCGCTCCGGCCGGCCCGAGGGCGAGGACGTCGGCCCCGGCACGACGACGCCGGGATCCGAGCCGGGTCAGCGCGACGAGCGGCCGGACAGTGAGCAGCCGAGCGACGAGCGGCCGGGCGGCACCCCGTCCGCGGTGCCCGCCGTCATGACGCCGTAGGTCCGATCAGCGGCCGATCTCTGCCGCGCGCACGAGGGCCCCTGACCGGTGTTCGGGACCGGACGCCGGTACCACCCGGCCAGGGCGGACGATGTGGTGACGCACGGCCCGGCGACGGCGTACGCCGGCCGGCGTCGATCGGGCAGGCTCACCGACCTCGGCACCGACCCGCCGGCCGCCGCTGGACCTATGCGCCGTCGGCCTGCGCGGGCTTCGGCTCGGGCCGCTCGGCCGGATGCTCCTGAGCGTCCCGTCCGGGGATCTCGACACCGGTCCCGTCGCACCACGCGCAGACCACCTCGTGGGTCTCGCCACCGGCGTTGGACTGCAGCTTGCCCTTGCCACGACATGGCGAGCACTCCTTGGGGCCCTGGTCGGCCGCGGTCGTGGTGGACTCCTCGTCCTCGTCCTCGTCCCGGCGACGGCCACGCGGCCGCGATCCGCCCGGCCCCGACCTGGTGGGCCGGCTTGCACCGGCCGCGCCCTGGGCCGCCCGCGAGCCGCGAGCACCCTTGCCCCCCGACGCCTTGGCCCCGCCCGCCGCGGACGAGCCGGCCTTGGTCCCCGCCGACGCGCCGCCCGATCCGCCGGCCCGCACCACGCGGGAGGTGCCCGCCCAGTGGCCGGTACCGGTCGTGCTGCGCTGCTTGGTGCTCCGCGAGGCCGCCATCCGGGCGAGCATACGCACGACGCTCCCGACAAGGCCCACCGGTGCGTCCCCGCCCGTCTTCACCGCCGGACGTCGCGTTCCGGTCTCGCGTCGTAGAGCGCCCCCATCCCGGAGCGGGTCGGGTCGGGTCGGGTCGGCGGCGGCGGCGGCGGCGGCGGGAGCGAATCCGCCCAACGGCGGTCAGGCCGTATCGTCCCGACGATGTCGCCCGCGCCCGTCGGCCGGTTCGCGCCCAGCCCGACCGGCACGCTGCACCTGGGCAACCTGCGGACCGCGCTGGTGGCGTGGCTGTCGGTCCGTCACGCCGGCGGCACGTTCCTGCTGCGGATCGAGGATCTGGACCGCGACCGCAGCCGCCCCGCGCACGAAGCCGACCAGCTCCGCGACCTGCGGGCGATCGGGCTGGACTGGGACGGCGATCCGGTCCGCCAGTCCGACCGCGGTCCCGCCTACGGCGAGGCGATCGACCGGCTCGACGCCGCCGGCCTGCTCTACCCGTGCTGGTGCACCCGGGCCGAGATCCGCGAGGCGGCCCGGGCGCCGCACGGCGATCTCCCCGAGGGCGCCTATCCGGGGACCTGCGCCCACCTGGACGCGGCCGGACATGCCCGGCGTGCCGCCGAGACCGGGCGTCCCCCCGCCCTACGGGTGCGCGCCGAGGCCGCCCGGGTGACCGTCGACGACCGCTGGCACGGGACCATCACGGGCACCGTCGACGACTTCGTCGTGCGGCGCGGCGACGGCACGCACGCCTACAACCTGGCGGTCGTCGTCGACGACGGTTGGCAGGACGTCGACGAGGTCGTCCGCGGCGACGACCTGGCGTCCTCGGCGCCCCGTCAGGCCTGGCTGGCGGAGGCCCTCGGCCTGCCCGTGCCGACGTACGGCCACGTCCCGCTCGTGCTCGGCCCCGACGGCCGCCGGCTCGCCAAGCGCGACGGTGCCGTGACGCTGGCCGACCGGGCGGCCCTCGGCGAGGACGCCGCAACCGTGCGGGGTGCGCTGGCGGCCAGCCTGGGCATCATGCCGGCGGGTTCGCGGCCCGCCCCGTCGGAGCTCGTGGCCGTCTTCGACCCGGCGACGTTGATCGGCCGCGGACCGACACGGTGGGCTCCCGACGGTGGGCTGCTGGGCTGACGGTCGGCCGCACCGGCTCGGCGGTGGGTGGGCCGGCACCGGCGTATGGCGGGCTGGGCCAAGGTCAAGGTCGCCGGCGGGCGACGGGTCGGGTGCCGAGGTGGGCAGGCCGACGGGGGCGGCACGGGCGGGGTGGCGGGCCGGCCGGAAGGGGGTGCGGGGTTGTCCACAGTATTTGTGGAGCGTCGTGCACCCCCCTGGTCCGGGCTGGTCGGCCCAGGGCCACAGCCGGAACGGGGTGCCGGGTCGTCCACGGTATGTGTGGAGAGTCGTGCACCCCCTTGGTCGGGGCCGGTCGACGAACGAGCCCGAGCCGGGCGGCCCCCCGGACCGCCCCGACCCCGGCGGCGGCCAGTGGCCCAGCGGTGACCGACGGCCCGCGGTGGCGGCGGGGCCCAGTCACGCCCCCGCCCCCGCCCTACCGACGGATCCTCCGGATCGCGTGCCGGGTCTTGGACGTCGTCCCGTCCGGTGCGGTCAGACGGGTCGTCACGCGGTAGCGACCGACGGGGAGGCGCTTGATCCGGCGGCGCACCGTACGGGGCTTGGAGGCCCGCAGGGTGAGCGACCGCGAGGTGCGCCACACGCGTCGGATTCGCACCTTCCCCCCGCTGCGCACGCGGCGCACGACACGGCGGGCGATCCGCACGCGAACCCGGCCCGCGGTCGACGTCCGCAGCGACACGCGCCGGGGCGTCAGGCGGACGCGGGAGACCTTCGGCCGGCGCCTCTTCGCGCTGCCGGCCGTGGCCGGGACGGCGGCGCGGACGATCGGCGCCTGCTGGGACGCGGGAACGATCGGCAGCCGCAGGCGCGGCGGTGCGGCACGGTCGACGACGACGCTGACCGGCGTGGGAACGACGTTGCCGCGGTAGCTCAGGTCGCCGCCGGCCACGGTCAGGCGGTAGCGATGGCCCTTCTGGAACCGGTGCACGATCCCCGGCAGGGTGATCTCGACCTCGCGGCCGTCCGTCGGCACCCCGACCGCGGAGACCTGCTCGCCGGGGAGCAGCACCGAGCCGTCCGGCGACACGTCCTCCAGCCGGACGTACACCTTCGGCAGACCCAGGTCGCCGAGCAGCGGCCCGGTCACCTCACCCAGGCCCGGGTCGAGCCGCACCGTGAGCTTGGGGGTGCCGACGACATCGGTGTCCTCCTCCAGCGGTGCGCTCGTGAACGACGTGTACGTCCCTGGGACGTTCATCGGAGCGCCGCCGAACTGCGACAGGTCGAAGGTCGTCAGGCCCGTCGGCAGGCCCAGCAACGTCGTGAGCAGGCCCGGGGCGCCGGGCACCACATCGTCATCGGTGCGGATCGTGCCGTCCGCCGACAGGCGCAGCTCATCGGTACGGCCGTCGGCCGGGTAGGCCTCCGACCGTGCGTACGCCGGCGACGCGTCACCGTCGTACGTCGCCCACGGCCGGTAGTAGGTGAAGTCCAGCGACGGGGCCTTCGGGTCGTCCTTGAGGTAGTGGTCGAACCACTCCAGGAACGCGGTGCCCTCGTAGGTCGTCGTCTTGTAGGACTCGTCCCACTCGCCGGGCCTGGGTCCCGCGCCGCTGTGGCCCCAGTGGTGCCAGATGAGCTTCACCGGCGTGCCCTGCCGCTTGAGCGCGCGGTAGGTCGCGAGCGATTCGTTGAGGTTGAAGAGCGAGTCCTTCTGGCCCTGGGCCAGCAGCGTCGGGATGCGGATCCGGTCGACGTAGGACGCCACCGACGCGTGCTCCAGCACCTGCGCGAGGCCGTCCGTCGCCCCGCCCGTGGCGACGCTCGGAACCGCACCGAGGCAGATCTGCTCGGTGAACCCGGGACAGACGAGCGTCCGCTGCAACGCGTCGACCGGCAGTCCCTGCAGCCCGTTGACGAGGCCGAGCGAGAAGAACCCGACGCCCCAGATCGTCTTGACCGAGCCCGCCGACTTCGGCGTCACGCCGTCACCGAGATCGGCGTTGTCGGGCGACAGCGAGTAACGCAGGTCGTTCCAGGTGATCGCCGGCACGATCGTGTCGACGCGCGCGTCGTCCTTGACCGTGGCGTACTGGAACCCGCCACCGTAGGAGCCGCCGAACAGGCCGATCCGCGGGTCGTGGTCGTACGCGCGGTCGTCGTGGCCGCGAGCGTCGCGGCGGATCCAGTCGATCGGGTCGGCACCGGGCGTACGGGCACCACCGAGGAAGCTGACGAGCTGGCGAGCGGCGCGGCCGTCGGTGTCGGGATCGTCCAGCGAGATCTTGCACCCCGACTTCCCCCAGCCCAGGCCCGAGTAGTTCATGACCGCGTAGCCGCGCCGCGCCATCGCCGCCGAGAACTTCCGCTGTCCGGAGACGGACCCGCCGAACCCGTTGGTCGTCATCAGCGCGGGGACGGGCTTGCGGGCGGAAGCGCCGTCGGGGCGGGAGAGCTCCGCCTCCAGCTGGCAGACCTGCTCGTCGCGAGCCCCGACGCGGACCTTGAACATCATCGCCCGGACGGTGTGCCCCTCGGACCGGCGCTCGGCGCCGAGCTCGACGGAGAGCGGCGCGGGCGGCTCGGTGGTGGCCGCGGACGCCTCGCCGGCGAGCACGACGGCCGAGAGGACCGCGGCGAGCGCCGCGACCCGGAATGAACCCTGTACCTGCACGTCTCTCCTCCCTGCGCGCGCCGCTGGGCACGGTGCGCGTCACAGGACGGTAACACCGGACGACGTCGATGAACACCGACGTTCCTACTTTGGGTTCAGTCGTGGCCACGAGCGCGGTGGTGGACGCCCGGGGAACCGCCCTCGAGCGCCGAGCGGAGGCGCGGAACGACGGGCTCGCGCGGTCGATCGATGACCGGCCGCGTGCCCACGGGCATGCCGCCGCGAGCGTGAGCGCGGGCACGCCATGTCGGGTACCGAACTGCGATGCTGTCCGAACCCCATGTCGGTCCAGGTTCCCCCGCTCACGCCCGCGAACCTCGCCCGATTCTGGCTGCCGGTGTTCCTCATCGGCCTGGCGCCGGTGATGATCATCATCAGCCCGAACATCATCGGCCTGGACGGCGCGGCGATCATGGTCGGCGGCGGCGCCGGCGTCTGGGTCACGAACAAGCTCTACCGGATCGGCATCGGCGGCGAGAAGGACCGCCACGTCGAGCTCGACGCCCGGGCGTTCATGAGCCGGTACGGGGTCTGGCCCGACGACGCGCCGCCCGACGTGTTGCGCCGGGCCGTGAGCGACGACTTCCTCACCGCAGAGCAGGCGACCGAGATCGCCGACCGCCGCGGCGGCAGCGCCTGAGCCGGACCGTCGACGCACCGCCGGCGCCGGGCGAGCGTCACGGCCGGGACCCACCGCCGGACCCGGGCGAGGCCCCGTGGTCGGCTTGCGCGCCGGCCCCTCGTGCGATTACGGTGAACAGCAATGTTCCCCGTTGCCGCGCGTCGCCCATCGGCGAGCGCCTTCACCCGGCTCGCGCGGCGAGCCCTCGCCCTGGCATCCGTCGCGGCGGTGCTCGCCCTCACCGCGGCACCGGCCCACGGCGCCGCAGCGTCGCGCGTAGAGCGGTTCGTCGCATCGGACGGCGTCTCGCTGCGCACGACGGTGACCGGCGAGGCCCCGCTGTCGCCCCGGCCGACGATCGTCGAGTTCACCCCGTACGGCAAGGACGGCGCCGGGATCCCCGACGTTCCCGGGTTCAACCGCCTGACGGTCGAGATCCGCGGCACCGGCGACAGCGACGGGCGGTTCGACGCGCTCGGCCCACGGACGCAGCGCGACGTCGCCGAGACGCTGGGCTGGGCGTGCCGGCAGCCGTGGAGCGACGGCAACCTCGGGATCAACGGGTTCTCCGCCAGCGCGATCACGATCTACAACTCGCTGCACCTGGAGCTGCCATGCGTCAAGGCCGCGGTGCTCAAGTCCGGCACGCACGAGCTCTACCGCGACCTGCTCGTGCCGGGCGGCGTCAACAACATCGTCCCCGGCGTCGGCGTCATCGCGATGATCGGCGCGCCCGCGCTGATGCAGGGCCCCGACCGGCTCTTCCGCAACCCCCTGTCCGCCGTCGACACGGTGCTCGGCCTGGTGGGATCCGGCGTCACCGAGCTGCTCCACCCCACCCTCGACGCGTGGTGGCGCGAGCGCGGCATGCGGGGCAACGTCAACAGCTTCCCGACGCTCGTCGTCAACGGCTGGTTCGACGTCGAGTCGCGCGGCGCGTTCCAGGGCTTCCAGGCCCTGCGCGAGCACGGATCGCGGCTGCTCGTCGTCGGCGCCCACGACGGGGCGCCCAAGGGCACCGACGGTGGCGAGGCCGACGTGCGGGCCTGGTGGCAGCACCACCTGGCCGGGGTCGACAACGGCAGCGATCGCGAGCCGCGCGTCAAGCTCTGGGTCGCCGACGGCGACCGCGAGAAGTACCTCGATGGCGCGTTCGTCCGACGCGACGACACCGACTGGCCGCTGCCCGGCACCCGTTGGGAGACGCTGTCGCTGGACGGCACCCGCAACGGCTACGGCCGGTCGCTCAACGACGGGACGCTCACCATCGACCGCCCGAAGGCCGGCGGGCTCCAGAGCTACCTCTCGCTGCCGTCGCTGCTCACCGCCACCGACGTCCCGACCGCGGCCCTCGCCGGAGCCGCCGGCCTCAACGAGCTGACCCGGTTCCTGCCGCTGCTCACCGACATGACGATCGCCGAGCCCCTCGGCCTGTCGTACACGACGCGGCCGCTGCGGGAGGACGTGATGTCGGTCGGTCCCGGCAGCGTCGAGCTCACGCTCGCCAGCACCGCACCGACCGTCCCGATCTGGGTCGTCGTGTCGGACGTCGGTCCCGACGGCAACGCCCACCCGGTGGCGACCGGCCGCCTGTCGACCGCGTTCCCCGACGTCGTCGAGGACAAGTCGCTGAAGGACCCGCGGACGGGCCGGATCGTCCAGCCGTACAACGACCTGACCAACCAGCGGCCCGCGGCGATCAACAGCCCCCGTCGCTACAGGGTCGAGCTGTGGCCGATCGGCAACCGGTTCAAGAAGGGCCACAGCATCCGGCTGCACGTCGTCGGGCCGTCGCTCGGGTCGTTCCCGAGCCTGCCGGCGCTCAACACCATCGACCTGGCCGGATCCCGGCTCAACCTGCCCGTGCTACCCGAGAGCGACCTGCGCCGGGCACTCGGCGGCCGATGAGCGGATCCGGCGACGGGAGACGCGCGAATCCGTCCGTCGTTAGGCTCCGTGCGTCGTGACCGCCGTCGACCGGATCGTCCAAGAGCTCGCCGCGGCGGCGCGCGCCTCCGGACGGCTCGGCATCGACACCGAGTTCGTCGGCGAGGGCCGCTACCGGCCGCTGCTGTGCCTGGCCCAGGTCGCCGTCGACCGCATGGACTCCCAGGGACGACCGGCCGACGGGGTGCGGATCGAGCTGCTCGACCCGCTCGTCGACGAGTTCGACCCGACGCCGCTGGCCGAGGTGCTCGCCGACCCCGACATCGAGATCGTCCTGCACGCCGCCCGCCAGGACATCGCGCTGCTCAAGCG
>JBFWKS010000155.1:0-9551 GCA_050252545.1 Solirubrobacteraceae bacterium
AGGGACGCCGGGGGAGCGGGGTCCTTCGCTACCCCACCGTCCAGAGCGCGTCGTTGCCCGCACGCCGCTCGACGGCGCCGGCGTCGCGCAGGCGCTCGCGAGTGTCTTCGCGGTCGTCGGAGTCGATGACGGCGGCGACCTCCTGGGTGGCCAGCGGGTAGCCGGCCCAGCGCAGGACCTCCAGCGGGTCGTCGGACCAGTCCCGACGCTCCAGATCGGGGGCGAGGTTGGCCAGGACCGCCTCGACGGCCGCCCACGGCTGGAACCCGGGGACCTCGGCCACCCGGTCCCCGGCGTGGAAGACGAAGGTCGGACACGTGTACCGGCGTCCCGGCCCGGCGTCGGCGGGATCGCCACCGATGGTCGCGGGCCAGTCGGCCTCGACGTCGGCGAGCTTGTGGTCGAGCGCCAGCGCGGCCGGGCCCGGGTGGCGGGCGTCGGTCAGATCCGCCCGGAACGCGTGGGCGGAATCGTCCTCCGTGATCCAGCGGTCGAGCTCGACCGGGTCCAGGCCGGCCGCGCGCGCCGCGTCCGCGAGCACCGCGGGGTCGTCGATCGGCTTCGCGTCGGCGATCCCGGCGATCCGCAGCTCGCGCAGCAGCGCGGCCTCCGCGCCGGTCGCGTGCTCCCGCGCCGCGACGATCCGCCGGCAGGCATCCCACGACGCGGCCGGTTCGCGCCGGTCGACGACGGCCAACGGCATGCCGTACGCGTCGAAGTCGCGCAGCACCTCGGCGTTGCGGATCGCGTCGAACCCCTTGGCCTCCTGGGTCGCCCGGTCCCGGGCGAGTCCGACGACGCGGACGGTCCACGTCAGTTGGGTTCCGAAGCGCCACAGCAGCCGCTGTCGCACCGGCTCGGCGCTGTAGGCGAACGGGCAGGTCGGATCGGTGAACTCGACGACGTCGACGCTGGACATGCACGGAACGTACTGCGCAGGGTGCGTGGCGCTGTGGGGATGGGGACGACGGTCGGCCGGACGGCGGAGCGGGGACGGGGGCCGGCCGACGGGGGACCGGTGACCGGAAGGATCCGCGACGGGGTGCACGATCGCCCACCCTCTACGTGGACGATCGTGCACCCCGTCCCACGGCGGCGTCGCCCGTGGGGGTCCGGGCCGGGGCCTCCCCTGGCGGGCGGACCCGCCTACGAGATCGGCGCGTCGAGCGTGACGGCGGCGTGGCGGAGCACGTCGGCGAAGAGCACGGGGAACCACGCGGCGGCTGCCGCCGTGGCCAGCCGGCCGAGGCCGGGGATCGACGCGGAGCGGCGGCACGGCACCGGCACCGCGACGCGGAAGGTCGACGTCCACCGCACCTCGGTCCCGTCGGCGGTGCGCGCCAGGTTGATCGCGCCGCGCTGCTCGGGCACGGTCACCGGCCAGGACCGGCGGATCTCGTAGCCCATCCGGTACGGGCGGCGCCAGTCGGTGATCTCCTCGACGAACCCGCCGGCCCCGGCACGGATCAGGCGCTGGACGCCACGTCGGTCGTCGTCGTCGCCGTGGTCCTCGACGACCGTCGCCTCGCGGACCCACCCGAGCTCGGCGTACGCGTCGATGCTCGTGACCGCGGCGAACACCTTCTCGATCGGGGCGCCGATCGTGCGCTCGACGACGATCTCCCGGGTCCGGTCGCGCGTGCCGCTCATCACCCCGATCGTCCCACGCGGGCCGTGATCCGATACGGCTCCGCCGACAGGCTGGCGCAGAGGCGCTCGCCGCCCTTGTCGGTGGGCTACGCGGGGTCCCGTCAGGGCAGGAGACCCTCGTCGCGCAACGTGTCCTGGGCGATCTTGAACGCGGCGTTGGCGGCGGGCAGGCCGGCGTAGATCGCGGTGTGCAGGATGACCTCGGAGATCTCCTCGGGGGTCAGCCCGTGACGGAGCGCGGCGCGCACGTGCATCGGGATCTCGCCCTCGGCCTTGAGCGACACGAGCGCGGTGAGGGTGACGACGCTGCGCATGCGGCGGTCGATGCCCGGACGCGACCACACGTCACCCCACGCGTAGCGGGTGATGAACTCCTGGAACGGCTCGGTGAACGGCGTCGCGCCGTCGAGCGCGCGCTGCACGTGGTCGGCGCCCAGCACCTCGCTCCGCGTCTGCAGGCCTTGCTCGTCGTACTCGGGGCTCATCGCCGCTCCTCGTGGGGGTGTCGTCGGTGGTCGCACGGGGCGGGGTCACGGGAGGCCCCGGCGCGTGGGGCCGCGGCGACCGGCCGGGGCCTCCGGATGGGCCGAGCGCTCACGCGTCCACCGCACGGAAGGCCAGGTGCCGGCGGATCAGCGGACCGACGACATCGGGCCGCTCGTATGGGGCCAGGTGGGCGGCGTCGTCGACGACCTCCAGGCGGGAACCGGGGATGGCGGCCACGATCGGGCGGGCGGCGGTGTCGGGCGGCGTGCCGGCGTCGTGGGCGCCGGCGACGATCAACGTAGGCGCGACGATCCGCGGCAGATCCGTCCGCAGGTCGCAGGCGGCGAGCGCGTCGGCGCAGCCGGCGTAGCCCTCGTCGGCGGTGGCGACGAACGTCCGCCGCACCGCGTCGACCGCACCCGGTTCCTCCGTGCGGAACTCGGGTGTGAACCACCGCTCGGCGGTGGAGTCGACGAGCGCCGCGGTGCCGTCGCGCCGGGCCGTTGCCGCGCGCGGGACCCACAGGTCCGGCCCGCCGAACCAGGCCGCGGTGCAGCAGCCGACCAGACGGGACACGCGATCCGGGCGGTGCGCCGCGAGCCACAGGCCCACAGCCCCGCCGATCGACACACCGACGACATGGGCGCGGGTGATGCCCAGACGGTCGAGCAGCGAGACGACGTCGCCACCGAGGTCGGCCATCGCGTACGGGCCGTCGGGGACGGGCGAGCCGCCGTGGCCCCGCAGGTCGACGGAGATCACCCGGAGCCCGTCGGCGACCAGCGGCGCCACGTGCGCGCGCCACAGCCGCCGGTCGGTGCCGATCGAGTGCAGCAGCACCACCGCGGTCCCGTCGGCGGGACCGTCGATGTCGTGGGCGAGCGCGACGGTGGTCATCGCGGAGCCTCGTGCGGCGGTTCGGCGTTGGAGGGCAACGGCATCGCGTCCCCCGCGGCGCCGGTCCCACCACGTCCGGGGCCGGCGTCGGGAGGAGCATCTCCGGCGGCCCGGTGCGCGGCGAGCGCGCGGTCGACGAACGCCCCGGCCGACCCGACGTACCGGGCCGGGTCGAGCGCCCGGTCGATCCCGTCGGTGCCGAGTCGTCCGTCGATCTCGGGGTCGGCCCGCAGCACGTCGCGCAGCGGCACGCCGTCGTCGACGGCGCGGCGGGCGGCGGCCGAGACGCGGTCGTGGGCCGGCAGTCGTCCAAGGGTCGGGGTCAGGGCGGCGACGACCGCCTCGGTCATGATCAGCCCGCCGGTGCGGTCGAGGTTCTCGCGCATCCGGTCGCGGTCCACCCGCAGCGCCGGCAGCGACTCCGCCAGCCACGCGACGGCCGATCCGGTGACCCGCAGCAGCTCGGTCAGCGGCTCCCACTCGGCGTGCCATGCGCCCGCGGCGCGCTCGTGCTCGTGACTGCCGGCCGCGCTCACCAGGGTGGCGACCAGGCCGGGGACGCGCATCGCGCACGCCCGCGCCGAGACGGCGGCGACCGGGTTGCGCTTGTGGGGCATCGTGGAGGATCCGCCGCGGCCCGACCCGCCGCCCGCCGGATCCTCGTGGACCTCGCCGACCTCGGTCTGGGCGAGGAGGACGATGTCGCCGGCGACCTTGCCGACCGCCGCCGCCACCGTGGCCAGCGCGCTGGTGATCGCGACCACGCGGGTCCGCGACGTGTGCCACGGCACCGTCGGCTCCGCCAGACCGAGCTGTGCGGCGAACGCGGCGTGGACCGCGATCCCGTCGTCGCCGAGCGCGGCGAGGGTGCCGACCGCACCGCCGAGCTGGGCGGCGACGTCGTCGCGGTCGGCGCGGTCGACCCGTCCGCGGGCATCGTCCAGGCCGACGAGCCAGCCGGCGGCCTTGAGCCCGAAGGTCGTCGGGACCGCCTGCTGCATCAGCGTGCGCCCGACGATCGGCGTGTCGCGATGGGCGGCGGCCAGGTCCGCGCAGGCGTCGGCCGCCCGCTGCAGGTCGGGGCGCAGCGCGGCGAGGGCGCGCCGGACGATCAGCATCGCGGCGGTGTCGACGACGTCCTGGCTCGTGGCGCCGCGGTGCACCGCCCCGGCGGCCTCCCGACCCTCGGGGGTGCCGTCGTCGACGCGCTCCACCAGCGTCCGCACGAGGGCGGGGACGGGGTTGCCGGCACCCTCGGCGGCGGCACGGCCGAGCGCGGCCGGGTCGAACGCGTCGGGGTCGGCGGCGGCGGCGATCCGCGCGGCGTGGTCCGGATCCAGCCGTCCGGCGTCGGCGGACGCCTGGGCGAGGGCGACCTCGGCGTCGAGCATCGCCGCGATCCACGCCCGGTCCGTGACGGTGGCCGCCGCGGGGCCGCGCGCGAAGAGTCCCGCGAACAGGCCGTCGGCGTCGGCGGATGCAGGGGAGGGCACGGACGGACGATCTCAGAGGTCGAGGGCGAGCACGGGACGGACGACGGTCAGAGGTCGAAGAACACCGTCTCGCCCGGGCCCTGCAGCCGGACGTCCAAGCGGTAGCCGCCGTCGTCGGGGACGAGCAGCAGCGTGTCGCGACGGTCGGCGTCGACCGTGCGCAGAAGCGGGTCCTGGGCGTTGGCGTCGGGCTCGTCGGCGAAGTAGAACCGGGTCGCCACGCGGTGCAGCAGCCCGCGGGCGAACACCGACACCGCCAGGTGCGGCGCCTGCAGGACGGGCGCGCCGTCCGGTCCGGGGTCGGGCCACGGCACCCGGCCCGGCTTGAGCGTGATAATCGAGTACTCGCCGTCGGCGACGGTGTCCGACCGGCCGAACCCGCGGAACGCCGGGTACGGCAGCGGCGCGTCGGCGGTCCCGTCCGCTCGCCGCTGCGCGTGGGCGAACCCGCCGTCGGGATCGGCCTGCCACGTCTCGACCATCGCGTCGGGGATCGGATCACCGGCACCGTCGAGGACGAACCCGTGCAGGCGGATCGCGCCCGGGGTGCCCTCGGGCACGACGAACGGCCCGTCGGGCCACGGCAGGCCGATCGCCAGGTACGGGCCGACGGTCTGCGACGGCGTGGTCGGCACGGGGGACGGGGAGCGGTGCGGGGTCGACATCGGCGGGTCCTCAGGCGTGGCCGGCGTCGGGCGGGGTGGCGTCGGGTCCGCGCAGGACGATGTCCCAGCGGAAGGCGAGCGCCGTCTCGGGGATCGTCGCGTCGAGGTCGAACGCCGACACCATCCGCATCCGGGCCCGTTCGTCACGGACGCTGTTGAAGATCGGGTCCTGCGCGAAGAGCGGATCACCGGGGAAGTACATCTGCGACACGAGCCGCTGCGCGAACGCCCGGCCCAGCAGCGAGAAGTGGATGTGCGCGGGGCGCCACGCGTTGTGGTGGTTGCCCCACGGGTAGGCGCCGGGCCGGATCGTCACGAACCGGTAGCGGCCGTCGGCGTCGGTGACGCAGCGCCCGGCCCCGGTGAAGTTCGGGTCCAGTGGCGCGGGGTGCTGGTCACCGGAGTGGACGTAGCGGCCGGCAGCGTTGGCCTGCCAGATCTCCACGAGCGTGTCGGGCACCGGTCGGCCGTCACCGTCGAGCACGCGACCGTGGACGATGATCCGCTCCCCGATCGGCTCACCGTCGTGCTGACGGGTCAGGTCCTCCTCGCCGTCGCGCACCTGGCGGAACGAGAACCGGGGCCCAGTCACCTCGGTCAGCGTCTGGGGCATCCGGTCCAGCTGGCGCAGCGGATGGCGCAGGCCGGTGGAGCGGTACGTCGGCGTGTCGAGCGGCGGGTGGGTGCCGGGATCGCTGTCGCGGTAGCGGGGCAGGACGATCCCGGACGCCGTCCGGGGGGCGGTCGTCGGGAGCGGGCTGCGGGCGTCGGGCACGGGGGATCTCCTCGACGGTGATGGTCAGCGGGCGACGAGCTCGCGCAGCGCCTGCAGCTCGCGGGCGGTCGGCTGCGGGGTGACGGCCGGGTCGTCGACGGCACGCAGCGACCACCCGGTCGCCTCGCGGGCCTGCTCGACGGTCGCGCCGGGGTGCAGCTGCACGAGGGTCAGCTCGTGGGTGTCGGGATCGGGCTCCAGGACGCCCAGGTCGGTGATGACCGCCGTCGGCCCGCGGCCGCGCAGGCCGAGGCCCTCGCGGGTGATGCCCTCCGGTGGTGCGCCGGAGATCGAGCCGAGGCTGCCGTCGGGGTCGGCGTATCCGACGGTGGTGACGAAGTCCAGGCGCTCCACGAGCGTGCGCCGGTCGTGCGGGGCGATCACGATGACCTCGCCGCAGCCCGACGCGATCTCGGGTGCACCGCCGGCGCCCGGGAGTCGGGTGCGTGGGGTCGCGTAGTCACCGATGACCGTCGAGTTGAGGTTGGCGAACCGGTCGACCTGCGCGGCACCGAGGAAGGCGACGTCGATCCGGCCGGGCTGCACCCAGTAGTTGAACATCTCCGGCACCGCGACGACGAGGTCGGCCGTCTCGGCCAGCTCACCGTCACCGATCGACAGCGGCACCCGCCGCGGCCGCGCACCGATCGTGCCCGACTCGTACACGAGCACGAGGTCGGGGTTGTGGACCTCCGACGCCAGGATCGCCGCCGTCGACGGCTTGCCGACGCCGATGAAGACGACCTTGGCGGTGGTCAGGCGGCGGGCGGCGACGATCGTCTGCAGCTCACCGGTGGTGGCCGGGGCGACGTCGTCGGTACGGGTGGAGGAGGAGCTCATCGGCGGCCTGCCTCGTCGGTTGCCGGGCGGGGACGCGGGGTGCGAGCGGTCATCAGCAGGCCGTCGTGGTCGAGGACCGGGCAGGGGGAGGGGCTCATCGGCCGACCCCCGTGGCGGTCGGGTCGAGCGGCGCGTCGGCGGGGCCGGTCAGGTCGCGGTAGGGCGACGGGCCGTCGAAGACGTGCTCGTCCATCCAGGTCAGGAACGCGGACCGGTCGCGGGCGGTGCGGTCCCACGCGCGGTAGGCGTCGTTGTCGCGCTCGGTGATCCCGTGGGCGTAGGAGGGCCACGATCCGCCGGGGGCCTCGGCGACCGCGGTGATCGTCCAGCCGGGCAGGACGATGCCACCGGGACGGGGCTCCAGGCGGTCGACGATCCGCTCGACGGTCACCAGCGAGCGGTCGGCGGCCAGGACCGCCTCCTTCTGCACGCCGGGAATCCCCCACAGCTGAACGTTGCCCTGCCGGTCGGCCTCCTGCGCGTGGACGATCGCCACGTCGGGCCGCAACGCGGGCACCGCGGCCAGCGCCTCGCCGGTGAAGGGGCAGGTGATCCGCTCCACGTTCGTGCGGGCTTCCAGATCGGTGCCCGCGTAACCGCGCAGCACGGCGAAGGGCAGGTCCGACGCCCCGGCCGCGTAGCGGTTGGCCATCGCCGCGTGGGAGTGCTCCTCGATCTGCAGCGGACGGGGCCAGTCGTGCTCGATCGCGTCGCGGAACCGGTGCAGCGACCCGACGCCCGGGTTGCCGCCGTAGGAGAAGACGAGCCGCCGGGCGGCGCCGACACCGACCATCCGGTCGTACAGCAGATCCGGGGTCATGCGGATGAGCTCGAGGTCGCGGCGGCCCTGGCGCAGCACCTCGTGGCCGGCCGCGAACGGGATCAGATGCGTGAAGCCCTCCAGCGCGACGCTGTCGCCGTCGTGCACCAGCGCGGCGACCGCATCGGGGAGGGAGAGGATCTCGGCCACGATCAGCGTCCAGCCTGGTGTACGGTATCCGTACAAACGTTCATACTCCGAACACTCTAACGCACGGTCGGCCGCCCGTCAGGTCGCTCGGCCGATGTGCGAGGCCCCCGCCGTGTCCGACCCGCCCGATCGCAACCCCGAGTTCGTCCAGTCGCTGGAGCGAGGACTGGCGGTCATCCGCGCGTTCGACGGCGGCGGGGACGGCCTGTCGCTCAGCGAGGTGGCCCGACGCTGCGACCTCACGCGCGCCGCGGCACGGCGGTTCCTCCTCACCCTCGTCGACCTGGGCTACGTGGCCCAGGACGGCCGCGCGTTCACCCTGCGTCCGCGCGTGCTCGAGCTCGGCGTGGCCTACCTGTCGGGCCTGGGGTTCCTCGACCTGGCGCGTCCCCACCTGGAGCGCCTGTCGGCCGAGGTCGGCGAGTCGGCGTCGATCTCGGTCCTCGACGGCGACGACGTCGTCTACGTCGCGCGGGTGCCGACCCGGCGGATCATGTCGGTGACGATCGCCATCGGCACCCGGTTCCCCGCCCACGCCACGTCGATGGGCCGCGTGCTCCTGGCGGCGCTGCCCGACGACGAGGTCGGCCGGCGCCTGGCCGCGCTGCCGGCGGCGGCGTTCACCGACCGCACCCAGGTCGACGCGGACGCGCTGCAGGCGACGATCGCGGAGGCGGCCCGTACGGGGCACGCCGTCGTCGACCAGGAGCTCGAGGAGGGCCTGCGCTCGGTGGCCGTGCCGATCCGCGACGCCGGCGGCACCGTGATCGCCGCGATGAACGTGTCGACCCACGCGGCCCGCACGACGCTCGCCGACCTGCGCGGCATGATCCTGCCGCGCGCCCACGCCACCGCCGACGCGATCCACGACGACCTGGCGCGGGTCGGGCTGACCGGCGGAGGGTGAGCGGCGGGGGATGAGCGGCGGGCCGGGGTGCCGGGTGGTCGATGGGGTCGGGGAGGGCGCCGGGGTGGCGGAGGGGCCGGGGTGGCGGAGGGGGCCGGAGGCCACGCGTGGCGGATGGTGACCGCGGGGCGGGCAGGATCCGCCACGCGTGCCCGGTCGGCCGGCCGCCCAGCTGCCCGGCCGCCCGTAGCGGTCGGGCCACCGTCCCTACCGACGCCTGCCCCGGCGCCTGCGCGAGACTGGGGCGGTGCCCGCCCCGCGCCTCGACGACCGCACGGCGTCGCCGCCGGCGGCGTGGACGTTCACCGGCCCCTGCGACGCCGGGCGTGCCGACCGCCTGGTCGACGTGATCCCGACGCTCGTCGAGGCCGAGCGGCAGGCCTGGGAGCACGGACGGTGGGTGACGCTCGTGGTGGCCTACGAGGCCGCCCCGGCCTTCGACCCGGCGATGGTCACCCACCCACGCCCGCCGGCGGGCACCCCGTTCGTCGCCTGGCGGTCGTGGGCCGAGCGGGTGCCTGCGCCGATGCCGGTCGGGGATGGTGGCGGATCGATCGCGGGCGGGGGAGTGGCCGGGGCCGGGACGGCGGTCGGGCTCGGGGCCGGGGCCGGGACGGCGGTCGGGGCCCGGGGTGGGGCTGGCACCGGGGCCGGGGCCGGCGTCACGAACCACCACCCGTCGGCGGGTTCTGACACCGACCCGGAGGGGTCCGGGGTGGGGGCCGGCGTCACGAACCACCACCCGTCGGCGGGTTCTGACACCGACCCGGAGGGGGCCGGGGTGGGGGCCGGCGTCACGAACCACCACCCGTCGGCGGGGTCTGACACCTCCCCCGACACCCCAGGCGTCGAGCCCGCCGACCCCCCC
>JBFWKS010000156.1:0-9466 GCA_050252545.1 Solirubrobacteraceae bacterium
CGTCCGCTCCGCCCGTCCGCTCCGCCCGTCCGCCCCGCCCCGCCCCGCCCGGCCCGGCCCCGGCCCCGCCTCGCTCCGCCCGGCCCCTCGACGACGGGCTGGCGCCTGGCGGGACCTACGCCGTCAGCACCAGCGGATCGCCCTGCTGCACGACGATCGTGTGCTCGACGTGAACGGTCAGCGACCGGTCGGCGGTGGCGATCGTCCAGCCGTCGTCGAGCTCGACGAGCTTCGGGTCGCCGCGGGTGAGCATCGGCTCGACGGCGATCACGAGGCCGTCCTCGAGCGGTGCGGTGAGCTTCGGATCATCGACGTTGGGGACGTTCGGCTCCTCGTGCAGCGCGCGACCGATGCCGTGGCCGCAGAGCTCCGCGAACGGCATCGCTCCGTGACGGGCGGCCGTCTCCTCGATGGTCCGGCCGATCACGCGGAGCTCGACGCCGGCCCGGATCACGGCGAGCGCGTCCGCCAGGCACCGGTCGGCCGCGTCGAGCAGCGAGCGGGCCTCGTCGGAGATCGCGCCGACGGGGACGGTGACCGCCGCGTCGGCGAACCACCCGTCGAGCTCGGGAGTGACGTCGAGCGTCACGAGGTCACCGTCGCGGAGCCTCCGGCCGCCGGGGATCCCGTGCACGACCTGCTCGTTCACCGAGATGCACGTGGACCCCTGGAACCCGTAGGTCTCGATCGGGGCCGACCGGGCGCCGTACTCGTGGAACGTCCTCGCGGCGATGAGGTCGAGCTCGCCGGTCGTCACGCCCGGCCGCACGGCCTCGCGCATCCGACGGATCGTCTCCGCCACGAGGGCACCCGCGCGCTGCAGGCCCTCGAGCTCCTCGGGCGTCCGGACGATCATCGGGGCGAGGTTACCCAGCGCGGGCCTGGACGGCGGTCGGGGCGAGATGGCCCAACGCCGGCCTGGACGGTCGTCGGGGCGAGACGGGACAGCATGGTCCGGGCCGCGGGCGGCTTCGTCCCAGACGCCGAGAGGTGCCACCGCGGCGATCGGCAGAGCCCGCCCGGCGGAGGTCTATGCTCGGGCGTATGCCGTCGACCGTGGCGGTCGGCGAGATCGGAGCAACGCACCATGTCGCAGGTCCGGCGCTCATCGCGCACCACCCACGCCGTCGTGATCCTCGCCGGGACGATCGCGCTCGCGGCGACGACCCCGGCGATGGCGGGAAGCTCGGTCCAGTCCGCGACCGAGGGCCGGTTCGTCGAGCTGCTCAACGCGGAGCGGGCCAACCGCGGTCTGAAGGCCCTCCGCCCGGCGGCGGTCCTCACGGCCATCGCGGACGACTACGCGGCGGGCAACGCGAAGCGCGGTGACATCTCGCACGAGCACGATGCGGGTTACATCACCCGCGCGCGTGCCGCGGGATGCTCGAAGTACAGCTGGGACGGACCGGTGCTGGCGATGAACTCGGCCGGCATGACCGCGTCCGGGGCGCTGCGGCAGTGGCTGGGCTCCCCGGGGCACCGGCAGGTCATCCTCGACGCGAAGTCGACGCGGATCGGTGTCGGGATCAAGGGCTCGCAGGCGGTCGCCTTCGTGCTCGACTGTCCGGCATCCCTGGCCGCCGCCGCGACCGCCGACGACGGAGGCGCGGGAGGCAGCGGCTCCGGCGGCGACGGAGGCAATGGTGCAGGAACCGGAGGCGCGGGAACCGGGAGCGGGACGGGCGGAGGTGCCGGCACCACGAGCCTGCCGATCAAGGTCGGCCGGCCTCGTGCCCGCGGGAGCCGGATCAGGGTCGGGATCCACGTCCGGTCGGGCAAGCAGCGACTGCGACTCGAGGCACGCCGCGGCAAGCGGGTGATCCGGACGACGTACCGGCGACTCGCCAAGAGAAAGCGCGCCTACCGCGTGAACCTGCGCGTTCCGGCCGGACGGTGGCGCGTCACGGTGCGCCTCACGCCGCTGAAGGGCCGGTCGAGGGTCGTCAAGGCCGGGACGGTGCGGATCCGGAGGTAGGCATCCGCGGCCTGTAACGGGCTTCTCGCGTGGCCCGGCGTCGGCCCCGTATCCGACCCCACCGACCGGTACGGTCTCTCCTCCGTGCGGTACCCGGTCGACGATCTCACGCCCGACGAGGCGGCCCGCGTGGGCCGACACGTCACCCACCCGGACCGCCCGGTCTTCGGCCTCGTCAACCTGCCGGAGACCGTCAAGGGCGCGCTCTTCGCGCGCTACAGCCGCTACCCCGGAACGCTCCGGCGGCTCTTCCTCGACGAGTTCGCGGATTCGTTGCCCGGCGCCGACGATCCGTCCGCTCCCGCGTACGACGCGACCGAGGGAGACCGGGCCCGGCAGCTGTACGACCGGATCTTCCTGGGATTCGGTGACGACTCGGTCGCCCAGCTCGGCGGGTTGCACGTCGCCGCCGAGTGGTGCTCCAACGTCCTGACCAAGGTGCTCCAGCGCCCACGGATCGGGGCGTACCTGGAGCAGTCCACCCGCTACATCGCCTACGACGCGCCGATGGTCGCCGGGGCGTGGTTGGACGGGGACGGCGACCGGGTCCTGGCCGGCCTGGGAACCCGGCGTGATGCCACGGTCGACGACGGCTCCGCGGCGGCCACGGTCTCGTCCGTGGGCGGCGCCACCGCGGCGCGGCCCGGACCGGCACAGGGCCCCTTCCGCTATCACCGGGACGCCGGGCTCGACGCGGCCTGCCCGACCTACGGCGCGGCGATGGACGACATCTTCGTCACCTACGCGGAGCTGCTGCCGCGCATGACGGCCTGGTGCGCGGACCGCTATCCGGCGGCGCCCGACACGCCACCCGCCGCGCACGACCGCGCGATCCGTGCGAAGGCCCTCGATCTGCTGCGCGGGCTGCTGCCGGCGTCGACGCTGAGCCACGTCGGGATCTACGCATCCGGCCAGACGTACGAGCAGCTCATCCTGCACCTGCTGGCACATCCGCTGCCCGAGGCGCGCCGCTACGGTCGGTGGATCCTCGACGCGGTGCAGGCCGTGACACCGAGCTTCGTCACGCGGGTGGAGCGGCCCGACCGCGGCGGCCGGTGGATCGAGTACCTGCAGGAGCGGGAGGCCGCCGCCGACCGGTGGGCCGGACGCCTGGGTCTGGACACCGCGACCGCCGACGCGGGCGAGCAGGGCCCGTCGGTGCGGCTGGTGCACGTCGACGGGGACGAGGACGACCTGCTGGCCGGGCTGCTCTTCGAGTCCGTGACGGTGGGGGAGGCCGACGCCCGCGCCGCGGTGCGGGCCCTGTCGACGGAGGACCGCGGTGCGCTGCTGGCGGACCTCATCGGCGAGCGTGAGAACCGCCGGCACCGCCCGGGGCGGGGGTTGGAGCGGTTGCGGTACCGGTTCGAGATCGTCAGCGACTACGGGGCCTTCCGCGACCTGCAACGTCACCGGATGCTCACGATCCAGTGGCAGCGCCTGACGCCGCACCTGGGGGCGGAGGTTCCCGACGAGGTGCAACAGGCCGGCGGGGGAGACGCCTACCGCCGGGCGCTGGCGCGCTCCGCCGACGCGTGGCAGGCCCTGGTCGACGCCGGTCGCCCGCACGAGGCGGCCTATGCGGTCTGCCTGGGCTACCGCCTGCGGTACACGATGGACCTCAACGCGCGCGCCGCGATGCAGCTCGTCGAGCTGCGGTCGGGCCGCGAGGGTCACCCGTCCTACCGCGCGGTCGCCCACGAGATGCACCACCTGATCGGCCAGGCGCACCCCGCGGTCGGCGCCGCGATGCGCCACGTCGACACGAGCGTCGAGCCGCGCCTGGAGCGGATCCTCGGCGAGATGCGCACCGAGCGCCGCCTCGCAGGGGCCTGACCTCGGCGTCTCGATCCGGGCGTCGCGGGCCGGTCGCCGCGTGGGCCGGATCGAGCACGTCAGGGTAGGCCGGATCCGGCCCACGGCCCGGCTGGCCACACCGTCGGTGAGGCGTGTCCGCCCCGCCCCCGAACCCTGTGGTCTCGCCCCCCGACCCTGGGTCTCGCTCCCCGACCCTGGGGTCCCACCTCGGCGAAAGTCCAGGGTGGTGGAAGGACGCGGGCTCGGCGACACTCCACGGTTCATGACCGTCGCCCGTTCATCCGTCCTGATGCTCCTCGCCGCCCTCGTGGCCCTGGGGGCACCGTCAGTGGCGGCTGCCGAGTCGTGGGGTCCGGCCGTCGACCTGGCACCACCGGCGCGGGTCACCGTGGCCGACGTCCGCACCGGCGTGACCTCGGACGGTACCGCCGTTGCGGCGTGGTACACCCGGGATCCGAGCGTGATGGTCGCGGTCCGCGGATCCGACGCGTCCGCGTGGAGCGGACCGGTCGACCTGACGGCGCTGACACCCGGCGCGATCGACGTGGTCGACGACGTCCAGGTCGCCACCGGCCCCGAGGGCGTGGCGGTGGTCAGCTGGTGGGAGCAGCGAGGAGCCGAAGCGCTGGTCCGGGTGGCCGTCCGGCGGCCGGGAGCAGGCACCTGGAGCGTGTCCTCGCCGTCCGAGTCGACCAACGCCTCCGTGGACGACCCATTCGTGGCGATCGGACCCGACGGGACCGTTGCCGCGGTCTGGAAGAACCAGAGTGACTTCCTGCGGATCAATCGGCTGGTCGCCGGCGGTTGGGACGGGGAGCGGCCCCCCCACAGCATCAGCCCCAGCGGCGACGAGCCACGGATGGTCTACACCCCGTCGGGAGCACTGGTTCTGGCCTACCGGTACGTCGGCGCCGACGGCGTCGGGGTCGTCACGATGACGGAGAACGGGTCGGGGACCGACACGCTGACGACCGCGCGTACCGGCGACGTCGATCTGGCGGTTGACGGGGCCGGGCGCGTGGTGGCGGTATGGGAGGAGGACGACGGGTCGGTCCGGGGCGCCGTGCGTGACGCCGTCGACGGGGTGTGGGCGCCGTCGCAGCGGATCAGCGCGACGACCGACCTTTCCGACGAGCCACAGGTGGCGGCCTCCGCCGACGGGTTCGTCACGACCTGGGAGTCCTTCGACGACGCCACGGACCGCTACGCGGTGGGTGTCGCGTCGCTCGGGTCCGGGTCGTCGTCGTGGTCGGCACCCGCGGTGCTGGCGTCCGGTTCGGAGGTCGGCGGGAACCCCGATGTCGCGGCCGCCCCGGACGGCTCCGCGGCGGTCCTCTGGGAGGACCGATCGGGTGCCGTCCGGTCGGTGCGCGCACGCACCCGCAGCGCCGGCTCTGCGTCCTGGGGTCTGGCGCAGACGATCATCGCGGTCGACGACGGGTACGCGGAGGATCAGCAGGTGGCCGCCTACCCCGACGGGAGCTTCGTCGCCGCATGGCATCGCGAGGTTCGGGGACACCCCGCCCTGGAGTCTCCGCAGGCCGCCCTGCTGGCACGCGCACCGGTGGTCGTCCCACCCCCGGGCGACTCCGACCCTCCGACGACGCCCCCGGTCACGGCGCCGGTCGTCCCGGTGCCCCCGATCCAGGTCCCGCCGGTCGACCCCCCGCCGTCGGTCTGCGCCCCCTACGTCGAGATCGTCGGCCTCCAGGCCACCGGAACGCGCCGCCGTCCGCGGATCCGGCTCACGGCCGTGACCGCACCGTCGCTCGTCGGTCGGTCGGTCGTGGTCCGGCGGGACGGCCGGCGGGTGGGCAAGGCGAAGGTCCGGCGGGATCGCTCGGTCTCGGTGTCGGTCGCGGCACCGCGGGGCGCGAAGGCCCGAGCACGGGCGCGCTACCGGCTCGTCGTCGGCTCCGCCCGCTCGCGAGCCCTGAAGGCCACCCGATCGGCAACGATCTCTCGGGTCCGCAAGCTCGCCAACGGGCGTCGCGCGGTCACGGGCCGGGTGCGGTCGATTCGGCGCCGGACCACCCTCACGGTCACCGGGATCACGGTCTGTGGCGACCGGGCACCGGTCCGCCGCAAGGTGCGCACCGACGCCCGCGGACGGTTCCGGGTGACGCTCACGCCGGGCGACGGGGCCGGATCCGCCACGATCTTCCGGATCGCGGGTCCGGGCAAGCGGACGGTGACGCTGCCCGTCGTGTTGGCCACGCCCTGACGGCGCGGCCCGGCCATCGTGTCGGGTCGCGGGGCGCGCCGGATGGAGCACGTCGGGGAGGGCCGGATCCGGCCCACGTTGCGGCCGGGTCAGTCCACGTCGTCGAGCGCACGTCGCAGGTTCTCGCGCGTGTGCTCGGCAAAGGCGATCGCCCCGTCCTGCTCGGCGTCGGTGCCGCGCGCGTCGGTGTCGACGGTGGGATCGTCGTCGTGGGGGTCGATGCCGAGCGGTCCGCGGGCGGTGCGCTGCTCCAGCTCTCGCAGATCGTCCGCGAGCGCGTCGGCGGCGTCGGCCAGGTCCTCCAGCCGCCCCTCGCCGGCTCTCCCGCTCACCGATCCGGAACCGGGGGCCGCCGTCGAGGCGGTCGTCGCGTCGGCGGGTGCCGCCGCGGCCCACAGCAGGCGCTGCAGCGCGTCGCGGGCGAACGCGGCGTCGGGCTCGGGATCGGGAGCGACCGTCAGGCGGTGGGCGATCCCGTGGGCGAGCAGGATCCGACGCAGCGGGTCGTGGCCGGGGGCGGGGGCGCGCGCCGTGGGCTCGGCCAGGCGCAGCGATCGGTTGCGCACCGGGGTCCGCGGGGCACGGTATCCGCGGTAGCGCAGATCGCCGGCGAGGAGCGCGCCGACGCCGACCAGCAGTCCGCCGACGATGCCGACACCGATCAGCTCGCCGTCGAGCAGCGCCACGTCGGCGACCGCGCCCCCGGCGACGCCGAGCCCGACCGCGGTCGCGACGGTGCCCCTCGACGCACGGCGCCGCACCGGCAGCGCTCCGGGTGCCGACGCCCCGGTGCCGGGCGGGTCGACGTCGATCCCGAGCGGCCACGGCTTCGCGCTCGCGCGCACCATCCACCACACCGTCACGCCGGGGCGGACCTCGGGCAGGATCGGATGGACCGGGCTGCGGCCGCTCTCGCCGGCGGTGATCGCGGCGCGCTGCACCTCGTGGACCGCGCGCCGCCACGTCGCCGCGTCGGCGGTGCTGCCCGGGGGCGGGTCGTCGAAGCGATCCAGCGGGGCCATGGACCCGGTCAGCGTACCCGCGGGAGGAACCGCCCGGTGTGGCGCGCCCACTCCCAGTAGGTGGTGCCGTGGATCTCGCGCAGGTGCGGCTCCTCGACGCGCAGCGCCTGGATGATCGCCCCCGCGGCGAGCACCGGTGCGCCGATCGTGCCGGCGACCGTCGGGTCGACGAGCAGCAGCCCGAGCGCGATCGCCACCATGCCGCTGTACACCGGGTGGCGGACCTGCGCGAACGGTCCGTCGGTGACCAGCCGCAGGCGCTCGTCGTCGCGCTGGCCGACGCGCCACGCGTCGCGCATGACGATCTGCGCCCAGAACGCCCAGCCGATGCCGCCGACGAGCAGGACGAACCCGACGCCGTGGACGAGCGTCGCGTCGGCCGGGCTCCACGCCCACTCGACCCCGATCCAGTGCAACGCAGGACCGAGCCCCACGAGCATCGACCCGACGGTGAGCAGCGCGACGGCGGTGCGCCCCGGTCCTGGTCGACGCGCCGCGGAGTGCGGCCCGAGCACGATCCCGGTTGACCCGGTCCACCGTCGTTGCAGCAGGATGCGGACGGGAAGCAGGAGCGTCAGGGCGACCAGCGCCCCGATCGTCGCAGCGGCGGGCACGCTGAGAGCCTGACAGACCGGGCCGGGAGTGGCCGGATCGCCGCGGCGGACCGATGACGGGGCCGGGTACGCGATTCGGTCTCGGACGCTCCGCGGGGCGGACCAGATCGGTGCTGGTCGGGTTGGTGCGGTCGGCACGGGGAGGCGAAGGCGTGCCTCCGCCGGTCGCCACGGGGAAGCCGACGGCCTGGCCTCCGCCGGTTGGCACGGGAAGGCGAGGGCGTGGCCTCCGCCGTCGGTGGATCGGTGGGCGGTACGGTGGCAGCGTGACGACGCCGAGCGCGGATCCCGACCAGCCATCGCCGATCGCCCGGGCGGCCGCCGATCGCGTTGCGGTCATCGTCGCCGCCGCCGAGCAGGAGGCCGCGACGATCGTCCGGGACGGCGAGGCGCGCGCCGCGGCGGCGCTCGAGGCGGTGCGGCGGAGGGCGGAGGCGACGGAGCGGGAGCTGCGCGCGCGCGAGGAGCGACTGCGAAGCGACCGCGCGGAGCTGCGTGAGGCGTTGGACCGGGTGACGAGGGCGCTGGGCAAGCTCGCGGTGCACGGCGAGCGCCTGGAGCGCGTCCGGCGGAGCCTGCCGGACGACGGCCCCGATGGCGAGGGCACCGTCGACGTCGATCTGACGTCCGGCATCGACGTGGACCCGGCGCCCGGCGTCCCACGTGACCGGGTTCGGGATCGTTCAGGCGGAGCGGCGCGGGCTGCCCCGGACGAGGGGGCCGGGGCCACCCGGGACGAGCGGACGCGGGCTGCTCCGGACGACCCGAGGCGGGCCACCCCGGACGAGCGGACGCAGGACCGTCCACATATATCGTGGACAACCGCGCACCCCGACGAGCGGGGGGACGTCGCTGCGCCAACCCCGGACGGCCGGCCCATCGAAGCCGCCACGCCCACCCGGCACGGCCGGCCGACCGACGTCGGTGAGGCCCGGGTCGTCGCCCTGGGAATGGCGGCCGACGGACGGCCGCGGGCCGAGGTCGCCGAGCACCTGCGTGTCGAGCTGGGGCTCAGCGACCCCCGACGGGTCCTCGACTACGTGTTCGGCACCGCCGGGGGCGCCTGACCCCGCGGCCAGCCGTCGAGAGCGGGTCGTTTCACCGTCGCCGGGCGATGGTCGTCCGACCCGCTGTCCCGCGCCACCCGAGGGCTGGGGCGTCGCGCCCTCGGCCGTGAGCGTCCGCGCCGCGCCCCCTCCGACCCCCTCCGCGCCGCGACCCGCCGGGATTGCCCGCCCCGGCGACCCGACGTCCTACGCCCCCGACCGGTACTGCTCCTGCAGGCTCTCGACGACACCCGGGTCGGCGAGCGTGGTGGTGTCGCCCAGGTCGCGGTCCTCGGCGATGTCGCGCAGCAGGCGGCGCATGATCTTGCCCGACCGGGTCTTGGGCAGATCCTGGGTGAACACGATCCGCTTGGGGCGGGCGAGCTTGCCGATCCGCTCGGCGATCTCGCCGTTGATCTCGTCAGCGAGCGCGTCGCTGGCCGCACCGCCTTGCTGGACGGTGACGTAGGCGACGATCGCCTGACCGGTCAGGTCGTCACCGCGGGCGACGACGGCCGCCTCGGCGACCTGCGGGTGCGCGACGATCGCCGACTCGACCTCGGCCGTGGACAGCCGGTGGCCCGACACGTTGATCACGTCGTCGACGCGACCGATCACCCAGATGTAGCCGTCGGCGTCGATCCGGGCGGAGTCACCGACGAAGTACGGCACGCCCTTGCCGTCCGCATCGCCCAGCGACGCGAACCGCTCCCAGTACGTGGAGCGGAAGCGATCCGGGTCGCCGTACAGCGTGCGGAGCATCGACG
>JBFWKS010000157.1:0-9463 GCA_050252545.1 Solirubrobacteraceae bacterium
CACGGCGAGCAGGAGCGCGCTTCCGTGGCCGTCGCGCGGCGACGGGGTGGACGGCGCGGTCACCGGTACGCGGGGGCGGAGGACGCGATCACGCGCTCAGCGTGCCAGACCGTGCGTCGCGCCGTCGCCTGTGCCAGCCTGGGGACGTGTCCGACGTGACGGTCCTCGCGCTCCACGGGTTCGGTGGGGCCGGCCGCTCCTGGGATCCGGTCCGGCGTGCGCTGGCGGCCCCCGCCGAGGGCCGCCCGTCGGTCGTGCTCCGGGCTCCCGACCTGCGTGGGCACGGTACGCGCGCCGCGGTGCGGCCCGTGACGCTCGACGCGGTGCTCCGGGACCTCGAAGCCGAGCTCGAGGCGATCGATGGTCCCGTGGTGCTCGCGGGATACTCGATGGGCGGGCGCATCGCCCTGCACCTGGCGCTGCGGCGTCCCGAGCGGCTGGCCGCGCTGGTGCTCGTGTCGGCGACGTCGGGGATCGCCGACCCGGTGGCTCGCGAGGAGCGCCGGGCATCGGACGAGCGGTTGGCCCGACGGCTGGAGCGGGAGGGCGCCCCGGCCTTTGCCGACTTCTGGGGGACCCTGCCGCTGTGGGACGGCGATCCGCACGCGGCCCGCCGCGCCCAGCGCGACGAGCTGGCCGCGGGCGATGCGGCGGGCCTTGCGGCCGCGCTACGCGGCCTGGGGTCGGGAGTGGTACCCGCGGTGGGGGACCGAGTTGCGACGCTGCCGGTCCCGCTCGCGGTCGTGGTCGGCGCGCGAGACGAGCGCTACCGCACGATCGCCACGGTGCTGCTGGAGCGTGCGGCGCAGCCGGCGGGCGAGGTCGTGCTTGCCGACACCGGCCACGGCGTCCTGCGCGAGGCGCCGGCGGCGTTGGCGGCGGTTCTCGGGCGTGTCGCCTGGAGGGGGGATGGTCATGAGTGATCGGAGGGGGGATGGGGGACGGGACGGTGACCGTTGCCGAGCAGCTCGTCGGCGGTGACGTCGTCGACCAGGCCGTGGGCGTCGAGCCCACGTGCGGCCTGCCAACGCGCGAGCGCCGCACCGGTCCGCGGATCGAACTCCCCGGTGCCGAACTCGGCATCGAGGTAGCCCTCGGCGATCAGGCGATCCTGCACCCGCTCGGCGGCCACCGCAGGGGCGGCGGCGATCCCGATCCCGGTGCTCGACAGCGCCACCACCGACGCCACCGCGATGGGCCGGGCAGCCCGTCCGACACGGGCGACGGGACCGCGGCGCCGGGCATGCCGACGGTCGGCGGGGGAGGAGGACTCCGACCTGGGAGACGACGATTCGCGGGAGGACGACATCGGTCGAGAACCATCCTCGTCGTTGCACCTCAACGCCACCTATGGACCGGCCGTGAGGTCGGTGAAGGTTGGTGCACCGCGACCGATCGGTCCGGACTCCTGGCCTTCGTCGGGCAGGGTCGGTGCGCGGCCCGGGTCGTCAGGCGAGTCCGCGGGCGCGCCGGCCCTCGTCCCGCAGGCGCCGGGCGATCTCCATGTCGCTGAGGGTCGGCTCCTTGCCGTCGATCCCGGGCCCCTCGAAGATCATCGGCAGCCCACCGAACCGCGGCTCGGACAGGACCGCGGCGATGCCCTCCTCCCCGATCTCCCCGGTCCCCAGCGGCGCGTGGCGGTCGCGGTTGGAGCCCAGCGGCATCTGCGAGTCGTTGACGTGGACGCAGCGCAGCCGGTCGAGGCCGAACGTGGACTCCGCCCGCGCGAGCACGCCGTCGAGGGCGTCGATCGAACGGACGTCGTAGCCCGACGCGAGCAGGTGGCAGGAATCCAGGCAGAACCCGATCCGGTCGTGGCCGCCGGAGGCCTGCAACAGATCGTGCAGCTCCTCGAACGACCGACCCAGCGTGCCGCCGGCGCCGGCGGTGTCCTCCAGCAGCAGCGGGCAGCCGTCGGACTCGGCGAGCGCCTCGCGGAACACCTCGCCACAGCGCTCGATCCCGAGCGCTGGGTCCTCGGTCTTGGCCGACCCGGGGTGCAGGACGACGCCGTCGGCGCCGATGGCGTCGCCGATGCGGAGCGAGTGGGTGATCGCGGTCAGCGACTTCTCGCGCAGCTCGGGGTCCGGCGTGGCGGCGTTGGAGAGGTAGAGCGCGTGGATGACGACGCTCCGGATCGGCGACGCCGCCAGCGCCTCGCGGAACTCGGCGATCGACTCGTCGGAGTGGTTCGTCGGTGCCCACCGGCGCGGCGACTGACTGAAGATCTGGATCGACTCGCAGCCGCGCTCCACGCCGCGCTCGACCGCCTTGGGCAACCCGCCCGCAGGCGAGACGTGGAGGCCGAGCAGGGTCAGATCGGTGGGGTCGGGCACGGGAGGGCAGGGTACGCGGGTCAGACGAGCCCCGGCTCCTGCGGCACCCGGATCGTGCCGTCGCGGGCGATGAGCCGCGTGGCGAGGTCGCCGAGGCTGACGCCGTCGAACCCGACCGCGTCGAGCGATGCCGGCTCGAACATGCCCAGCGTCGCCAGTCCACACGCGTCGCGCAGGCGCAGTGCCGCCGCGGCGTGGACCCCGGCGGCGACGCCGAGCGGTCCGTCCCACGTCGATGCGATCAGGACGTCGGCGCGCGTCGAGCGGGCGAGGGTCGCCCGGGCGAGCAGCCCGCCGATGCCGCCGCTGCGCCCGACCTTCAGCACGACGGCGTCGGCGGCTCCGGACGCGATCGCCCCCGGCTCGTCGGCGGTCTCGTCCATCGCCACGCGGACGGGCAGGCCGTCGCGGACGGTGCGCAGCGCGGTGATGCCGTGGACCGGCTCCTCGACGAGCTCCAGGCCGTACGGCGACAGGCGGCCGATCGCCGCGATCGCCTCGCCGGTGCTCCACGCGCCGTTCGCGTCCAGTCGCAGCGCCACGTCGGGACCGATCGCGTCGCGAACGGCGCTGACCCGCTCTTCGTCCTCGGGCAGACCGACCTTGAGCTTGACGGTCTCGAACCCGGCGTCGGCGGCCTCGCGCGCCATCTCGGCCGCCGCCTCGGGGTCGTCGGCACCGACCATCGCGTTGACCGGCACCCACCGGGACGGCTCGTCGGTGAGCATCGACGCGACCGACCGCTGCTCGCGTCGCGACGCACGATCCCACAGCGCCAGGTCGATCGCAGCGAGCGCGTGCGGCAGGTCGGTGACGGCACGGCACGCCTCCAGCGCCTGTGCGCCGCTGCCGCCCGGCGTCTCGCGGAGCGCCCGCCGGCACTGCTCCAGCGCCTCACGGCAGCGCTCGATCGAGACGCCGTCGTAGGGCTCCAGCGGCGCCGCCTCACCATGCCCGATCTGGCCTTCGTCGTCCTCGAGCTCGACGAGCAGCATGCGGCGCTCCGTCATCTCGCCCCACGCGGCCCGCATGGGCTGGGCCAGCCGCAGTGAGACCTCCTGGATGCGCAGATCCACGGCCCGGAGCCTATGCCGAGCGGCCGTGAGAGGTCGGCTGCCCGAAGTCGACCGCGCGACCCTCGTCCGACGGGACGCGGGACGTCATCCGAGAAGGATCCCCACCGACAGCAGGCCGCAGAAGACGAGCTCCAGCTGGCCGGTGCCGGCCAGCGCCGCGTTGAGGCTCGGACCGTCGACCCGGGTGCGCACCGTCTGCGCCAGCCGGATCGCCAGCGGGCCGCTGACGACGACGAGCGCCGTCCACGCGGAGAGATCGCCGTCGGCGAGGCCGAGGGCCACCGTGCCGGCGTAGGCGAGCGCCAACGCGCCGACGTACAGCCCGCGGGTCGCGGGACGCCCGAGCCGCACGGCCAACGTCCGCTTGCCGGCTCGGCGGTCGGTGTCGATGTCCCGCACGTTGTTGACCACGAGCACCGCCGCGGCCATCAGGCCGACCGGGACGCCGAGCAGCACCGCGGTGGCGTCGAACGACTCGACGACCGCGTAGTGCGTGCCGGCCACCGCCACCGGCCCGAAGAACGTGAACGCGAACAGCTCGCCCAGGCCGTCGTAGCCGTACGGCCGCGGACCGCCGGTGTAGAGCACGCCGGCGATGATCGACGCCACGCCGATGGCGAGGATCGGCCAGCCGACCTCGACGATGAGATAGGCGCCGCAGAGCACGGCCAGGCCGAAGCTCACCCAGATCGCGATCAGCACCTGGCGGGGCGGCACGAGGCCGCCCGCGGTCACCCGCAGCGGTCCGAGGCGGTCGTCGGTGTCGGCGCCGCGTCGCGCGTCGGAGTAGTCGTTGGAGAGGTTCGCGCCGACCTGGATCAGCAGCGCGCCGAGCAGCGCGGCCAGGAACGGCAGGACGCGGAAGACGTCCTGGTGCTGGGCCAGCGCACCGCCGACGAGCACGGGCGCCAGGCCCACGGGGAGGGTCCGGAGCCGGGCGGCGAGCAGCCAGATCCGGACGGGACTCGGACGGGAGGTCCCGGCGACGTGATCGGCGTGCGTGCTCACGCGCGTCGAGGGTAACGGGAGAAGTCGGGGCGGCGCTTGGCCTTGTAGGCGTCGCGGCCCTCCTGCGCCTCCTCGGCGGCGTAGAAGAGGAGGTTCGTGTCGTGCGCGAGCTGCTGCAGGCCGGCGTACCCGTCCTCGTCGGCATGGAAGCTCGCCTTCAGCAACCGCAGTGCGAACGGCGACTTCTCGAGCATCTCGTCGCACCAGGTGACCGTCTCGGCCTCGAGCCGGTCGAGCGGCACCACGGTGTTCACCAGGCCCATGTCGAGCGCCTCGGCGGCGGAGTACTGCCGGCAGAGGAACCAGATCTCCTTGGCCTTCTTGGGGCCGACGAGATCGCGGAGGATCGTCGCGCCGAACCCGCCGTCGAACGACCCGACCTTGGGGCCCGTCTGGCCGAAGCGGGCGTTGTCGGCCGCGATCGTCAGGTCGCAGCAGAGGTGCAGGACGTGCCCGCCACCGATCGCGTACCCGGCGACCATGGCGACGATCGGCTTGGGCAGGCGGCGCATCTGCACCTGCAGGTCCGTGACGTGGAACCGGCCGATCGACGTGCCCGACGGCTGCCGGTCGGGATCGTCCGGGTTCTCCAGATAGCCGCTGTCGCCGCGGACCTGCTGGTCGCCGCCGGAGCAGAACGCCAACGGCCCCTCGCCCGTGAAGATGATCACGCCGACGGTCGGGTCCTCTCGGGCGCGCACGAGCGCGTGGTCGACCTCGATCAGCGTCTGGGGCCGGAAGGCGTTGCGGACCTCGGGACGGTCGATCGTGATCTTGGCGATCCGCACGGGCTGCTCGTCGGTCGTGCCGATCCGTGGATCGGAGAGCTCGTAGCGGATGTCGGTGTAGGCGTCGCCCTCGGGCGTCGTCCAGGTCACAGCGGTCACGGTGCCTCCTCGTCCGGATCGTCGGATCCCGGGCGTGCCCCCGGGGTCGACCGTCATCCCGCAGGCTATTCCGTCGGGGGGCCGGTCCGACCGCCGCCGTCCGGCGCCACCGCCGCCGTCCGGTTCAGGAGCGACCTGGCGACGGTGGACCGCAACCGGCGGGGCGGGCACCGTCGACTACGCTCGGGGGGTGCTCGTCGAGTCGTGGCTCCTCCGGGCGGCGCGCCGTCGACCGACCCACGATGCGCTCGTCGGCACGACGTACCGCGATCTGCTCGCGGCCGCCGACGATCGTGCTCGGCGGCTGGCGACGGCCGGCGTTCGTGGTGGTGATCGGGTCGGCCTGGTCCTGCCGCCGGGGCCGGCGTTCGTCGTGCACCTCCACGCCCTGCTGCGCCTGGGTGCGGTGGCGGTGCCGCTCGACCCACGCCTCGGTGGCGAGGAGCGGAGGCGCCGCCTGGCGGGCGCCCGGCTCGTGATCGACGGCGACGACGACCTCGGCACGATCGCTCCCGACGGCGACGCCCGGTTGCTCGACACCCACGATCTCGACGCCCCCGCGATCGTGGTCCACACCAGCGGCACGAGCGGCGCGGCGCGGCCGATCCCGTTGACGTACGGCAACTGGCTGTGGAGCGCGTTGGGCTCGGCGGCGACCCTCGGTTGCCCGCGCGGCGAGCGGTGGCTCTGCGCGATGCCGCTCAACCACGTCGGTGGTCTGAGCGTGCTGATTCGCAGCGCGATCGCGGGCACCACCGCCGTCGTTCACGACGGCTGGGACACCGACCGGGTGCTGCGCGCGCTGCACGAGCCCGACCCGGGGCGCGGCGGCGCGGTGACCGTCGTGTCGCTCGTCCCGACGACCCTGCGCCGGCTGCTCGACGCCGGGCTGCGCGGCGGGCCCCGCGGCGCGTCGACGCTGCGCTGGGCGCTCCTCGGCGGTGCGGCGATCCCCGGTGGGCTGTTGGAGGACGCCGCGGCGGCCGGCGTCCCGGTCGCCCCGACCTACGGGATGAGCGAGGCGACGAGTCAGATCGCGACCCTCGGTCCGCCGCTGTTCTGCACGACCGTCGAGGTCGCCGACGAGGACGGCCGACCGCACCGCCGTGCCGATGTGGTCGGCGAGGTCCTCGTCTCCGGTCCGACCGTCAGCGCCGGGGTCACCGGGCCGGATGGACGGCTGCGCACCGGGGACCTGGGGGCGCTCGACGCGCACGGCCACCTGCGGATCGTCGGCCGGGTCTCCGACACGATCATCAGCGGTGGCGAGAACGTGCTGCCGCTCGAGGTCGAGCGGGCGCTGGAGGCCGACCCGACGGTGGGGGAGGCGGCGGTGTTCGGCCGGCCCGACCCCGAATGGGGCGAGCGCGTGTGCGTCCGGATCATCCCCGCCACCGGTGCGACGGTCGACGTCGCGGCGCTCCGGACCCGGGCCGCCGCCGAGCTGCTGCCCCACCAGCGACCGCGAGACGTCGAGATCGTCGATGCCCTTCCCCGCACGCCATCGGGCAAGCTCCTGCGGCGCGCGCTGGTCTGAGGGCGGCCGGGTGTGCCCGGCACCCGCCGGGGTGACGGCTACCGCACCGGAGTGCCAGGTGCGGTGTCGGGGTGCCGGGTGCCGCACAGGGGTGACCAGGTACCGCGCCAGATGCCGGGTGCGATCCAGCCGGTCAGGGCGGGTCAATGGCTCCCGGTGGCGCGACGTCGGATCCGAGGAGGCCGGGCCCGCGGGCGTGCGACCATGGGAACCGTGAGCCCGACGCCGACCGAGCCCCCGACCCCCGACGAGCAGCGCGCCGCCAGCCGCGCCGCGTGGGAGCGGCGTGCCGCCGGGTGGGAGTCCCAGCGGGCGTGGTTCCAGGCCGCGGTCGATCCCGTGTCGCACGCGATGATCGACGCGATCTCCCCGCAGCCCGGCCACGTGATCCTGGAGGCCGCCGCGGGCCTCGGCGACACCGGTCTGCTCGCCGCCGAGCTGGTGCATCCCGGTGGTCGGGTGATCCTGGCGGACGGGGCCGAGGCGATGGTCGAGGCGGCCCGACGCAACGCCGAGGAACGTGGGATCCACAACGTCGAGGCCACCCCGATGGAGCTGGAGTGGATCGACATGCCGGCAGCGTCGATCGACGCGTTGCTGGTGCGGTTCGGCTACATGCTCGTCCCCGACCCGGAGAGCGGCCTGCGCGACGCCCGCCGCGTGCTCCGGCCGGGTGGCCGGATCGCCCTGGCGGTGTGGGACTCCATCGACGACAACCCGTGGCACCGGGTGACGATGGACGTCCTCCGCGACGAGGGCCTGGTCGACGTCTGGCCACCGCCGGACGGCACGCCGCACGCCTTCGCGCTCGCGTCCCGCGAGCGACTCGACGACCTGCTCGGCGACACGGGGTTCGTCCTGCCGCGGATCGAGCGGATCGACGTGCTGTTCCGGTCGGCGTCGGCCGCGGAGCACCGCGAGCGGACGCTCCAGCTCAGCGACGCCATGGCGACGACGCTCGACGGCGTGGATGCCGTGCGGCGGGCCGAGGTCGAGGCCCGGATCGACGCTGCGATCAAGGCGTTCCCCGACCCCGAAGGCGCCGACGGTGCGGTCGCCGTCCCCGGTGCGGTCCTGGTCGCCGCGGCCGATGCCTGACGTCGTTCCCGCCGCCCGACGCCGTTCCCGCGCCGGCCACTCCCGGGCCTGACGCAGCGGCCGGGATCCGGGACGCGCGGACGGCTTCCCGCACGACCAGGGGGCCGTCCGACGTCCGGGGCGGGCGGCGAGGACCGCGCCGCCGCGCGTAGACTCGCGCCCATGTTCTACGACGACGACGCGGACCTGACGCTGCTCGACGGCAAGACCGTCGCGATCATCGGGTTCGGCTCCCAGGGCCACGCCCACTCCCAGAACCTCAAGGACTCGGGCGTCGACGTCGTCGTCGGTCTCCGCGAGGGCTCCTCCTCCGTCCAGAAGGCCAAGGACGCCGGCCTCGAGGTCCTGTCGATCGCCGACGCGGCGTCGAAGGGCGACATCGTCCAGATCCTCGTGCCCGACGAGCTGCACCACGACGTCTGGGAGAACGACGTCAAGGACGGCATCTCGGCCGGCAACCTCGTCCTCTTCGGTCACGGCTTCTCGGTCCTCTACGGCCAGGTCGAGCCGCCGGCCGACGTCGACGTCGCACTCGCCGCGCCGAAGGGCCCGGGCCACCTCGTCCGTCGTCAGTACCTGGAGGGCTCGGGCGTGCCCGGCCTGATCGCCGTCCATCAGGACGCGACCGGCAAGGCCCGCGACCTCGCCCTGGCGTACGCCAAGGGCATCGGCTGCACCCGCGGCGGCGTCATCGAGACGACCTTCAAGGACGAGACCGAGACCGACCTGTTCGGCGAGCAGGCCGTGCTGTGCGGCGGCGCGTCGGCGCTCGTGCAGACCGGCTTCGAGGTCCTGACCGAGGCCGGCTACTCGCCCGAGATGGCGTACTTCGAGGTCCTCCACGAGCTCAAGCTCATCGTCGACCTGATGTACGAGAAGGGCCTCGCCGGCATGCGGTACTCGATCTCGAACACCGCCGAGTACGGCGATCTGACCCGCGGTCCGCGCGTCGTCAACGCGGAGACGAAGAAGGAGATGCAGAAGATCCTGGCCGAGATCCAGGACGGCACCTTCGCCCGCGAGTTCATCGCCGAGCACCGCGCCGGCAACGAGAACTTCAACCGACTCCGCAAGGAGCAGGCCGCGCTCCAGATCGAGAAGACCGGCAAGGAGCTGCGCTCCAACATGGACTGGATCGAGGATTCGGGGTTCGCCCAGGGCTGACCCAGGCGCGAACGCGAGCGTTCTTTCGTATCGCGTGATGCGAAACGCGCGTCACCGGCGACATCGCCCACGCCGGGTTCGCGGTCCGCTCGAGGCGGAGTGGTCGGCACCGACGGCCGCTCGGTGGCGCCGCGGTGCATCGCCTTCGCGCACGGGGCTGTGTCGATGATGCGTACGGCGGCGAACGGTGATCTGCTCGGTTGGGTCTGCGGGTACGGGTCCCTGGCGGCACTCGTGGAGCCGGTGTCGGTGGGCGGGAGGCGACGCGCACCGGTCTGGGGCCGTCTGGCAGGGCACCGTCGCGACTGGGGGGTGGCGGTGCGCAACGACGCGCCGGTCGCCGATCCCAAGTACCTC
>JBFWKS010000158.1:0-9384 GCA_050252545.1 Solirubrobacteraceae bacterium
TGATCGCGAGCTTCACGGGGAGCGGACTGCGACGCCGGCTCGGCGGGCCCGCCGCACGGGTCATCGGGCTGCGGCTGGAGCGCAACGGCACGATCGCGCCGCTGATCGAGCCGCGCAAGGTCGGGGGGACGGTCCGGCCGGCCTGGATCAACGGCAAGGGCCGCCTACGACGCATCAACGTACGGATCACGCACGCATGGACGGTGCGCGCCACCTACGGGCGCCACCGCGTGCTGCTGCACATCTCGCGTCGACCGGACGGCCCACGCGGCGAGGATTGCAGTGCGCTGTGGCTGGGCACCCCTAGCGGCCGGCGCTGGAGGCGCCTGAAGTTCCCAGACCCCGCCACGGCCCAGGTGGTGTCGTGGACGTCCAAGCATCTCGTCCTCAGGCGGGGGAACTCCAAGGGTCGCGACTTCCTCGACGTGATCGACCGGCCCGAGCGACTGCGCCTGTCCACCCGGCAACGCCCGACCTGCTGAGCAGACCCGAGGACAGCGTCGCCGGTCACGGCTCGGCCGGCCTCGCGTGCTGCTCAACGCAAGACAGGCAGACGGGAGACAGACGGGCCACGTACGGCCCGTCCCACATCCTTGGAAGTGGGACGGTCGCCGTCGCGGGAATCGTTCGCCGGTGAAACCTGAGCATCGACCGTCCCAGAGGTTGATGCCGAAACGCCGTCCCGTTTCGTCCGTACGACCGCGACCTCCGGTACGATCCGGGCGTGGATCTCGGGTACGCACGCGTTTCGACGGTCAAGCAAGACCTCGAGCGACAGATCGACGCGCTCGAGCAGGCCGGGATCCCGCGCGACCGGATCTACGTCGACAAGAAGTCCGGCGCCACGACCGACCGGCCCGGGCTCCGCGACGTCATCGCCTACGCGCGGAAGGGCGACGTCATCGTCGTGCACACCCTCGACCGCCTCGGCCGCACCGTCCGCGACACGCTGAACCTCATCCACGAGCTCGCCGAGAAGGGGATCGGGGTCCGCAACCTCGCGGACCCGATCAAGGTCGACTCCTCGAACCCCGACGATCCGATGGCGCAGCTCGCCGTCGTGCTGCTGGCGCTCTTCGGTCAGATGGAGCGCACGTACACGATGGAGCGCGCCGCGCACGCCCGGGCGGTCGCGACCGCGAAGGGCCGCCGGATTGGCCGACCGGTCGTCGTGGACCCCGACAAGCTCTCCTGGGCGGCGCACCTTCGCGACACCGGCAGCACAATCGCAGAGATCGTGGAGAAGACCGGGATCGCCAGGACCAGCCTGTACCGCCACCTTCCGCCACGGCCGGTCACAGCGGCAACGGCGAGCGGAACTCAACCCGACCGCCGCCAAGACGATCCACCCTCGAAGCCGTGACGTCCTCTGATCCTGCCGAGGGCCCCGCGTCGAAGATCGACTACACGATCCACCTCACGCCGTTCACGCCTGACGAGCTCGCAAGCCTCCGGCGGTATGTCGGTCGCGTCGAGGAGCTCAGCAAGTCGCCGTTCGCGGCCGGCGCGGACGGACCGATAACCCTGCGTGCGGACATGACCTCCCCGGGGGTCGCGGAGAACATCCAGTTTGAAGGACCCGATCGCGCGGCTGCGCAACACGTGGCGGGCATCTTCCGCGAGCTGTTCCACGGCCATAACGCAACATCAGCGCTCCGGGTCGCCAGTTTGATCGGCCAACACGCCAAAGCGGGCGCTCCTGACGTAGTTGTGGGTCGTCAGGGCGCTTGAAGGAGGTGCGCACGCCGTCTGCGCCTAAGGTTCCGGCTGTCGAGGTCGGTTCCCGAGAAGGCGTGGTGACGGCGTGCGCAAGAGCAGGCTATGGAAGACGATGCTCGGGTTGCAACGAGCGGTCGTCGACGACGTCGATGTTGTCGCGGTCGATGACGGCGATCCGGTCATCGAGGTGCGAGTCCGGCCGGTCGCGCGGGAACGCTGGCGATGTGCGTCGTGTGGCCGGCGGTGTGGCCGCTACGACCCCGGCGCGCCCGCGCGGCGGTGGCGGTGCTTGGACGCCGGAACGGTCCGCGTCGTGCTCGTCTGCGCGCTTCCTCGGGTGTCGTGCCCGAAGCACGGCGTCGGGGCCGCCAGGGTGCCGTGGGCCCGTGCGCATGCGCGGTTCACGCGGCGGTTCGAGGACCAGGTCGCGTGGTTGGCGACGAACACGTCGAAGACCGCGACCGGCTTGTTGATGCGCGTCGCGTGGCGGACGGTCGGCGGCATCATCAGCTGGGTCGTCGACGAGGCGAGGGAGGGCCGCGACATGCTGGGCGGCCTGTCGCGGATCGGTGTCGACGAGATCTCCTACCGCAAGGGCCAGCGGTACCTCACCGTCGTCATCGATCACGACACCGGCCGGTTGGTGTGGGCGTCCGATGGTCGGGACAAGAGGACGGTCAACCGCTTCTTCGACGAGCTCGGTCCTCAGCGTTGTAGGCAGATCGAGTTGGTCTCGTGCGACATGGCGTCATGGATCACCGGCCCTGTCGAGGAGCGGTGCGAGAACGCCGAGGTCTGCCTCGACGCGTTCCATGTCGTGCAGCTCGCGACCGATGCGCTGAACGAGGTCCGCCGCAGCGTGTGGAACGAGGCGCGCCGCGCGGGGATGGGCGATCAGGCCAAGCAGTTGAAGAACGCACGGTTCGCGTTGTGGAAGAACCCCGACAGGTTGACCGATCGGCAGGCCGCGAAGCTCGCCGAGATCCAGGCGACGAACCGGCCGCTGTTTCGCGCGTACTTGCTGAAGGAGCAGCTCCGCCAGATCTGGAGGGCCCCGTCGTTCACCGCGGCGATGGAGCTGCTGGACGGCTGGCTGTCGTGGGCGTGCCGCTCGCAGATCCCGGCGTTCGTGAAGCTCTCCGGGACGATCCGCAAGCATCGAGAACGGATCGCCGCCGCGTTGTTCCACGGCCTGTCGAACGCGAGGATCGAGGCGGCGAACACGACGCTCAGGTTGATCGTGCGCCGCGCGTTTGGGTTCCACACAGGTGAGGCGATGATCGCGATGGGGATGCTCAAGCTCGGCGGCCTCTGCCCGCCCCTCCCTGGCCGCTAAACGACGATCCGGACCCACAACTACGTCAGGAGCGCCCGAAATCCGCTACCCGCGGCACCCCACCGACGAACAGGACGTTCTCGGGCTTCAAGTCCCGGTGGAGGACTTGCCGCTCGTGGGCGTGAGCCATGCCTTCGAGCACCGCCTGGAAGAGCACGAGCATCCGCGAGTCATCTTGAATGCCACCGTGGCCGAGTTCCTCTCGGAGTGAGTGCGTAGCGCGTGGCATGACGAAGTACGGCGGATCAGCACTCAGGTTTCGCCCAACGACCGGCAGGACGTTCGGGTGGTCGAGAGCTTCCTGCTGGAGGCGCACCTCCCGTCCGAAGCGAACCAGTGCCTCCTGATCCTGACACCACTCCGGCTTCAGGAACTTGATGGCGAGGTCGCCGTCCACCACTGCCCCGCTGTCGTCTACGCGCGACGCGGGATGCACCCGGCCGAAGCCGCCGCTGCCGAGCGGGTTCTTGTCGTACCTGAACCTGATCATGTCGACGAGCGTAGGGCGTCAACACGGACACTGAGTGGCGCGTCGGCACTCAGACGATGGTGCGCCCCCCTTAGCGGCACCCCACCCTATGAGGTTGCGCACCGACCAGCGCTGTTCACTGGCCTTGGCGACGTACCAGGCGTACGGTTCAGGCTTGTCGGCGAAGGCGTCTAGCAGCACCCTATGGTGGAACCAGCCAATTTGTGCCGACAGTGTCGGCACAATTTCACGGTCCGACCAGAGCGCAGCGAAGCGCCGCATGTTCACCGCGCGTGCCTGTAAGCCGCGGATCCGCTCCGTGATGGTGTCCAGCAGGTCGCGATACGCGACCGACACGGTGACCTCGGCGGCGGTGCGCCAAGCGGAGGGCTGGCCATGTCGCTCACGGTGGCTGACGCTGCAGCGCCCTCGACGCACCCGCGGCGCACCCGCGGCGCGGTCTCACCATACCCGGAGTTCCGCGGTGCCGGCCAGCGGCGCGTTTGATCTCGTGACGGGCTATGCGGCGACGGAGGCGCGCTTCACAATGCGCACGGCGTGCAGCGGGACGACGACGAGGTCGTCAGCCAGATCGGAGGCCGGTAGGCCACCGACGAGTTCCGCCTCCGTGGAGATCTCGACGGTGACAGCGTCGGGGTGCTCCGAGACAACGACGCCTCGAACTCCCGCTACGTGACGTCCCTGAGCCGAACGGAGCTCCACGACATCGAACTCGTGTGCGCGCGCGCCCATGTACTAAAGGTAGCGCCCTCCCTTCGAGGAGCCCGTCCTTACCTATAGGCCAGTCTCAACTCGTACCTGGTCTGGCTTCTGGGTACGCGGCGTCGAGCCGCTTCTGCCAAGCGTTCGTCGCGACCCGCAACGTGGCCAGCCACGGAACACCATCCCGCATCTCCCACGCCGTGACGACCCACGCGCGCCGGCCGTTCAACCCGTCGATGAGGACAAGTACCTCGAACGTCGTGTACGGCCCAGACGAGGCGCCGGTGACCGGGCGCAAGTGGAGATCCGTGATGATGCGGTCGCGCAGGATCTCCCAGTGATCTCGTTCGAAGCCGAGGGCGCTCTTGAAGACGACCGCCTTGTCCTTCCCGCCGTCGGAGTCCGGGTCGAGGGCGTATCGCGTGAACTTCCGCTCGTCGATCTTCGCGAGGTGGGCGTTGGGGATCGGCTGGCCGATCTGGGGTTCGGGGCTCACGAGGGCCGGTCCTCGCCGGTGACCCGCATCGCGGCCGGTGCGGTCTTGGCCAACGTGCCCTTCGGTCCAAACGGCGGCTCCAAGCAGTAGTGGAGCTGCTCCGTGTAGCCCTCCGGCGCAAGCGGTGCTGGCTTGTAGTGCTTCTCGCGCAAGAGGATGCCGCGGCCGACGAGGCCACGCAGTCCGCGCTGCATCGTCGAGGGGCTCAGGCCGTACCAGGCGGCGCCGCGCTCCTGCGGCATCCAGAACCAGTCGCCCAGGGTCAGCGAGATGAGCAGGAGCGTCGTCTCCGGAAGCGACAGGCGCTCGTGGTACCCGTCCATCCAGAAGCCGTGTGGGAGCTTGAAGTAGCCGCCGGCCTTGCCGGGGTGCTCGTACGACGCGCCGGAGCCGTCCTCGCACAGCAGGGTGATCGTCAGCAGACGTCCGCTCCTGCGCGTCGAGACGAGCTGCAGGTCGCGCAGGAGCTGCCAGTTGCGTCGCAGGGTCCGTCGGCCGGCGTCGTCGTTGGGGAGCCCCATCGCCCGGATCCAGACGCTCGGGTGGTACGTGAGCTCGTAGTCCCCGCCACTGGCCCAGGTGCGGGCGAGAAGGTACTGCAAGAGCGCGGAATGGCGACCCCTGTGCGCGAACGTCCGGAGCGGACCAGGGACGGGCTGGTCGGTCGCGTCGCGCTGCTGGACGAAGCTGCTGCGGATCGGGACCGCCCCGCGCTTGGCAGACTTGACGATCTCCTCGAGGGTCTCCTCTCGCGACGGAGTGGGTGGCGTGGACACAGGACGATGGTCGCACTTCTGAGCGGGCGCCGCAAAGCGTCTCAGCCACCGAACCCGGTCTATCAGGACCGTCCTATAGGAGATCGATAACAGGACAGATAGCAGCACAGTATGAGCAACGGTAAAAGGTCATTGTTGGCGACCTGGACGTCTGAGCCTTCTGCGTGAACCGCAGCCCGTGGCGTCGCGGCGGGCCTGGCTGCTTCCCAACATCCAATTCGCAGCAGCCCCCGGGACCCGAATGGCCCAGCTGCGCGCCACCGCCACCGCGCTATCAGAACTCGCGATCGCCGACAACGAGGGCCTTCTGGCGACCGTAGAAGGCGAAGCCGGTGCCGAGCTCCAGGCGGAACCGCTGGATGTCGTCGATTAGGGCCTGCTCGAGCTCGAGCTCCTGGGCGGTCTCGGTGAGGTCGAGAAAGTCGAAGACGTACGGGTCCTTCGTCGCCGCCAGTGCCCGCTCGGCCTCGTTGGCGGTGAGAGCGGCGGGGAAGTTCGAGAGTGCCGCGCCCGTGCGTTCGTGCAGGCGCAGGTCGATCTGGCCCTTGAGGTGGCGCCGGGACCAGCGCTGCTCGCGGACCAGAGCGACGTACCAGGCGTAGCGCTCGCGATCGTCAGCGAACGCGTCAAGGAGGACCTGGTGGTGGGCCCAGCCCAATTGTGCAGACAGTGCCTGCACTTTCTCCGCGTCCGGCCAGAGCGCGGCGAAGCGCCGCATGTAGAAGAGGTTGCGACGGGAGAACCCGCGCGTACCGCCGGTCTCGGCACGCAGGTCCTGTCCGAGCCGCCCGACGATATCGTCGCCCCATCCGAGGCGCTGCTGGCGGTCGAGGATCTCGCGGCCGATCGACCAGTAGAGCAGCACCAACTCCGTGTTGACCGCGCGGGCGGCGCGAGTCTGCGAGGCGCGGATCCGCGCGGTGTGCGTGTCGAGCAGGTCGCGGTAGGCCGCCGACGCGGCGACCTCGCCAGTGTTGCGTCGAGCGGGAGGACCGGTCACGTCGCTCACGGCAGCCGACGTGGCGGCCACCTCCGGAGCAGTCCGCAGACTCGGACGGCGTGCTTCACGCCTGGGGCCTGTCGTGGGGCGCGGCGCCGTTGATTCTTGTTCCTCGTCTTGTTCCCCAGCGGTCGATTTGTTCAAGTTCTTGTTCCGATCTCGTCCGATCCGAACCGGGCGAATCGCCTTGCGAATGGGCGTTCCTCGAGCTTACGCGACCTGGCGCGAGCCTTGTGACCTGTTTCCTAAACCGTGTGCCCAGGTTCGAATCCTGGTGGGGGCATGGGGCGACCCGCCCGAGGGCGACCGTCCGGGCGGGGAGGACCGGGCGTCACCGCTCCGTGTCGGCGAGGTCGACGACGACCTTGCCCCTGGTTCGTCCGCCCGCAACGTGCTCCAGGGCCTGGGGGACCTCCGCGAACGCGTAGCTGCGCTCGACCACGGGGCGCACGACGCCGTCGTCGATGAGCGCGGCGATCCGCTCGAGCTGCGCGCCGTCGGCACGCATGAACAGGAACCGGTAGCGCACCCCGAGCCGGCGAGCGGCGCGCTTGGCGCTCCAGCTCATCGCCCAGGCGGCCAGCCGGATCGGCAGCGCCAGCCCTTGGGCGCGAGCGAAGTCGGTGTCCAGGGGACCCGCGATCCCGATCACGATTCCGCCCGGCCTCAGGATCTCCAACGACCGGCGCACCGACTCGTCGCCCTGGGAATCCAACACGACGTCGTAGTCGGTGAGCAGCGCATCGAACCGCTCGCGGCGGTAGTCGATCACGCGGTCCGCACCGAGCTCGCGGACCCACTCGTGGTTGGCGGCGCCGGCGGTCGTGGCGACGGTCGCACCCAGGTGCTTGGCCAGCTGGATCGCGTACGCCCCCACCCCACCGGATCCGGCGTGGATCAACACCCTCTGCCCCGGCTGGACGTCGGCGATCTGCACCAGCGCCTGCCAGGCGGTCAGCGCGACGAGCGGCACCGACGCGGCGTCCACGAAGGACAGGCTCCGCGGCTTCCTCGCGAGGTCGTCCTCGTGGACGGCCAGCCGCGACGCGAACGTGCCGACCCGCTGGTCGCGCGGCCGGCCGTAGACCTCGTCGCCGACCGCGAACCGGGTGACGTCGGTGCCGATCCGCGTGACGACGCCGGCGAGGTCGTGCCCGAGCACGAACGGCGGCTTGTACGGCAGGACCGGCTTGAACTCGCCGCCACGGATCTTCTCGTCCAGCACGTTGACGCCGGCGGCACGGATCTCGACCAGCACGTCCCGGTCTCCGACCTCGGGCTCCGGCAGGTCGACCTGCTGCAGCGGTCGACCGTACTTGGTGACGACCCAGCCCCTCATCGGGCCACCGACCCCTCGTCCTCGGCGAGGAACGCGAGGACCTCGGGAACGAACCGCTCGTGGTGCTGAAAGATGCCGCCATGTCCGGAGCCGGGGTAGATCGTCAGGCGACTGTCCGGGATCTGATCGGCCAACGCACGCGACTGGCTGGTGGCGACCATCACGTCGTCCTCGCCGTTGGCCACGAACGTCGGCTGCGTGATGCGGCCGAGGTCGTGCGGCTCACCGAGTCCGGCCTCGCGGATCGCGGCCAGCTGCGCGATCCGCGCCTGCTGGGTGATCCCCGGCACGCGGTCGCTCGTGCGCTCGTCGAGCCGGGCGATGTACGCGGCGGCGGCCTGCTTGCCCGCAGGGCTGCGCGGGAAGAACAGGAAGTGCCGCGCGTCCAACCGCCGGAGCGCCGCCTTCAGGTACGCACCGCCGACGATCAGCGGCATCTTCGTCAGGCCGCCCCCGCCGCGGTGCCCGGTCCCCGTCAGGATGAGCCGCCGGACCAACGGCGGGTCCGCCAGGGCGATCTCCTGCGCGACGCCCCCACCGAGCGAGAACCCGAGCAGATCGACCCGCTCGTGCCCCAGGGCGCGGATCACCGCGATCGCGTCGGAGGCCATCGCGGCGATCGTGTGCGGCACCTTGCCTCCCGATCCGCCGACGCCGCGGTTGTCGAACGCGATCACGTGATGGCGGGCGGCGAGCCCGTCCATGACCCGCGGATCCCAGTCGTCCAGCGTGGCGGTGAAGTGGTGCAGGAAGACCAGCGGGATCGCGCCACGCGGCCCGAGCTCGCGGTAGGCAAACGTCGTGCCGCCGACATCGATGGTCTGCGTCGGCGTCGTCCGCCACGGCGCGGTGGCGATCCCGGGGGAAGGCTCGGTGGTGCTCATGGGGTCCCGTCGTGTCGATGGTGGCGTTGGAGAGGGCGTTCGGTGCCCGCGTTCCTGACCGGGGTCATGTGCGCTGGGCGGTGGCGATATCGGGGCCCCGGAGGCGTCCGTCGGGCGAGACGCAGGCGTCCCGGACGGCGTCGAGGAACGCATCGGAATCGGAGGTGCCGCGTAGGCCGCGGGCAACGAGGATCGAGCCGACCATGGCGCTCAGGCGGACCATCGCCAGCTCGTGGCTCGAGCCGTCCAACGCGGCGAGCGCGGCGACGTACCGCCGCACCTGCGCCGCGTAGGCGTCCCGGGAGCGAGCGTCGGCGTGCGCGATCTCGGCACTCAACGCCGGCAGGCCGCAGCCACCGCCGACGTCGTCGCGATGCTCGCGCGAGACGTAGCTCCGAGCGACCTCCGCGAGCGGATCGTCGGCGCCCTCGACGACCTCCTCCAAGCGCTGCCCCGCCTCGGCCATGACGCGCTCGACCGCCTCGGCCATCAGCTCGTCCCGGGAACCGAACTGCTTGTAGAAGCCGCCGTGCGTGAGGCCGACCTCGCGCATGAGCTCCGCGATCGCAGGCCGCTCGAGTCCCCGCTCCCGGATCTGCCGTGCGGTGGCGGCGACGATCCGCTCGCGATTCTCGACCTTCT
>JBFWKS010000159.1:0-9381 GCA_050252545.1 Solirubrobacteraceae bacterium
CGGTGGTCGTCGGCCGGCCCTGCCCCGGGGGCCCCCGCCGTCGCCGTGCCGGGGGGGGGCACGGCGACGGCCGGGGCGCGGCGGCCGCACCCGGCGCGCTCCGGGGCGGGTGGGCACCGGCGCGTGGGCACCGGCGGGTGGGGCTGACCCACCACGGGTCGCGAGGGCGGGCGGGGCGTCGCGCTCCGGGGCGGGTTGACACCGAGAGGTGGTGCTGGGCCGCCACGGATCGCCGGTCTCCGCACGACCGATGATCGGGTGCCCCCGCCGACCGACGGGCGCGATGACCGGGGCTTCACGCGCACGGGGCGCCGACGCCTAGAGTGCGTCGCGTGCCCCGCCCTCGCAGGACCAAGATCGTCGCCACCATCGGGCCCGCCAGCCGCAGCCCGGACGTCCTCGTCCGGATGATCGACGCGGGCATGGACGTCGCCCGGATCAACTTCTCGCACGGCACCCACGAGGACCACGCCGAGACGATCGACGCCGTCCGGGCCGCGTCGGAGAGCGTCGGCCGGCCCGTCGCGATCCTGCAGGACCTGCCGGGCCCGAAGATCCGCCTGGGCCAGGTCGCCGACGAGCCGATCGAGCTTCGCGACGGCGATCCGATCACGCTCGCCGCGGGATCGGTCGAGGACGTCGGCAGCGGGCAGCGGCTCATCGTCGCCTGGGACCGCTTCGCCGAGGCGGTGTCCGAGGGCGAGGAGATCCACATCGCCGACGGGATGGTGCGTCTGCGGGCGACGGCCGTGCGCGCGGGCGACGGTGAGGTCGACTGCGTGGTCGAGGTGGGCGGCCCGATCTCCAGCCGCAAGGGCGTCAACCTGTCGGGCCCGGCCGACCTGTTGCCCGCGGTGCCGGAGGAGGACCTCGCGCACCTGGCCGCCGGCAAGCAGATGGGCGTCGACCTGGTCGCGGTGTCCTTCGTGCGACGGCCCGAGGACATCGAGGCGCTGCGCTCCCGCACCCGTTGCCCGCTGATCGCGAAGTTCGAGAAGCCGCAGGCGATCGAGAACGCCGAGGCGATCATGCGGGTGTCGGACTGCGTGATGGTCGCCCGCGGCGACCTGGGGATCGAGCTGCCGATCGCGCGGGTCCCGCGGGTGCAGAAGGAGCTGATCTCGATGGCCGGCGCGCTCGCCCGCCCGACGATCACCGCCACCCAGATGCTCGAGTCGATGACCTCGAGCGCCCGTCCGACGCGGGCCGAGGTCACCGACGTGGCCAACGCGATCCTCGACGGCACCGATGCGGTGATGCTCTCGCAGGAGAGCGCGGTCGGTCACTACCCCGTGGAGGCGGTGCGGACGCTCGCCGAGGTCGCGGAGGAGACCGAGCAGGTGGCGCCGACGTTCGACTGGAACCAGCGCCGCGTGCGTCGTGACAGCACCGACCCCGCGTGGGCGATCGCCCGCAGCGCCGTCCACATCGCCGACGAGCTGGACGCCTCGGCGATCGTGGTCCCGACGCTGTCGGGGCGCTCGGCGCGCCTGGTGTCGGCCCACCGGCCCGACCGGCCGGTGATCGCCCTGTCCCCCAGTCGAGACACCGTCGCCCGGTGCAGCCTGATGTGGGGCGTGCAGGCCATGATGATGGCCCACCACGGGGTGACCGAGGAGCTGATCGCCGACTCCGCCGCGCACGTCCGCGCGCTCGGCCTGTGCGAGCCCGGGTCGCGCGTGGTGATCACCGCCGGTCTGCCCAGCGGCACGCCGGGTACCACGAGCCTGGTGCAGGTGCAGACGGTGTAGGTCGGCCCGACTCGACGGCCACCGGGGTGGTGCCGCCGATCAGCGAGCGCCCTCCGGCAGCGCCGGAGGGTCGCGACGGATCTGCGGGAACGCGGTCGCGGGAGAGCCGTCCGACAACGCGAACGGCGACTGCTGCCGGCAGCCCGGGGTCTCGTACGACGGGGATCCGAGGAGCGCCCCGAGCAGGCCGAGCTCGCCCGCCGGGCGGTTGCAGAAGCGGTCGTCGAGGACCTGCATCGTCCGCGGATCCGCGGTGAACCCGGGCTTGGGGTACGCGTTGGCCCGGTTGGCCGGCAGGCGCTTGGGCCACACGCCGAGCATCTCGAGGTTGATCGGGATCGTCTGGCGCAGGTAGTGGTAGTTCTCGCCACCCGCTCCGGGCGCCGACGCCCCGGTGGCCGACGCGGCGTTGGCGAAGAACGCCCGGAGCTCGTCGTCGTAGCCGGCCAGGAACCGCAGCGACGGGTTGAGCTCCCGCAGGTACGGCTCCAGCGCACCGATCCAGGTGCGCAGCTCGTCGGTCACCCCGGCCAGGGCGGGAATCCCGGTCCGGGCACGGCGGATGAGCGGGTCCAGGCTGACGAACAGCGCGCGCAGGTCCGGGGCGACGCGCTCCAGGTCACGCAGCGTCGGGGCCAGCTCGGCCGCCACCGGGATGAGCCTGCGGACGACCGGGTCGGCCGATCGCGAGAACCGGCCCAACCGCGTCAACAACCGTTCGGCCTCGCGCTGGAACGGCGGCAGCGCGACGATGGCCCGCTGCAGCGCGTCGGAGCGTCGGTCGGTGATCTCGGTGAACCGCTCGGTGTCGACGATGAGCCCCGAGAGGTCGCCCCGCCGCTCGCTCAGTGCGGCGAAGGTGCGTCCGCTGTCGCGGATCAGGCCGCGAACCGCCTGTTGCTGGGCGTCGAGCACCCGCAGCAGCGTCGTCAGCTCGTCGGTGAACGGGGACACGACGCCCAGGGCCGCCGAGAGGTCGGCACCACCACCGTTGCGCAGCGCCACCGAGGTCGACCGCGTCCACTCCCCCATCCGACGGCGCGTGGCGGTGTCGAAGGTGCGCAGCAGCTCGTCGAACTCGACGGTCTCGGCGACGCGACCGTGGGGCAGGCGCCCCCCGTCCTCCAGGCCCGGTCCCGTCCGGTCACCCGCGCTGAGCTCGACGTACGTCTCTCCGAGCAGCGTCTTGGAGCGCAGGATCGCCCGGGTGTCGCGCGGCAGCGGCACGAACTCCGGCTCGATCTCGATCAGCGTCTCGGTCCGGCCCGTGCGCCGCGACGGGTCGATCTGCTTGACCTTGCCGACCGACACGCCCGAGATCCGGACGTCCGCCTCGGTCGCCAGCTGGGCGCCCTCGGGGAACGACGCCGTAACCCGGTAGCCCTCGGCGCGCAACGGCACCGGACCGCCGAAGGCCATCCACAGGAAGAGGAGCAGGCCGACGCAGCTGAGCGCGAACCCGATCATCGACGCGATCTGCCACCGCGACGGGGCCTTGAGGTTCACGGCGTCCCTCCCGGCGGCGGGACCGACGACGGGCACGCCGACGTGTCGCTCAGCCCGGCCAGGACCGTGCTCAAGAGCGACGCACCGGAGTCGACCTGGGCGAGCTGCCGCAGGATCGCGAACGTCGAGCAGCTCAGGGTGACCTTGAGCCGCCGGATCGGTCCGTGCGCGTCACGGGTGTTGAACACCCACGGCAGGTTTGCGTTGAGCCACTGCTGGTAGAAGAGGTACCCGTGCGCGGCCTCGCCCGGCGGGTCGTAGGCGAGCATGTTTCCGAACCGCTGGATCTCGTCGCTGATCGCGTCGGTGTCGGGATGGATCACGTGGGTCTGGCGCGCGACGCCCTGCAGGGTGCGCAGCGGTACCGCGGTCTGCCGGGCGAACGGGGTCAGGCGCGTGCGGATGACCGGCTCGGTCGCGCGCATCATCGTGCGCTGTGCGCGCAGCGACCGCGGCAGCTCGCGGGCGAGCGGGCGCAGTGCGACGCTCGTACGCTCCAGCTCGGACGCCAGCGGGACGGCGGCGTCGAGCGCCCCGTCGGTCTCGCGCAGTGTCCCGGGCAGGTCGCGCAGCGCGGCGCGCAGCTCGTCGTCGCGACCGCCGACGACCGACAGCAGACGGTCGGTGGAGCGCACGGCACGGACGGCGTCGCCGCGGTTCTCGGCGAGCGCGTCGGCCACGCGACGGGTGACGTTGACCGCGCGGCCGATCTGGCGGCTACGGTCCTCGAGCGCCTCACCGATCCGGCGCAGGTTGTGCGTGACCGGCGACAGCTCCTGCAGCGCGCGGGCCAGGCGCTGCGGGTCGTCGGCCACGCCTTCGCCGACGCCGTCGAGTAGCAGACCGAGCGCGAGGCGCGTGTCGGAGTCCAGGCTCGCCAGGATCTCGTCCAGGTGCACGTTCGGCGCGGTGCGGGCGTCGGGGATCGTGTACCCCTCCGGTGCGCGGCGCGGGTCCGCACCGGTGCCGGCGGCGAGCTCCAGCGACATGTCGTTGAGTCCGCTCTTGGGCCGCACCAGGGCGGTCGTGTCGCGACGGACCAGGCCGGCGTGGCGCTCGCGGACCCGGAGGTCGATGATCGCGGTGCCACCGTCGCGCAGCTCCACGTCGGTGATGTCACCGACGTCGACGCCCGAGATCAGCACCTGCTGACCCTGGCCGGGGGTGACCGCCTGGGCCGTCGAGAGCTCCACGCGGTACGTCCTGTAGGCGCTGTCGGTGCCGGGAATCCAGCCGGGCAGTGCCACCCGCTGTTGCACCAGGACGTACCCGGCGACGAGCAGCCCGGTGACGAGCATGAGCACCAGGAAGGTCACGACGCCCGCGTGCTCGCGGATCGCGCGGCTCATCAGCCGATCCCCCGTGCGGTGAGCGCGCGGTTGCCGTCCGGCACCGGCTGGGTGGAGCAGGCGACGTCGTCGCGGTACGGCGGCTGGGCGGCGGGGCGCACGGGGCGGGCCCCGACGCCGACGTGCGACTCGCCCTCGTCGACCGTGATCCCGGACAGGTCACCACCGGCGACGAGCGACGTCGGCCCGGCACCGACCCCGACGCGCGACCAGGCGCCGGTGCCGTTGAAGTTCTGGGCCTCGCCCGACACGCCGGCGATCCCGTAGAAGAAGCCCTTGAAGTTCTCGACGCCGAGGGTGTACCGGCCGTCACGGATCTCGAGGTTCATCGCCGGGACCATCACCCGGTGGGTGCAGCGGGCGATCTCCTGCGTCCCGGGGGCGCTGCTGGTGGAGTCGTCGACGAACCGGATCAGATCGGGTGCGGCGGACCGGGCGACGCGGATCCAGCGACGCAGTGCGTCCGGGGCAATCAGGCGGCGGGTCGAGCGGACCCACGGCCGCGCCGCGTCGATCGTCGCCGGCGTGGCCCGCACCCCGGGGAGCAGGTCGTCGGAGATCCGCCGCAGCGCGGGCAGCGCGGTGTCGAATGCGGTGCTCGCGCGATCGAGGCGCGCGAGGGTGCCGGGCAGCGTCCGGACGGTCGCCCGCAGCGCCTGCTCCTCGGCCGCGAACGCGCCCATGGTGCGGTGCAGGCCCCTGACCGCCCCACGGAGCGCGGCGACGTGGGGGACGAGGGCGTCGCTGAACGACCCGATCGACGCGACCAGCCGCGTCAGGTCGCGCTCCTCGCTGCCGCGGGTGGCGTCCGCCAGCCGGGCGTTGGTGCGCAGCGCGTCCGGGCTGTCGCGCAGGGTGCGGCGCATCGCGGTGACGGTCGCGTCGTCACCGAGCGCGCTGCCGACGCCCCGGAGCGTCTCCTGCAACCGTCGGCGCACCGGCGTGTCGAACGTGCTGAGCACCCGGTCGATCTGGACGGCGACCGTCGTGTTGGCGGCGGGGACCGGTGCGTCGCCCAGCTCGGGTTGCGCCGGGGTGCCGGGGTGCAGGTCGACGAAGAAGTTGCCCTCGAGGAAGATCCGCGGGCGGAGCTTGAGCTCGGCGTCGCGGCGGATCGCCGGGGCGTTGTCGTCGAGCTCCATCCGCAACAGCGACAGGCGATCGCCGTGGCGATCGATCCCGGTGACCTTGCCGACCGGGATGCCGGCCACACGGACGGGGCCGCCGGGGCGCAGCGCCGCGACGTCCTCGACGACCGCGGTCAGCGGCACGCCGGTCCGTCCCGGCAGCGCGTCCTTCATGAAGATCGCCACGCAGAGCGCGATGACGGCGATCGCCAGCGGGATCGCGGTCCGCAGCGGCGAGCGCGGCGGAGCCGACAGCGGCCGGCGGCGGCCGGTGCGGACACGGGGGGTGCGGCGATCGCTCATCCGCCCGGCCTCACGTTGGGGGTGCGGTCGTTCTCGGTCGCTTGGACACCCGGCACGTTGCCGATCGTCTGCTCGGCGCGGTAGCCCTCGTTGCCGGCCTCGCAGTCGCCGTCCGATCCGGGCTGGCCGGTGTGCGGCAGCGCGTTGTAGTGCAGGTCCGGCGTCGGCTCTCCGGCGGGCTTGATCCAGGTCGGCACGATCATCGTCCCCGACCGCTGCCAGGTCCCGACCCGGCTGCCCTCGGCGATGACGCTGTGCGCGTTGCGGAAGAACAGCGAGATGTAGTTGCAGCGGGTCTGGGTCGGCGTCAGCGCGGTCAGGATCGGCCGGATGTCCGAGACGGTGCGCTGCCCGGCGGCGAGGCCCTGCGGCACCTGCGGGTCGTCGGCCAGGCGCCGGATCGCGGCCGACCCGACGTCGAGCGCGGCCGCCAGGCGCGGCACGCGCGAGAACGTCTGCTCGCCGCGACGCAGCGCGGACGAGAGGGGCGGTGCCGCGGTCCTCAGCCGGGCCAGCGCGGGCTCCAACGTCCGCATCAGCTCGGCGGTGCGGGCCATGAACGGGCGGGCCACCGGCAGCTCCCGGGCGACCGTGCGCTGGAGCGGCACCCCGGTCGACACGAACTCCTGGAACGCCCCCGACACCTCGGCGAGCGCGCCGAAGGTCGCGGCCAGGTGGCGCAGCATCGGGCGCTGCACCTCGGCGACCGGCGCGACCTCACCGGCGATCCGGGCGTACGCGCGCAGTGCACGGGCCAGCTCGGTCCGCGGGTCGGCGAGGTTGCGCATCACCGGCGTGAGCAACCGCAGCGTCGTCGGCAGGTCACCGATCAGCGTGTTGATGTCGGCGCCGCGCCCGGCGAACCCGCCGGCGAACTCGGGGAATCCTTCCCGGAACGCGTCCCGGGTGCGCTCGTCGTAGACCGAGGAGAGCTGGTCCAGGTCGACCGGCTCGACCTTCGCCTGGCGGACGGGCAGCGTGGCGCCCGGCTCGAGCGGCTCGTCGGAGCGGCCGCGGGTGAGCTCGACGAACTTCAGGCCGAGGGCCGAGCGGGGGCGGACGAGGACGGTGGTGTCGGCGGCGAGCGGCCGGGCGACCTGGTCCAGGCGCAGGGTCGCCAGCGCGACGATCCGGCCGTCGTCGAGGACCTTCGGCTCGATCGCGTCGACGGCCCCGATCCGGGCCCCGCCCAGGCGAACGTCGCTGCCGGGGGTGAGCTTCTGACCGTCGGGCAGCTCGACCTTGACGTCGTAGGTCTGCACGAACGGCAGGCCGCTGTTGGCGTTGTAGGCGAGGATCACCGTGACGAGCGCGATCAGGATGCCGGCCGCGCCGACGAGCACCGGGCTGGCCAGCAGCGAGCTGCGACGGCGGTTCATCGCGCCGCACCCCCGATCACGCTGCGCAGCAGGCGCTCCAGGTCACCGTTGCCGCGTAGCGCGTCCTGGGCCTGGCGGGCCCGGCGGAGCGGCGCGGCGTACTTCGGGTCGTCGGCGATGTCGGCCTTGACGTCGCTCGCCCGCTCACCGTCGAGGATCCGGGCGACGAGCATCTGCTCCGGCGTCGCGTCCGGACCCACGCCCTCCGTGGCGGTGCGGGCCAGTTGCGTGCCGGCCTTGGCGCCGGGCTTGAAGTCGGAGACGCACCCCTGCACCGGCGCGGTCGAGTACGACGAGCACTTGGTGAGGATCAGGCCGACGCGAAGGAAGTGGCCGATGTCGTCGAACCCGTTGATCGCCATCCCCTGGAAGAACGAGTAGTCGAGGATCCGACGCGTGCCGCCGGTGGTCCGGAGCGACTCGAGGAGCTCGCGGGCGAGGCCCAGGACGGGCTCGGCGTCGGTCAGCAGCGTCTCCAGGCGGCGCAGCGTCGGCTGTACGCCGAGGAGGGCGGTGCGACCGCGCTCCGACGCGGCACCGAGCCGCCGGACGGGCTCGGTCGACCCGTCGGAGAAGGTGCGCAGCCGGGTCAGCAGCGTCGTCGCACCCGGCGCGGCGGTCCGCAACGTCGCCATCGTCCGTTCGGTCTCGCGCGAGAGCTCGGTCAGCCGGCGCATCGACGGGCGCAGCTCGCGCAGGGTGCCGGGCAGGCGCCGCAGGTTCTCGTCGACCTCGGGGTTGCGGTCCGCCACCGCGCCCTGGAAGTCCGCCACCCGGGCGAGGAACCGCGCCAGGTCGTCGCGAGACTCGGCGACGGGCCGCAGTGCCCGCTCGCCGTCGGTGGCCATCTGCCGCAGCGCGTCCGTCTGGCCGGCGATGAGCTCCAGCACCCGGTTGGTATCGCGCAATCCCGGCAGCGCTGCGCGGAGCGCGTCGTCCAGGTCCTCACCGCGGGCCGCCAGGCCCATCCCGAGCTCGTTGAGCAGCACGGTCAGGCGCAGCCGCTGGGGCTCCTGCCACATGTTGGCGACGAGGTCCAGGTCGATCGGCTGGACGGTGCGGTCCTGGGGCAGCACCCACTGGGTCTGCCCGTCGTGCTCCTCGGCCTTCAGCTCCGGCGGGACCGGGCTGCCGGGGTCGCGCGGCTGCGTGGGGGCGCACTCGACGTAGCGCTCGCCGATGATCGACTGCGGCAGGATCTTGCACTCGGCGTCGCGACGGAATCGATGGAACCCGCGGTCGTCGATCCGCAGCACGACGACGGCGCGGCGACGGTCGTCGACGTCGAGCTCCTCGACGGTGCCGATCCGGGCACCGGCGGCACGGACCTCGGTCCCGGGCGACAGCGCGAACGCGTTGGCGAACAGCGCCCGGACGCGGTAGACGCCGCCGTCGCCGGTCTGGTCGTTCGACTGCGCGACGGTGGCGACGACCGCCCCGAGCAGGAGCACCAGCAGGCCGATGGGCAGCAGTCGCCTCATGGTCCGGGGAGCACCCCTGCCGGGTCACAGTCGAGGGTGCCGTCGGCGTCACGCCACGGGTTGGACCGGTCGGGCTGCGTCTGCACGTTCGCTCCGGGGCAGCGCCGGGCGGTGCGGTCGACCTTGGTGTAGGCGCCGAGCGCCGGGGTGAGCGCCCCGAGCAGCGGCCGCAGCGGCGACGCGGCCGGTGCGTCGACGAGCGAGTTGGCGTTGAGGACGAGCTGGGTGCGGGCGACGTGGCCGTTGGCGTCGTAGTCGGCAGTCGCACCGCCGAAGGTCCGGGCCCAGCCGGTGAGCTCGGGCACGTACGGCCGGGCGAACGCGACCTGGGGGCGCTGGGCGACGGCGGCCTTGGCGGCGTCGCGCAGGGCCGGTACCGCCACCTCGGCCAGGCCGGGGGTCCGGGCCAGCAGCTCGAGCAGGTCGTTGCCCTCGCCGGGCGCGCTGATCAAGCGGCGGGTGGCGGCGATCGTGGGCACGAGGTC
>JBFWKS010000160.1:0-9260 GCA_050252545.1 Solirubrobacteraceae bacterium
GGTCATCGCGGGGCGGGGGACGGCGGGTCGGCGGGGATCGCACCGCGCATCATCGCGGTCGGGGCGGCGCGTCGTGGGCGTCGACGGTGGTGATCTCCCACCGCGGGAGGTAGGGCCGGTCGGCGAGCAGCGCACGGGCGGCGGCGACCGCGTCGTCGCGGCCGTACGCGGTGGCGGCCGGTGCGGCCAGGTGCCCGACGGGCAGCGCGTCGACGATCCCGCACCGCAGGTCGTGCTCGCTCGCCAGCGCCGCCCAGTGCGCGTCCAGCCCCCAGCCCATTCCGACGTCGGGCGAGAACGGCAGCAGCACCCCGCAGGCCCGCGCCGAGAACGCCGTCAGCGGGCCGATCTCGACGAACGTCGTCCGGCGCCACGCCACGCCGGGACGGCGACGCGTGATCGGCCATGCGGCGTGCCCATGACGGCGGTGGGCGGGCTGGGCGAGGTCCAGGCCGGCCGCGCTGCACAGGCCGACGAACCGGTCGAGGAACCGGCGCGGCAGCTCGATGTCGTCGTCGACGAGCAGCACCCGGTCGAACGGGGATCCGTCGGGTCGGCCGGCGAGCGCCTCGTCGATCGCCGCCTGCACGGTCGCGAAGCGGGGTCGGCCGGCCGGATCGACGATCCGCAGGTCGACCCGGTGTCGCTGGGAGCGCAGGCGCTCCCGGAGCCCTCGGACGAGGTCGGCGTTGTGGGGGCGGGCCGGGATGACGGCGAGGACGTCCTCGGTCGGCACCGTCGCCGCGAGGGCGTCGAGCCGGCGACCGGTGCCGCGGACGGCCAGGCGCAGGTCGAGCCAGCGGTCGTGCGCGGCCAGCACCCGTGCGCGACGCCCGGCGACCACGCCGCTGGTGCCCGACAGGAAGTCGTCCACGCCCGGCGTGGCCGGCCCGGCGGGCGGGTACCCGAACGCGGCCTCGTGCAGGCGACCGAGGGCGTGCGACGTGGCCCACAGGTGCGACGGGTCGGGGTGGCGCACCAGGCCCCCGGCGTTGCGGACGACGTTGCCGGCCTCGGCCGCGACCCCGGGGGCATCGCCGCGGCGCAGATCGGCGCGGCGCGACGCCTGCCCGTTGCGCCAGCGGGTCCGGGCGAGCGCCGGCGTCGTCGACTCGGCGGCGGAGCGGTGGTGCAGCACCGCCGCCCCGGCGACGTACCGCACGCGCCAGCCGGCGGCCCGGGCACGGGCGAGCCACTCCTCCTCGTCCCCGTAGATCTGATGCGACGGGTCGAACGGTCCGATCTGCTCGACGGCGGCCCGGCGCACGGTCAGATTGGCGCCCCACAGCCGGTCGCAGTCGCGGTCGTTCGGGCCCAGGTCCAGGTGGCTGATCGGTGGGGCGAGCGCTCCGTCGCGACCGGGGTCGCGGCCGCCGAGGCGGGCGAGCACCGGGCCGCCCAGGGCGGCGGCGTCGGGTGTGGACGACGCGGCGTCGAGCAGCGCGCGGAGCCATCCGTCGCAGACCTCGGCGTCGTCGTCGAGGAAGCACACGAGGTCGGTGTCGGTGGCCGCGATGGCGGCGTTGCGCGAGGCGTTCAGTCCACGGCGACGCGGATGGACCAGGCAGCGCACGTCGTGGTGGGTGGCCAGGTCGCGGGTGGCGGCCGACGGCCCGTCGTCGACGACGAGCACCTCGACGCCGTGCTCGCCGGCCTGTGGCAGGACGGCACGCAGCGCGTGATCGAGGTGGTCGGGGCGCCCGGTGGTGGGGATCGCGACGATGGCGCTCGGGTGCGGCACGCCGGGTCAGGGTACGCCACCCCCGTCGGATCTCGTGGTCGGGCACCGTGACCGGCGACGCGGGCCCCGGCGTCTGCGGGCGGGGCGGGGCCCGGCGGGCGTGCGGCTCGGTTCGGTTCGCGGGAGGTGGTGGCGAGGCGGCCGGGGAGGCGGGGAGTTATGTCTAGCTCGGGCGACGGGGTGTCGCCTTTGCCACGCCCTACGGGGGAAACATGGCACCCCGTCGGCTGATCGACACCTCATCCGCCGACATTCGGTCCTCAGACCGCCCGCGTCGATGGCCGCTGCCGAGGCCGCTACGGACCGCGGACCTATAGGGATAGGTCCTAAGCTCGGCGGGATGGTCGCGAACCCCGACCCTGCCACGTCGTCGGCCGCCCGCTCCGCGGGCTCTGCGCGCCCGGTAGACCCTGCGGCGGCGATGCCCGTCACCGATCCGGTGACGTTCCTGCGCGGCACGTGGACGATGGCGCGCACGATCGACGATCACGCCGCCGGGCAGGCCGGCACCGTCGAGGGGCGCGCGACGTTCGTCCCCGCCGGCGACGGGCTGCGCTGGGTCGAGGAGGGCACGATGCGCCTGGGGGACTACGTCGGCGACGGCAACCGCGAGATGCGCGTCCGGCCCGACGGCGACGCGTGGGCGGTCGACTTCGACGACGGGCGTCCGTTCCATCCCCTCGACCTGCGCGCCGGACGGTGCGACGTCGAGCACCCGTGCCGCGCCGACCTGTACCGCGGCACGCTGTGGGCGGCCGGCCCCGACGAGCTGCACGTCGCCTGGCGGATCGGCGGACCCGCCAAGGACACGACGATCACCACGGTCTACCGGCGTGTCACGGCGTCGGGCGTTGAGGGCGGCACGGACCCGGGTGGCGGCGTGAGCGTGGACCCGGGCGCGACCGAGGATCTACCGCCGACCGCGCCTGCCACACCCGCCGCGGAGGACCGGGACCCCGCGGGCGCGGATGGAGCCGGCTCCGACCGGGCCGGCGCGTGATCCTCCACGTCCACCATCGGTACCGCACGCTCGGCGGGGAGGAGCGGGCGATCGCGGGGCTCCGGGCGCTGACCGAGGACCGCCTGGGCGAGCCGACCGCGCTGCTGGAGCGGGACTCGTCCACGGTGGGGCCCGGGCGGGCCGCGGCCGGGCTCCTCCGCGGGGGCATCGATCCGGGGGAGGTGGAGCGCGAGGTTCGCCGCACCGGGGCGCGGATCGTCCACTTCCACAACGTGCACCCGACCTTCGGCGTCCGTGCGCTGCGCGCCGCGCGTGCCGCGGGCGCCACGGTGGTGCTGCAGCTGCACAACTATCGCCTGGTCTGCGCGGTCGGCACGTGCGTCCGCGACGGACAGGACTGCACGCTCTGCCACGGGCGCCACGTGTGGCCGGGTCTGCGCCATGTCTGTCGCGGGAGCCGCCCCGAGGCCGCCGCCTACGCCGCGGGGATCGCCCGTCAGCAGGACGGGCTCCTGGAGGCCGCCGACCTCGTCGTCGTTCCCAGCACGGCGGCGCTGGAGCGCCTGCGGACGCTGGGCGTCGAGTTGGCCGACGCGCGCGTGGCGGTGGTGGGGCATCCGGTGGGGGCGGGGAACGACGAGGCGCGGCCGGGCTCACGAACCGACGGGACGGGGCCCGCGGTGATCGTCGGGCGGTTGGCCCCCGAGAAGGGCACCGACGTGGCGATCGCGGCCGCGCGGATCACGGGCCGGGATCTGGTGATCGCCAACGTCGGGCCGGAGGAGCCGGCGCTGCGTGCCGCCGCGACCGATCTGCTCGGCGTGCGGTTCGTCGGACGGCTCGATCCGCGGGCGCTGTCGGCGCTGCGGGCATCGGCGTCGGTCGAGCTGGTGCCGTCGCTCGCCCACGAGACCTTCGGACTGGCCGCCGCCGAGGCGATGCTCGGCGGCCTGCCGGTCGTCGCGTCCGACGTCGGCGCGTTGCGGGAGCTCGTCCCGGACGACGCCCGCGTGCCCCCCGGTGACCCCGGCGCGCTGGCGGCCGCGTGGGTGCGGGTGGCGACCGACCCCGACGCGCCACGCCGACAGCGGGAGCGGGCGGCCACGCTGACCGATCCGGCGGTCCTGGCGACGCGGTTGGCCGACGCGTACGCCGCGGCCACCGACGCCGCGGGGCGCGGGTAGCCGGACGAGGACTCGGGTCGCCGGCTTGTCGGTCGGGGGGTGTGCTGGGTTGCGGACGTGGGGCGCCGGTTTTGCAGCGCGCCCCGGTCGACGTGCCGCTGTCGGTCGGGGGGTGTGCCGGGTTGCGGACGTGGGGCGCCGGTTTTGCAGCACGCCCCCGTCCACCCGTCGACCCACGCCGGACCGACCCACTCGACGCCGGACCGCCCTCGACCACGCCGCTCCTACACCAGCGTGATCCGTCCGCCCTGGACGCCCGGCACGCCGTCGAGCACGGTCAGCTGGGCGATGGTCTGGATCGGGGCTCCGGGGCGGGTGACGTACTCCAGCGCCTTGTACGTCGTCGTCAGCTCGCGGCGGTTCATCGCCAGGCGCACGTAGCCGCGACGGCCGTCGAAGAACTTCATGTCGGGGTTGCTCGTCAGCCAGGTGCGCCCCTTGGGGAGCAGCGGCTCACCGTCGCCGCCGGAGGAGATCGACGTGCCGAGGAACTCGGCGCCGACCACCGGCGAGGACTCGAAGTCCTCGACCTTGCGCCGCAGGTCGCCGGCCATCGAGCAGTGCGCGTCACCGGTGACGACCACGACGTTGCGGGCCCGCATGTCGGCGACGGCGCCGAGCAGCCGGTCACGGGCGGCGTGGTAGCCGTTCCAGTTGTCGTTGGGCTGGCTGACTCCCGGGCCGGTGTCGTTGTCGACCCACGACATGACCGTCTGGTTGCCCAGCAGGTTCCAGCGGGTACACGACCGCTGCAGGGACCGCTCGACCCACCGCTCCTGACGGGCTCCGAGCATCGTGCGGTCGGGGGCGGCGACCTGGTCCGGCGGGACCTGGTCGGATCGGTGCTGGCGTCCGTCGAGCACGTTGAGGCCGAGCATGCGGCCCCACTCCAACCGGCGGTACAGCTGCAGGCCGCCACGGTGCGGGCGCTGCGCCAGCCGCAGCGGCTGGTGCTCGTAGTAGGCCTGGTACGCCTCGGCACGACGACGGGCGAAGGTCGGTGCGTCGGCGTCGCCCTGGGGGATGAGCGACGCGTAGTTGTTCTCGACCTCGTGGTCGTCCCAGTAGACGACGAACGGGTGCGTGGCGTGCGCGGTCCGCAGGTCCGGATCGGCCTTGTAGAGCCCGTACTGGGTGTGGTAGCGGGTCAGGTCCAGCGTCTCGCCCGCCATCCAGTCCGGCAGGTCCTCGCCGCGGGCGCCGTTCGGGAAGCCGCTCTCGTACAGGTAGTCCCCGGTGTGCAGGACGAAGTCCAGGTCCTCGGCGGCCAGGTGGCGGTAGGCCGTGTAGTACCCGGCCCCGAAGCTCTGGCAGCCGACGAGGCCGAGCGCGACCTCGCGGACCTCGTGCGCCGGGGCGGTGCGGGTACGACCGACGGGGCTGATCTGCCCGGCCGCCTCGAACCGGTAGTAGTACTCGCGCCCGGGGCGCAGCCCGTGGACCTCGGGGTGGACGGCGAACGCCAGCTCGGGCGACGCGGTCACCCGCCCCCGGCGCACGACGCGGCGGAACCGGGGGTCCTCGGCCACCTGCCATCGCACGGCGACCCGGCCGGGCGGCATGCCGCCGAGGCCGTCGGGCTCGATCGGCTTCGGCGCCAGGCGCGTCCACAGCACGACGCCGTCGGGGGTGGGGTCGCCGGACGCGACGCCCAGGCCGTAGACGTCGCCGTCGATCCGCGGGCGGGCGTAGCTGCGTTCGGTCGGCAGCGCGCCGGTGCCGAGTGCGAGGGCGAGCGCGCCGGCGCCGCCGCGGGTCACGAGGTCGCGACGCGAGAGGTTCGCGGTCATCTGGTGCTCCTGAGGGACGGGAACGGGACCGGTGGGACGCACCCCGCCGGCCGGTCGATCCCACCATCGCCCCGTCCCGAGCGGGTGACCATCGCGTGACCGGCTTCCCGGACGGGCTCCATAGACTGCCCGGCATGCCGTGGCTCTTGACCGGTGGTGCCGGCTACATCGGCGCCCACATCGTGCGGGCGTTCCTCGCCGCGGACCGCGAGGTCGTCGTGCTCGACGACCTCTCGTCGGGGTTCCGGGACTTCGTGCCGGACGGCGTCGTCCTGCACGAGGGACGCGTCGAGGATCCGGTCGCCGTCGCTGCTGCGCTCGATGCCCAGCCGGTCGACGGGGTGATCCACCTGGCCGGGCTCAAGTACGCCGGCGAGTCGGTCAACGTGCCGCTCGAGTTCTACCGCGCCAACGTCGAGGGCACCCGGGTACTGCTGGAGCAGATGGCCGCCCGCGACATCGACCGTCTGGTGTTCTCGTCGTCGTCGGCCACCTACGGCACGGCCGAGGCGGAGATCGTCGACGAGGATGCGCCGCAGCGACCCGAGAGCCCGTACGGCGAGTCCAAGCTCATCGGCGAGTGGCTCATCCGGGACCAGGCGCGCGCGCGTCCGCAGCTGCGTCACACGTCGCTGCGGTACTTCAACGTCGTCGGCGCGGGTGACGTGCGTGATGGCACGTCGGCGATCGTCGACCACAGCCCCTACAACCTGTTCCCGCTCGTGTTCCGCGCGTTGTCGCAGGACCCACCGGTGCGGCCCAAGGTGTTCGGTGACGACTACCCGACACCCGACGGCTCGTGCATCCGTGACTACGTCGACGTCGTCGACCTGGCCGAGGCCCATCTGCGCGCGGCGCTGCTGCTGGAGCGCGACCCGCAGGCCCACCCGCCGCTGGAGCCCGCCTACAACGTCGGGCGGGGCGAGGGCGTGTCGGTCCGCCAGATCGTGGAGCGGATCGTGGCCCGCGTGGCCGGCCCGGTCGACGGGTACGACGTCGCCCCGCGGCGGCCGGGCGACCCGGCCCGGATCGTCGGCTCGGCGGCACGGATCGACCGGGACTTCGGCTGGAGGCCGGCGCGTGACCTGGACGCGATGGTCGACGGCGCCTGGGCGGCCTGGAACGCCCCCGGCAGCGCGGAGCGCGAGGCGGCTCAGGCCGCTGCTCGTACCGGCGGCTGAGCGACCGCACCACACATCGCGGGCGCCCACCCGGGCCGGGCACCAGACCACGCCGGCCCCGGTCACCATCACATGCCGGCACCCCGGTCACCGCCGGAGTGCCGGCCCGACTTCACCCGGGTGAAGTCGTGGCGTTTCGGTCGATCGTCCACGGTTCACGTCTACGGTCGGTCTCCTCGACCGACGCGCGGCGATCTCCTGCGCGTGCTCGGCCTCATCGATCGGAGGCAGCCATGCTGCACGAACCAACCCACGCCCCTTCCCGACGTCGCTCATCGGTCTGGCGTCGGCGCGTCCTGATCGCCGGTACCGCGCTGATCGCCGCGGCGGGACTGGCGGTACCGGGCGGCGCCCTCGCGGCCCCAGGTGTCCCCGAGGACCCGACCGTCGTCTACCAGGAGGACTTCGAGAACGTCATCCCGCCGACGACGCCGATCCTGCTGGACGACTACACCGGACTGGCCCCCCTGGGTATGACGTACACCGCCGATCCTGCATGGATCAGCGGGGCGGCGTGCAACGGCATCATCCTCTCGGGAACCAGCAGCGACTACCCGGGGTGCGGATCGAACTCCTCGCTCCGAGGCCTCGCTGACGCGATCGGGTCGGTCAACGGCGATCCCGCGGGCGAGAACCACGTGCTCTCCGCCTTCACCGCGGCCAACCCGGGCCCGAACCTCGTCCAGATGGAGACGCAGGACCACGTCGATGTCGCGGGCGGTGGCCGCTTCCTCGCGTTCTCGGTCGACTCGGCCGCCATGAACTGCGGCGTGAGCGCTCCCCTCTACGCGTTCGAGCTGCTCGATCCGGACGGTGACGCGGGTGCGGTACCGCCGACCGACGCCATCCCGACCGGTCCAGCGATCAACGGTTGTGCCGTTCCCTACGAGACGGTCGGCAGCGCTCGGGTCAAGCGCAACTTCAGTGCCCAGGGGATCCTGTTCGCCGGGGACGAGGTCGGCGTCCGGCTGCGCAACGCCAACGGCAGCGGGGTCGGGAACGACGCGGCCGTCGACAACCTGCGGATCCTCGACGCCACGCCGCAGCTGGAGAAGGAGTTCTTGGCCGAGGACGTCGCCCTGGGCAACCCCGGACGTCTGCGGCTGATGGTGACGAACACCTCGGACCTGGCGTCGAAGCTCGGTTGGTCGTTCACCGACACGTTGCCGTCGGGGCTCGTCGTCGGTGGGCCCGACGCCCACATCGCGACCGACTGCGCCGGCGTGACCGGCGATCCCGACGATGCCGACGTCACCGCCGGCTGGGGCAGTGGTGCGGTCACCGTCACCGGTGGACTCGCTGCCGGTCAGGAGTCCTGCACGGTCGAGGTCGACGTGATCCCCGAGAGTGGCGGCGCGGGCACGTTCACCAACAGCGCGGCCAACATCACGTCGTCGACGGGCCTGGACCTGCCGACGACGCCGGCGACCCTGACGTTCCACGGGCCGCCGACTGCGACGCTGGACGGCCCGGACGACGGCACCAAGGTGCCGCTGGATGGTGTGGAGGACGCGGTGTTCTCGTGCTCGGTGTCGTCCGGCTTGGCCGTGGTCTCGTGCGAGGCGACGGTGGAGCTACCGGGTGGCGGAACGGTGACCTTGCAGCCGGGCGATCCGCTGCCGACGGACCTGCCGGGCGGGTACACGATCCGGGTGAAGGTCGTGGACGAGCTGGGGCAGGAATTCGAGACGCCGCCGCGCACCTACACGGTGTTCGGGCCGCCGGCCGTGACGATCACCGGTCCGACGCCGGGGACCGAAATCCCCCAGGGTGGCGAGGTGCCGGGAGGGTTCGGTTGCGCGGCTGCGGCCGGGGTCGTGTCGTGCGCCGCCACGGTCCGGCTGCCGGACGGGACGGTGGTACCACTTGAGGACGGGGCGAACCTGCCCGCGGGCGTGCCGGGCACGTACACGATCACCGCGACCGTCGTCGACGACGCCGGGCAGCAGGTGACCGTCACGCGGACGTACGTCGTGACGCCCGCCCCGGTCCCGCCGGTCGTCGTGCCGGATCCGCCGGTTGTGGTGTCGGAGGGTCCGGCGGTGTGGGGTCCGGCGTTGCGGGTGACGAAGCGGTTCACGCGGATGTCGTTGCGGCCGGGGCAGCGGACGACGTTGCGGATTCGGGTGACGAACCGGACCGGTCGGACGTTGCGCAACGTGCGGGTGTGTGAGCGGATCCCGGCGGGGTTGCGGTTCGTGTCGACCAAGCCGAAGGCGAAGCGCTCGAACGGGCAGTACTGCTGGACGGTCAAGACGCTGAAGCCGGGGAAGTACGTGAACCGGTCGATGGTGTTGCGTGCGACGAATCACGAGGGTCGTGTGACCTCGCGGACGCGCGGGACGGCGAACGGTGTTCGCGCGGCGACGCGCAACGCGTCGGTGCGGGTGCTGGCGCCGCGCA
>JBFWKS010000161.1:0-9243 GCA_050252545.1 Solirubrobacteraceae bacterium
GATCCACCAACGCGCCCGCAGGTCGACCGAACGACCCGCGTCAGTCGACCACCCGCCCGCGCTGGTACGCCGCCGCGCGGTTGTAGATGCCGTAGAGCAGGAACCGGTCGGCCACCGGACCGGAGCTGACGCGCTCCATGACGGCCAGGCCCTCGCCGTCGGTGAGCGTCGGGCCGGGCGTCTCGGGGTTGGGCTCGGTCGCTGCCGCGCGCAGGTAGTGCAGGATCCCCAGCCGCCGCTCCGCCCCGGCCGCGCGCCACGCGGAGCAGTCGATCGCCTGCAGCGCCTGCGTCCCTCCGCGGGGCACGTCGCGGGCGACGTCGGGCAGCGTCCTGCAGGCCCGCGCCGGGTCGGTCGCGCGCCACAACCGTCCGCCGTCACCGCAGTCGGGTCGCCAGGCGCGCTGGGCGGCGCTCGCCGTCGGGGAGGCGTCGCGAGGGGACGTCGCCGTACCGCCACGGGTGCGCGCCGCGCCCGATGCCCGATGTTCCCCGCCGGTCCCACCGTCACCCGTCGACGCGGCGCCATCGGCCCGGCGCGCGAATCCCTCCGCGCCGGCCGGCCGCGACGGCGAGGTGAACCACGGGCAGCCCGGGTCACCGGCGGGTGCGAACGCGCAGTACAGCAGCGTCGCCTCCTTGCCGACGTTGCCGGTGCCGACGCTCGCGGCGCAGTCCTCGGGCAGGAACCCGGGCATCGACCCGCCCCGGATCGGGTTGGGCGCCGGATCGCTGGTGAACGCTCCGTTGTCGTACCAGCAGTTGCCCTGGTTGAGCGGGAACTGGTCCCACCAGAAGTCGGTGCCGTTGGGCTTGTGCGCGCCGTCGGGTGCCGTCCCCATGACGTTGTCGTGGAAGCGGTTGCCGTTGGATGTCGACGCCACGAGCCCCGACGTCACGCACGTCGGCTCACCCGGTGGACAGCTGACGAGGTCCGGCACCGCCAGCAGCCGTGCGCCGTCACGCCAGTTGTCGAAGATGTGGTTGCCGCTGACGACGTTCTCGTTGCCGCCGGCGATCTGGAGGCCCGACCCGACCGGCACCGGGATGATCGGCTTGACGTCCGAGCCGGGCGCGTAGGGGTTGAAGTTGTTGTCGTAGATCCGGTTGTTCTGGAACGCCGAGCTGTCCTGCGGGTACCCGGGGTGACCGCCGGCGAAGAACGAGTCGGTCGAGATCCCCAGCGCGTTGTCGTAGATCTCGTTGTGCGCCAGCCGGGTGGCGTTGCCCATCGTGCCGGAGTACCCCGCGGTGTTGTGGTGCAGGTCGCAGAGCCGCATCTCCTGGTTGTGCCGTCGGGTCGGCTCGACGGTCTGGGCGCCGGTGTCGGGCGCGCCGCCCGGGTACACCGCCGAGTCACCGCTGCCCAACCCCTCGCACTCCTCGGTCAGTCCGTGGTCGGACGCGAAGGTCAGCAGGCCGTACTCACCGTTGTAGAAGTACTTCGTGCGCTCGTTGTAGTAACCGTCGGTCTCGATGATGTAGATCCCGTGCTCGCGCGCGTGCCGGACGCTGAAGTTGCGCAGCACGGTGCCGTCGGCCCGGTCGATGCGCAGGCCCACGTCCTTGGCGTGCCCGGCGGCCGACGGCCCACCGAACCCGGCGTGCACGTCGCCGGCGTCGATGACGACGTCCTCGGCCTTGACCCCGGTCCCCTCGATCTGCATGCCGCAGCGGATGCACTCACCGATGTTGGGGATGCCGTGCCGCTCGACGCCCGGCTTGGGATCGTGACCGCCGACCGCCGCCCGGCCGAGCACGGCGATCAGGTTCTGATCGTTGGGGCACTTCGTCTGGTAGCGGTACGACAGGCCGATCGGCCCGCCACCACCGAAGTCCGTGTCCTGCAGCAGATGCTCGCAACGCTTGTCGAACGTCGGCTCGGCGCGCGACTTCGGCTCGGTGTACACGCCCGGCAGGATCACCACGCGGTCGTGGTTTCCCGACACGTTCACCGCCGCCTGGATCGACCGGTTGCGACAGCGGCGGAACAGCTTGCGGTTGATCGCCAAGAGGTCGTCCGCCTCCTTCTCCGACAGCGTCAGCAATGGTTGGCTGGGTCGCAGGCGGTAGCCGTCGGTCCGGGCCTCGTCGATCGACGCCTGCAGACGGGTCAGTGAGTCGGGCTGACAGACCACGTGCGTGGCCCCGGCCCGCCCGCGATCCAGGGCGGTACCCAACGACCTGGCCTTCGGCACGCGGCCACCGACCTCGTCGGCGACGACGTCGGTGCGATCGCGCGCATCGTCCGCGGCCGGTGTGGGCCAGTAGGCGGGTCGCTCGACGTGGGCCCCGGCCACCGCCGGCGTCAGCAGGCCGACCGCGAGGGTCAGCACGAGCATGACCGTTCGCGGGTGTCCCGGCGGGCGCCGGTCTGGTCGGGTGACTCCCCACGCTGGTCTGCGCATCCTGCTCTCCCCTCCCGGCCACCGCCCCCGGCGGCCTCTCCGGGACGACCGTACGCCTCGCGAGCGGTCACGGCAAGTCGGGCGTCACCGCCCGGTCGCTCAGCGCCGGCCGAGCGCCTCCTGCAGCCGCACCGAGAGCGCGTCGAGCTGCAGGTTCTCGGTCGCGTTGACGCGCAGCGACCGGCGGGTGCCGTCGACGAGGTCGACGCAGCGCAGCGCCCGCTGCGGGTCCGTCCGTGCAGCGTCCTCGCGCAGCGCGTCGAGCCGGTCGGCGTGGTGCGCCGTGCCCTCCGCACCGACGGCGACCGCGGCGACGTCGCGGAACCACAGGCCGCAGATCCGCAGGCCCAGGTCGAGCGCGTCGGTCCGCTCGCGCCGCTTGGCGCGCTTGGCGGCCTCTTCCCCGTCGCGCAGCGCCCGCTTGGCCTCGCGGTCGGCCAGGCGGCCGGCGAGATCGGCCGCCTCCGCCTCGACCTCGGCCGCGGCCGCGTTGCCGCGGGCCACGGCGGCGTCCCCCATCGTCGCCCACGGTGGCACGCCCCCGCCGCCCGCCAGCGCGTGGCGGGCGACCTGCTCCGCGGCGGTCCGCACCATCGCCCCGTCGCCCGCGGCCAGTGACCTGGCGATACTCGCATCGCCCAGCCCCAGCCGCACGCAGGCGAGCGCGGTGGCGGGATCGACCCCGTTGCGCGCGGCGATCGCGTCGGCCAGGTCGGCCTCCGGCGCCGGGTCGAACCGCACCGTCTGGCAGCGCGACCGGATCGTGGGCAGCAGCTCGCCGGGACGGTCGGTGACGAGGATCAGGACGACGTACGACGGCGGCTCCTCCAACGTCTTGAGCAGGCGGTTGGCGGCCGTGTCGTTCAACGTGTGCGCACGCTCGAGCACGAACACCCGCCGCGTCGCCTCGAACGGCCGCCGGGCCGCCGCGTTCACCACCGGGTCGTCGATCTCGTCGCGACGCATCTGCCCGCCGACGGGCCGCACCCAGGTCAGGTCCGGGTGGGCGGCCCGCCCGATCCGTCCGGCGACCGCCGCGATCGCGTCGTCGTCCGGCTCCCGCCCCGCGTGCGGCCCGGCCGCCGGCTCGGCGAGCAACCGGGCGGCCAGCGCCCGGGCGACCGTCCGCTTGCCGCTGCCGGGCGGTCCCTGGAAGAGGTACGCGTGGGACGGGTCGGGCGGTGCGCCGCCGGTGCCGACCGCCCGGGCCAGCACCGCCCGTGCGTGCGGCTGACGCTCCGTGCCGGGAAGGACGATCACGCGCCGATCCTAGTGCGAACCGCCGGCCGGACCGCGGCGCCGTGGCGGTGGGGGCCGCCGCGGCCGGCGACGGCACCGCGGCGGGCACCCGGCGTCCCGGCGGGTACGGTGAGGGCCATGGCCGGGCCCCGCGGACGACTCATCACGATCGAGGGGCTGGACGGCGCGGGCAAGACGACGCTCGCCGAGGGCCTGGCCGAGTCGTTGGCCGGGATGGGGCTGCGGGTCGAGCGACTCCGGGAGCCCGGCGGCGTCGTCGTCAGCGAGCGGATCCGCGATCTCGTGTCCGATCCCGACCTGCAGATCGCCCCGCTGACCGAGGCGATGCTCTTCGCCGCGGCGCGCGCGCAGCTCTGCGCCGAGCGGCTGCGCCCGCTGTTGGACGACGGCGCCTGGGTGCTGCTCGACCGGTTCGTCGACAGCTCGCTCGCCTACCAGGGCGGCGGCCGTGGCCTGGGGGTCGAGGTCGTCGCACGACTCAACGAGATCGCCGTCGCCGGCTGCACCCCCGACCGCACCCTGCTGCTGCGGCTCGACCGGGCGACGGGCCGCGAGCGCCTCGAGCGGCGTGGCACGTCGAGCGACCGGTTCGAGCTCGAGCACGACGAGTTCTTCGACAAGGTCGGCGGTGCCTACGACGCCCTGGCGACCGCCGACGCGGTTCGCTTCCGTGTCCTCGACGCGCACCTACCGGTCGAGCAGGTGCGGGTCGAGGCGCTCAACGCGCTGCGGGACCTGCTGCCGGTGCCGGACGCCACCTGACGCGCCGACGAGCGGCCCAGTGTCACCCGCCCCCGCGGCGGGCGGCGCCGCCCCGTCGGCCGGGGGCCATAGACTCGCGCGCGTGCCGGGGGAGCCAGACGGGTGATCGACCCGGAGACCACGCCACGGTTCACGTGCGACCGGTTCGAGGCGGTCCCCACCGGCACCGACACGGTGCTGCTGCGGATCGAGGGTCGCTGGACCGCGCCGCGACGGGGCCGCCTGGCCGTCCCGGGGCTGCTCGTCGACGACGGGCGCCGCACCCACCGCCTGGCGCCTCTGCCCTCGCCCGGCGACAGCGCCCCGCTCGCGGTGCGCGACCTGGACGCGTCGCCGACGTGGCGGGTCGCGTTCCCCGCCGACGTCGTGCTCCTCGACGGCGAGGGCGTGGCGTTCGCGCTCGACCTCGGCGGCGACCTGCTCGTCGACCTGCCGCGCCCCCTCCACCGCGAGCCGGGACGGCGCCGCGCCACCGGGGCCCCCGCGCCGGGTCCGCCGACGACCGACGACCGTGCGGAGACCGAGGCGACCCCGTCGTCGCCCTCGTCCTCCGCACCACCGGTCGCGCCGCCCCGCGAGGACCCGGCGCCGGCGACGTCGAGGACGATCTCGGCGCCCGCCACCGGACGATCGCTGCCCTCCCCCCGCGAGCTCGAGGCGGAGCGCACGCGGCGCCTCGCCGCCCAGCGGGAGGCCGAGCAGCAACGCCAGGGCCGGCTCGGTGCGGAGCGTCGGGTCGACGAGGAGCGCGCCGCGCGCCGCGACGCCGAGCGCGATCTGACCCGGATCCGGGAACGGCTCGACGAGGCCGAGCGCGACGCGGGCGAGCGGATCGCCGCGGCGGAGCGCGCCGCCCGCGAGGCACGGACGGCCGCCGAGCTCGACGCGCGCACCGCGATCACCGACGCCGAGCGGACCGCCCGCGCCGCCCGCGAGGACGCCGCGCGCGTGCGCGAGGAGCTCCTGCCACAGATCGAGCAGTGGCGAGCGCGGGTCGAGGACACCGACCGGGACCGCGCCGCCCGTCAGGCGGAGCTCGACGGGCTGGCCGGGCAGCTCCGCGAGCTCGGGGAACGGCTCGACGCGTCCGAGCAGGCCCGTGCCGATGCCGACCGCGAACGGGCACGACTCGACGCCGAGCGCGAGGAGCTCGAGGCCCGTCTCGACGCGGAGCGCCGCGACGCCGACCGGGCACTGGCGGCGGAGCGGGACGCTGCGGCGGCGTTGCTGTCGCGGGAGCGGGACTCGGCCAAGGCCACGCTCGATGCCGAGCGCGAGACCGCCGCGGGCCGGGTCGAGGAGCTTCGCGAGCGACTCGCGACCGTGGAGGAGGCGTCCAAGGGCACCGAATCCGCCCTGTCCGCGCTGCAGCGCGAGCTCGAGGACCGCGATCGGCAGGCGGCGGAGGAGACCGCCACCCGTGACAGGCTGCGCTCCCAGGCCGAGCAGGCCGCCGGGGACGCCGTCCGCCAAGGCGAGCGCGTCGCCGCCGTCGAGCGGGAACGGGACGAGGTCCGGGCCGAGCTGGAGGAGGCGCGGCTCGAGCTGGCGCGGGAGCGCGGCGCCGCCCTCACCGAGCTGCAGGACGCACGCGCCGCGTTGGAGCAGGCGCGCGAGGAGGCGCGGCTCGAGCCGGCGCGGGAGCGCGACGCCGCCCTCACCGAGCTGCAGGACGCACGCGCCGCGCTGGAGCAGGCGCGCGAGGAGGCCCGAGTCGCGCTGGAGCAGGCGCGGGATGATGCCGCGCGGGAGGCACGTGAGGAGGCCGAGCGGCGGATCGCCGAGCTGGCCGCCGCGCACGAGGAGGACCTGGAGACGCTCCGTGCCGCGGCCGCCGACGCCCAGGTCGACGCGCTCGACGAGGCCGAGGCACGCCTCGCATCCGCCCACGAGGCCGAGCTCGCCCGTGCCGCCGAGGCCCAGGCGCTGCTGACCGACGAACGCGAGCGGACCGCCGCCGTCGAGCGGACCGCCCACGAGGCCCTGGACCGCGCGAGCGCCGCCGAGGCCCGAATCGCCGAGCTGACCGCCGAGCTGCAGGACGCTCGCGACGCGTCCGACGACGACACCGAACGGGAGCGCCTGCAGGCCGAGACCGAGGCGGCCCAGACCGACGCGGACGCCGCGCGAGCAGCGGCCGACGCGGCGCAGCAGGACGCCGCCGCTGGGCGGGCCGAGGCCGAGGCCGCACGGACGGCGGTCGACGCGGCACTGCAGGACGCCGCCGCGGCACAGGCCGAAGTGGAGGCCGCGCGGTCGGCCGTCGGCACGGCGCAGCAGGAGGCCGCGGCAGCGCGCGCCGAGGCCGAAGCACTGCGCGCCGAGGCCGAGACCGCACGAGCGGAGGTCGAGCGCGCACGGACCGAGACCGCGCGAGCGCAAGATGAGGCGGAGCTCGCACGGGGCGAGCTCGACGCCACCCGGACGGCGGCGGAGACCGACGCGCAGGAGCGGGTCGCGGAGGCACACGCCGAGACGGAAGCCGCCCGCGCCGACGCCGAGGCCGCCCGCACCGAGGCCGAGACCGCGCGGACCGACGCGATCGCCGCGCGCGAGGCACTGGACGACGAGCGGGAGCGGGCGGCGGCGGTCGAACGCACCGGCCGGACCGCGCTCGAGCAGGCGGTCGCCCTTGAGGAGCAGCTCGTCGCGCTCCGCGGCCGGCTCGACACCACCGACGCGCAGCGACAGACCGCGGACGCCGCGCGCGACGACGCGATCGCCGCACGCGAGGCCGCCGAGGCCGCGCTTGCGCGCGCCCGCGACGAGGCCGCCACCCGGGCCGCGCGGGCCGGCGAGGAGACCGCCGCCGAGATCGCCGGGATCCGCGAGGCAGCGGCGGCCGAGCTGGCCCACGCCCGCGCGGCGTCGGACGCCGAGATCGCCCGGATCCGGGAGGAGCGCGACGCCGCCCGCACCGCGACCGAGCAGGCCCGCCGCGACCACGCGACCGCGCTCGACGAGCTGCGTGCCCGCATCACCGAGGTCGAGGCGGAGCGCGAGCGCGTCGACGCCGAGCTCCACACGGCGCGCGACGAGGCCGAGGCGCGGGCGACCGAGTCGCGCGCCGCTGCCGACGCCCACGAGCGCACGCTCGGCGCGCTCCGCGCCGAGCTCGAAGCGGCCCGGACCGATGCCGATGCCCGGGTCGGTGCCGCACAGGAGGAGACCGGTGACGCCGTCGAGCGGCTCGCCGCCGCCGAGCGCAACGGGCAGGCCGCCCTCGACCGCGCCAACGCCCAGGAGCAGGCCGCGCGGGCCCTGCGCGACGAGCTCGACGCGCACCGTCGCGACGCCGAGGAACGCGACGCCCGCGCCCGCGACGAGCTCGCCACCCTGCGCGCGGAGCTCGAGGTGACGGCGGCCGACGCGGCCACCGCCCTCGCCGAGGCCCGCGAGCGCGCCCGGCTCGACGTCGCGGAGGCCCTGACGGCAGCCGAGGTCGAGGCCGAGCAGCGGATCGCCGAGCTCGAGGCCGCCCACGGCGACGACGTCACCACCATCCGCGAGGGCGCCGACGCCGCCGTCCGACGCGCACGGGACGAGCTCGAGGCCGAGCGCGCCGAGGCGGCCGCCGCGCTCGCCCGCGTCCGTGAGGAGCACGAGGCGGCGCTGGCCGCCGGGCGCGATGAGGCCGCGGCGACCGCGACGACGCTCCGCCGGGAGCTGGAGGCCGCGCACCGGCAGGAGCAGGAGCTCCGGAGCGCGCTCGACGCTGCCCGGGCCCAGGCGGTCGAGCAGGTCGAGGCCGCGCGCGAGCAGGGAGCGAGCGACGCCAGCGCCGCGCGGGAGACGGCCGCCGCCGAGCTCGATGCCCTCCGTGAGCAGGCGACGGCCGAGCTCGAGCGCGCGCGTGAGGACGCCCGGCGGGCCTCCGACGACGCCGCCGCGGAGCTCGCCGAGATCTCCCACCGGCTCGAGGTCGAATCCGACCGGGCCGAGGCGGCCGAGCGCACGGCACAGGTCGCGCTCGACCGCGCCGCCACGTTGGAGCGTCAGGTCGACGACGCACGCACGGGCCTGCACGACGCCCTGGCGACCGCCGAGACCGACGCCGATGCCCTGCGCGCCGAGCACGAGGACGCGCTGGTCTCGGCCCGGGCCGAGACCGAGCGGCGTCTGACCGCCCTGCAGGCCGAGCTCGACGCCGCGCGCGCGGCCACGGCGTCCGGCCGTGCCGAGGCCGAGAAGCGCATCGCCGGGCTGCAGGCCGGCCTCGCCGCGGCCCGTGAGGAGCGCGAGTCCGCCGAGAGCGCATCGGCCGAGAGCATCGCCGCGCTGCAGGCGCAGCTGGACGCGGCCCGCGCCGAGACGGAGTCCGCGCGGAGCCACGCCGGCGAAGCGGTCGCAGCGGCCCGGGCCGACGCCGACGAGCAGCTCACCGCGCTCGAGACCGAGCTCGCCCGGGCCCGCGAGCAGCACGACGCCGCCCTGGCGGCCGCGCACGCCGAGGCCGAGGCCGCCCGCTCGCAGGTCGACGGCGCCCGCGCGGAGGTCGAGGCGGCGCGGTCCGCGATCGACGAGGCGCGGGCCGCGACCGACGCCGCCCGGGCGGAGGCCGAGACGGCCCGCCGCGCCGCCGAGTACGAGGTCGCCACCGTCCGCGCCGCGGCCCAGCAGGACCTCGAGGTCGCCGAGCAGCGCGCGGGCGAGACCACCGCCCAGCGGCTCCGCGAGCTCGAGGAGGCCCACGCCGGCCGGCTCGCCGATCTCCGGCGAGAGCTCGACCGCGCACGCGACCAGGCGCGGACGACGGACGACGCGCTCCGGGCCCGCGACGCGGAGCTGGTCGACGCGGCATCCGAGCGGGACGC
>JBFWKS010000162.1:0-9241 GCA_050252545.1 Solirubrobacteraceae bacterium
TCAGACCGGATTGCCCGATCCCGGTGATGCCCATCTCATCGACGCGGCACTGTCGGCCGACTGCGACGCGATCCTGACGTTCAACCTGAACGACCTGCCCGAAGAGCACCTGGCGACGGTCGGGTTGGAAGCATGGCACCCGGACCTGGTCCTCGAGGAGTTCGCTCGATCGAGGCACCCCGCACTGCTTCGCGTCGCGGCCGACCTCGTGACCCGCGTCCGACGATACGAACGCGTCAGCGACATCGCGCTCACCATCTCGAACGCCGGACTGCCGCGAACCGGCGGACAGATGTTGACCACCAGCTTCTCCAGCGCCGTCGATCGGTACGACCCCGGCGCCCGGCGCGCGTAGTGCCGCCCGCCCCTCACCCCCCGAGCCGCCAGGTGTACGACCCCTTCTCGAAGTCGACCGTCGCGCTGAACCGGTAGCCCTCCTCCTGGGTGCCGATGCGCTCGGTGACCGCGATGCAGTCGTAGGCGGCCGTGTCGGAGTCGAGGTCGCGCTCGTGGCCATCGGTGTTCTGGCACGACGTGGACCGGATCGGCCCGTCGAGGAACCCGTCGGACACCCGTCCGCGCGCGTCCTTGGTGATGCTCTGGCGCAGCTGACGCACCGTCGAGCGGCGCTGGTCCCGCTCAAGGCGCTCCATCGTCGACGCCAGCTCGCGCTCGCGCCGTTACTCCTCCTCGCGGGCGGCCTGGGCCTTGCGCTCCGCGTCGACCCGACGCTTCTCGGCCGCCGCGCGCTCCTCGGCGCGCCGCTCAGCCGCACGGTCGGCTCGCACGTCCAGTGCGACCGCGGTGCCGCCACCGCCCAGCAGCACGACGACCACCACGCCCACGACGATCCGGCGGGTCCGCCGCGACCAGCCCGCCCACGGCCGACCCCGCCGGGCGTAGCGCGCACCGCAGTGCGGGCAGAACTCGCCCGACGTGGCGGTGACCGCCGAGCACCGGCGGCACAGGCGCGACGGGGGATCGACGGTCGGTCCGCCACTGGGGACCGTAGCCGTGTCGGCCGCGCCGGCCGTCGAGGGATTGCCGGAGTCGCCACCCGCAGGATCGGTGGTGTCCGGGTCGACGTCGTCCTCCGCCATCGGCTCCGTGGCCGACCCGTCGGGGCTGGCGTCCTCCTCGTCGGGGATCACGCCCTCGGGCGGCGCGGTCGGCTGCTCCTCCCCCGGTTCGGGTGATCGGTCGGGCCGCACGTGATCGCTCATACGACGGGGTCGACGGACGGAGCGCCGATCTGACACCACGTCGGTCTGCCGTCGCCGCGCCCATCCAAGGGCGGGCGGTGGCCATCGGCGTCGCTTCGCCGATCGCTACGCCTCCGCACATGTCGGCGCGGACCCGGCCAGCTGCCCGAGTCTCCGATCCCAACGATGAACGCAGCCGGGATCTACCGGCTGAGATCGGGGCACTCCCTGTCTACGGAAACGGTCACGTCCGTCCCGACAGCACGTCCCACGCGCGCCGCAGCTTGTCGCCGAGATCGTCGGGGACGGTGTCGTCCGGATCGACGGAGAGCTGCGGCGGGTTCTCGCTCGGTACGGGCAGAGCGTCCGCGGTCGTGACGTCCGGACGCAGGACGACCCCGCGTTCGTGCATCTCGTGCACGATCGACGCGTCGACGAATCGGGGCGTCCCGTCGGCGTCGACGACCAGGCCGTCGAAGATGTCGTGGTCGGGCATCGCCAGCACGTGGGTCACGCGCCCGAGCTCGACGCCGGCGCTCGTCAGCACGGGAACGCCCCGCTCGAGCGTGAGATACGACGTCGGTGCTCCCAGGTCAGGCATCACCCAGCGCATACCCGCCCCGGGGATCGCCCACACGCGGCCCCGGATCGCTTGCCGCACCCAGCCACCGGGTACGACGAAGCCATGACCGCTCCCGCCGTGATCCTCGACATCGACGGCACGCTCGTCGACACGAACTACCACCACGCGCTGGCCTGGCACGAGGCGTTCGTCCAGCACGGGTTCGTGTTGCCGGTGTGGCGGATCCACCGGTCGATCGGGATGGGCGGCGACCGGCTCGTCCCCGCGCTCATCGGGGACGACGCCGACGCCGAGCACGGCGACGCGATCCGTAGTGCCGAGGCCGCGCTGTACCTGGCGATCATCCGCTCCGTCCAGCCCCTCGAGGGGGCGCGCGACCTCGTCGTCGACCTGACCACCGACCGGCGCTGCGTCCTGGCGAGCTCGGCCAAGGCCCAAGAGGTCGAGCATTACGTCGACCTGCTCGACGCGAGAGAGCTCGTCGACGGCTGGACGACCGCGGCCGACGTCGAACGGACGAAGCCCGAGCCGGATCTCGTCCGTGCGGCGATGGAGGCCCTCGGCACCGACGACGCGGTGATGATCGGCGACACCCCGTGGGACGTGGAGAGCGCACGACGTGCCGGCGTGCCGACCGTCGCCGTCCTGACCGGCGGGTTCGCGCGGTCGGAGCTGGAGGAGGCCGGCGCCGCGGTGGTGTTCGAGTCGGTCGTCGAGCTCCGCCGCCGGATCGACGAGACGCCGCTCGCCGGTTGAGCGACCGGGCCGCGCGGGGCGGACGGGAGCCGCCGTCGCAGACCGGTCACCGTCACCCGCGAGCGACCTCGGCCGACCGGCCCGCGCAGAACCCCTCAGTCCCGGATGTCGAAGTACCCGTCGCTGTCGAGCACGATGCCCGCGGTCGGGTTGGACGGGTAGTTGTCGTCCTTGTCGGGGAACAGGCCGAGCGTCTCGATCCGCTCCTTGCCATCGGCGAACGCCAGGCGCAACGTCCGGTCGGCGCGGACCTCGTAGGTGCCCTTGCTGTCGTCGGGCACGACCGCCCAGTCGACGACCGGACCGGTGCCCGAGCTGACCGAGCTGCGGATGAACGTGCCGTCGGGACGGAAGGTCACGTGCTCGGTGAAGTAGCTGCAGTACAGCGGGCACAGACCGCTGGAGTTGGAGTACGTCAGGACGATGTCCCACCGGGCGCCGGCGGTCGGCTTGCCGAGCTCCCAGTGCGTCTGGCCGTCGATCTTGCCGTCGTTGGGATCGCTGTCGTCGAGGGTGAGCTTCGTCCCCTCGAGCTTGGCGACCTTGCCGTCGATCACCAGCGCGTTGGTCTTCGGGTTGAACGTGTACGGCCGGCAGTCCTCGGTGACCGTGGCGCAGGTCGGCCACGTGCCCTCCAGATCACCGGTGAAGACGAAGCTCGGACCAGTGAAGTACAGCGTGTACTGCTGGGTGCCGCTGACGGTGTACCTCGAGCCCCAGAAGTAGCGGCCCGACAGCGTCGGCTTGGCCGTTCGCCCGAACGCGATCCGGCTCTTCCCCACCGACTTGCCCTTGCGTCGCACGCGGACCGACACGCTGCCGGACTTCGGGCGCTTGCCGGTGCGTCGCAAACGGACGGTCACGCGGACGCTCCGGCCGGCCGCCAACGGCTTGAGCCGCCGGGTGCGACTGCCGCGCTTGACGCCGGAGAGTCTCACCCGCACGCCCTTGCGAGTGCCGACCGTCACCGACAGGCCCTTCAGGCGGCGCTTGGTCGTGTTCTTGACGGTGATCGTCGTCTTGACGTTCTTCTTCGTCAACGACTTGGTGATCGGCTTGGCCGACACGTCGACCGGTGAGGCCGCCGACGCGGTCGGGGCGAACGTGAGGGTGGCGGCGGCCAGTGCGGCGACCGACCAGGGAGCGAATCGCTTCATGGGGGAATGGTGGTTCGGGGGACGGGATGGCCGCCGGTCCAGCACGGTCGACCTGGCCGTACGCTACCCCGCAGCGGTGCGGACCCGGGCCACCCGGACGGGGTTGGTGCGCCACCCGGGGCCGGCTCGCCGTCGTCCCTCGACACGTCCGGTGCGTCCTGCACTCCGGTTCCCGGGCGTCCTCCCGATCCCGGTCGCCCGCGCCTCGCCACGCTCCCGCTCAACCGGCGAACCCCATCGGCGTCCGCCCGACCGTCTCGACCCCCTCCCCCCGCTCGAGGGCGGCCAGCTCGGCGATCGTCGTCGCGGCGCTCACGCGGTGCTCGGATCCGCGTTGGGCGAGCCAGGCGTTGGCCTCGTCGATCGCCAGCGGTCCGAACGCGATGGTGCCCAGGGCACGGCCGGGGCGGGTGACGGCCGGGTGGAGCTTGCCCAGCGGCTCGTTCGTGGTGACCAGCACGATCGTGCGCATCCCCTGCCCGAGCAACCCGTCCGACAGGTTGAGCAACCGCGACAGTCCCTGTCCGACGCGGGCGGACGCGTCCACGCTGAGCAACTCGCCGGCGTCCTCGAGGATGAGGAGCTTCCACCTACGATCGTCACCGACGTCCTGGTAGTCGAGGATCTTGCTCATCCCGCCCGACCCGGCTGCCAGGAAGGTCTCGGGCTCGACGACGACGTGCGCGGCGCACCACTCCCGCCACTCACGGGCGAGCGCCCGAAGGGCGGTCGTCTTGCCGGTGCCGGGCGGCCCGTGCCAGACGAGCAGCGACCCGTCGGTCGGCGGACCGGCCGCCGCGAGCCGGTCGACCGTGACAGCGACCCGCTCGGGGAAGCCGGTGCGGCACGTCGACCACGACCGCGAGGCGATCATGCGACGCAGATCGCCCGGCCCGTGCGGCTGCCACATCCAGAACGTCATCGCCAGTGCGTTCCCCGTCCGCGGTGCGCGGACCTCGAGCTCGGTCGCGAGCTCGTCCCGCGCGCGACGGGCCGCCGACGGTGAGTCGCACGCCGTCCAGATCGTCCCGGACCCGACGTGCACCTCCACGATCGCGACGCCGCCGTCGACCTCGACGATGGCCCGGCGCACCGGGTCGCCCTGGTGCGTGGCGATCGCCCGGTCGAAGAGCGTCTCGGCCATTGCCCACGTCGTCCCCACCGTGACCGTCGCCTGGTGCAGGAGCCCACGCCTCGACGTCAGCTCAGCGAAGAGTGCCTGGAGCGTGTCGGGGAGCCCACCGACCTTCCAATGACGCACGACGGCGGCCATGTCCTCGGGCGGCGGTGCCGACGCTCGCGTGGCGGTCTCGGCCGGGCGGTCGCAGGTGGCCTCGTCCGACCCGCTCGTGGCGGTCTCGGTCGCCGCACGAGGGGCGATCTCGGTCGATCCACCGATCTCGGTCTCGGCCTCGGCCGACCCGCTCGTGGCGCTCGCTGCCGGGTCGCGTCCCGGCGTGGACGCCGCCTTCGGGGGCGTGGTGTGGCCGGCATCGACTGACGGAGGTGGCTCGGTGTGAGCGGGCGTGACGCGGGGACGGGGCGAGGTCATGGGTGAGGCGTGCTCCTGCGGATCGGGAACGAGCGCGGGCAGCACGACGTCGATGGCCGGGGCCCGCATGGTCAGGGTCGGCGACGGACGCGCGGATCTGACAGGGGACCGGGACCGGGTGGTCAGGGGCGGGTGGTCGGGGGCGCGCGATTCGGCGCTGTTCCGGCGCGGTTGGCGGGTAGAGCCGTCACAGCTGTGACCCCCATGATCAGTCGGGCCCTGGAGAGAGCTCGCCCCCCGCGGCGGCGGGCGCCTCCTCTTCCAGCTGGTTTCCGCACTCTCGACCATTCTGGAACCCACCTGTAACCTTCACCTGTGAGCCTCACCGGAGACCTCCCCCACGCACCGCCGTTCCGGCTCGCCGCGCACGGCCTCGCGATGGTCCTGTGCCAGGTCCGGTTCTCGCCCGTCCTGAGGATTCGTCAGGACGCCGAGATCGTGGCCTTCCAGGACGCTATCCGCGCCGCGTTCCCGCGCTACGCCTCGCAGCACGGCGTCCAGCTCCTCGTCACGCCAACCGGCGTCCAGCAGCAGGAAGCGGCCGACGCCCAGCACCGGTTCGACACCAGCGACGGTTCCTACACCGCCGTCCTCACACCCGAGTTCGTCGCCCTCGAGACGCGGGATTACGCGGACATCGACGCGCTGATCGACCGGCTCCACGCGGCCACGTCCACCGTGCAGGAGCATTTCGGGCCGAGCGAGCATCTGCGCATCGGACTGCGGTTCATCAACGAGCTACGACTCACGAGGACCACCAACCCGTGGGACGAGGTCCGCTCGGCGATCCGTCCGGACCTGCTCGGCGCCACCGACCACGCGATGCTCCGTGACGTCGTGACGTCGGCCGAGCAGGCACTGGAGCTCCGCAGCGGCGACGACCGTCTCGTCGTTCGCCACGGCCTGTATCCCGGTGGCGGCACGACGCTTCCACCCACCGCGCCGTCGAACGACGCACCGCTCCACCAGCCGTTCTACCTCTTGGACCTCGACGCCTTCACGGAGCGCGCCGGCCCGTTCGCGCCGGACGCGATCACCTCGACCGTCCGGCGCTTCAACGACGACATCCGCACCTTCTTCGCATGGGCCGTGCGCGAGGAGTACCGCACGACGTCCCTCGGCCAGCAACCGTCCTGACCGTCATGCGCACGGAAGGTCAGTCCCTCCTCACCGACATCACCGCCACCGGCGCGGAGCTCCGTCGGCCGATCGGCGCTCGCCGTGCCGTGCCGACGATCTCGACCGTCGTCGTCCTCGGAGCGACGTTCTTCGCCGCGGGAACGACGGCGTCGGCACGCACCCAGGTCACGCCGCGCGAGGACCTGCGACCGCTGCTCTCCGGTACGTCGAACGATCGTCGCGTCAGCGTCGAAGGCGATCTCGTCGACCGGGCACCGGTGCCGCGCATGGCGCGGGTCATCGACCTCGCGCCGCTCTCGCTGCGGGAGTGGGCCGACGTGTTCGGCGTCAGCCACACGACCATCAAGCACTGGCGGGATCACGACGCCTCCGCCCGGCCCAAGGTCGACCGCGTGCTCGGGGCCCTCGGCGAGGCCCGGACCCGGCATGCGGATCTGTCGGAGTGGCTCCGGTCGCCGCTCCCCGGCACCGCGCTGCGCCCGCTGGACCTGTTGCGAGATGAGCGCTGGACGGCGTTCCGTGGTGCCGTCCGGGCGGTGGCCGCGCCGACCGTCGACGTGGACGTCGAGGAGCTCCGCCGACGCCGGCACCGCGAGATCAACTGGACCGAGCCCGAGGTGCCCATCGTCGCCGAGGACACGTAGGAGCGCCGTGTCCTACCCGCCGCCGGACGAGAACCCGTGGCTGCAGGGCAGCCTGCTCCCAGCGCACCCCACGATCGAGCCCCTGTCCTGGGTCCATCCCGCGAATCCGACGACCAGGGCCGGCCGGAAGGCCGTGGAGCGGGAGACCCGCGAGAACGACGAGGCACCGACGATGCCGCTGCCGGTCCGCTCCCGCACCAAGGCGGACGACCGCATGATGGTCGTGACCCAGACGTGCGACATCGTCAAGTCGCCGAACCAGCTGCCCCAGGTCGAGGTCGCGCGGGTGTTCACCACCACGAACGAGCAAACGATCGCACAGGCCCAGAGCTTCGCCTCGGCCCGCTACTTCAGGCTCGACGACCGAACGACCGGCGAGGCGATCGTGCTCGACTACGGCCAGCGGGCTCTGCTCGAGAAGGGGTTCCTCGGAGCCGTCGAACCCGACAACGAGTTGGCGGACCGGTGGTCCACGGAGCAGGCGCTCCTACTCGCGCGGTGGCTCGGCCATCGGTACGCGCGGCCGGCCATCCCCGACGAGGACTACGAGCAGATCACGCGCCCGGTCCGAGACGCCTGGCGCGGGCTACGCCCCGAGACCGCCAAGACGCTCAATCAGCAGTACGCGGAGTGGCGCTATCGCCGTGAGCGCGACGGGACGCTCACGCTGTACGTCCTGGCACTGGATCCCGAGCCGGACCCGATCGTCGGACTCGAGGTGGCCGACTTCCTCACGCGCGCGATCGAGCCCGCGTACGCCGGGCGCGTTCAGGTCGCCACCGACCGTCGCTCCTACCACACGTTCACCAAGGCCGACGAGCTCTCGACCCGGCAGATCAGCATGGAATGGGCGAGCCACGATGGCGACGACTCGGCCGCGACGCCGGCCTGACGAGTGGCTCAGCCGGGCCCACGTCTACCCCACCGGGATGGATCGCGCCCGACCGGCGAGGCCCGGCCGCTTCCGGGACGCATGCGTCCCGTTTCCGGCCGGGCCTGCCGGCACCCCGGTCTCGCCCCACCGCGAACCCCTCCACCCCGGCCCCACCCCGAACCGCGAGCCCCCGCCCCCGCCCGCTCCCCTACGGCACCGGCTCGACCCGTGGCCAGGCCGCGGTCACGCCGTCGAAGGTCCAGGGCTTCTGGGTGACGCAGGGGGGCGAGGGACCGAAGGGGGGCAGGGTCATCGGGTTGCTCGTGTGCCGGCAGTCGAACGCCTCGAGGGTCCCGGACTTCAAGGCGTTGAGGGCGCCCGGGGCGGGGTACTCGTTGGAGCGGAAGAACGGCGGACGCTCGCTCACGCCGTAGAGCGGGGACGCAGGGATCGTCATCGCCAGGCGGATGTAGCGCTGCTTGCGACCGCCGACCCCCGGGGTGCTCGCCTGGGTCATCGCGCCGAGCTTGCCCGTCCACGACACCAACTGGTCGTCGTACGCCTCCAGCAGGTTGAAGAACGACGGCATCTGGCGGGTCACCTCGCGCAGGTCCGGCAGCAGGCCCGGGAACCGGTCGACGATCCGCTGCACGTCGGGCAGCATCCGGCCGACGCGGACGAGCTCGGGCCGTGCCTCCGCCAGCAACGACGCCAACGCCGGCACCAGCCGATCGACGCTGCGGATCGTCGCCGGCAGCACTGTCGATCCGTCGCGCAGCCGTCGCACCACCGGTGCGGCGGAGCGCAGCACCCGTCGGGCGACCGTGAGCGTCGCCTGCGTCTCGTCGGTCAGGGCGGGCAGTGCGTCGATGGTGCGGCGCAGCGCGTCGTCGCGGGCGGCGGTGTCGGCCATGATCGTCGACGTGTCGCGGACCAGGCCGCGCAGATCGGTGCCGCTGTCGGTCACCGCGGCCAGCACCCGGTCGGACTGGCGCAGCACCCGTGCGACGGTCGGGCGGCTGCGGTCGACCACCGCGCTCAGTCGCTCCAGCTCGTGGGTCACCTCGGGTGCGCCGGCGAGCATCTCGTTCAGGTCGTGGCCGCGGCCACGCAGGGTCTGCTGCAGCGTGTCGGTCAACCGGCGGATCGACGCACGGGTCGGCTCGTCGAACATGTCGAGGACGTCACCGACCGTCGGTGCCACCTCGACCAGCGACGAGGACACCCGGCCGCCCTCGGCGATCTTCGGTCCGTCGGCCGTGCCCGGCGACAGCGCGACGAACCGCTCGCCGAGCACCGACTTGTTGCGCAGCATCGCGCGGGTGTCGCGCGG
>JBFWKS010000163.1:0-9200 GCA_050252545.1 Solirubrobacteraceae bacterium
GGGATCGCCGTGTCACCCACGTCGTAGGTCCTGACGGTCGCGGACGCGGCGGACGCGGTCGACGCAGACGCCCGCGCGCTTCCCGCCGCCGCGCCGCCGGCCGGCGTGGACGCCGATGCGGGCACGCTCCCCGTCACCGGCGTCAGGACGATCAACGCCAGGGCGGCGAGCATCGGTGCGGTGAAGGTCCGCAGGGCCACCCGCCGATCCTCGCGCGTGGGCGGGTGCCCATCGGGACGTGCACGTGCGCCCGGCACCTATGTCGTGTTCACGAAGACCGTGGGTTTACTCACCTAGGCGCGCAGCGGAGGGGCTGCCCACGGGGGACCGGGACCGCGCGCGTCGTCGTGGTGAGCGTGTCGGCGGCTTCAGAGCACGTCGAGCGCCCCGAGGTCCTCGATCGCCGTCGCCGTCCGTTCGATGATGAGCTTGGACACGTCGGCGGGCTGGGTGTCGGGCATCCACCCGGGAGCGCCGAGGACGGTCGTCCAGCAGAAGAGCGGGTAGAGCAGGGCCTGGCGGTAGAGGAGCCATGCCTGCTCGAACTCCGGGGCGCGGCCGCCGGCCTGCTCCAGCCGCTCCAGGTAGAGCGCGAGGAGCTCGCGCTCCCACGCGCGGCGATCCTCCACGGTCAGGGCGGACGCGACGGCGTCGGCGAAGTCGTACGCCCACTGGCCGCGCATGACGACCTGCCAGTCGGTGAGCGCCATCCGCCCCTCGGCGGTGACGTAGGCGTTGCCGACGTGCGGATCGCCGTGCAGCAGGGTGACCGGACCCTGGTGGCTGAGGATCTCGACCGACCGGTTCAGCGCCTGCCACAGGTCGTCGTGGCGCGTCGTGAGCGACCTGGGGAAGAGCGCGCCGGCCCGCTCCGCACCGACCCGGCTCTGCTTGCGCATGTTGATGAACGTCCGCAAATTGTGGACGTGGTCGACTGGCCGCTTGAGTGACGACCGGACGATCGCCGGGTGCTCCCAGTACTGCCCGTGGTAGGACGCCATCGTCTCCACGAGCGACTCGATCCTGGCCCGGTCGATGAGCGTGTCGGCGTGGCAGAACGTCGCGCCACGGGTGACGGCGATGTTCTCGATCACGACCGCCGACGCCCACGACCGTGGGTTGTGGGCGCCGTAGTGGCCGACGGGGCACTCGAAGTCGGCCAGCGGCCGGAGCCGGTCGTAGAACTCGGGCTCGCCATCGAGGATCCGGATCAGCCCCAGGAACAGTCGCTGCTGGCCGGTGCTCGTGAGCTTGACGAACACGTCACGCGGCAGGTCGTCGGGTGCGCCGTCGGAGTAGGTGAGGTGCAACGCCACGCGGCTGGTGGTCTGGCTGCTGACGTCGCCGGCGTCGGCCTGCACAACAGACACGCCCGGGTGCTCGCGGCAGAGGACGGCCGTCAACCATTCGTTCGTGATCGCCGCTGCCGAGACGGGGACGTCGTCGAGGCCTCGGGCCTCGGGACGGGCGAGGAGCTCCCACCCGCGCGACGCGAACGTCAGGCCCGCGCGGCCGAGGCCACGGGCGATGGCGGAGGTCCGCGTCCCGGTCATGGTCCGGTGCCAGTCTAGACGTCTGGACTTGGTGTTCGGACGCGATGCCTGAACGTCCCGGTGATCGCGGGCGGCCGCGGAACGACGACGGCCGCCCGCGCCGGGCGGGCTGCCGTCGGACGGGCCGTGCCGTCGGACAGGGTCGTGGCGGTGGCTCAGGCCATCGGCAGCGACGCGCCGGTCGTCGGTGCGTTCTGCATCACGGGCAGCTCGGGCAGCTCGTTCAACATCGGCGGCAGCTCCGGGGTCGGCGTCGCGGCGATCAGGCCGCGGGCGGCCTGACGGATCGCCTGGGACGCGGCGTCGTCGGGGTCGACGACGACGAGCGGATCGCCAGCGTCGGCCTGGGCGCGCAGCGGCATCGTCAGCGGGACCTTGCCGAGCAGCGGGACGTCCAGCTCCGACGCGAGGCTCTGGCCGCCACCCTCGCCGAAGATCGCGAACCGCTCGCCGGACGGCGCGGTGAACCCGGACATGTTCTCGACGACGCCGAGCACGTCCAGCGACACCTTCGTCGCCATCTCCGCCGCCCGGCGGGCGACCTTCTGGGCCGTGTCCTGCGGGGTGGTCACGAGCAGGAACCGCGACTGCGGTAGCAGCTGGGCCAGGGTCATCGACACGTCGCCGGTACCGGGCGGCAGGTCGATCAGCAGGTAGTCCAGCGGGCCCCACGCGACGTCCTCGAGGAACTGCGTGAGCGCCTTGTGGAGCATCGGGCCGCGCCACACGACGGCGCTGTCCTCGGCGACGAAGAAGCCGATCGACATGACCTTCAGCCCGTGGGCCTCCAGCGGCAGGATCTTGCGCTCGGGCGACACCGGCGGGCGCTCGGAGCCCAGGCCCAGCATCCGCGGGACCGAGTAGCCCCACACGTCGGCGTCGAGCACGCCGACGCTCTTGCCCTCGGCTGCCAGCGCCGCGGCCAGGTTGACGGTCAGCGTGGACTTGCCGACGCCGCCCTTGCCCGAGCCGACGCAGATGACGTTGGTGACTCCGGCGAGCGCGCCGGCGGCTCCTCCGGTCGGCAGACCGGCCTTCATCCCCAGGCGCTCCTGCAGGGCGGACTTCTCGTCGGGCGAGAGGGTGTCGAAGCTCACCTCTCCGGCCTCGACGCCGATGCCGCGCAGCGCCTTGCGCACGGCGACGACGAAGTGGTTGCGCAGCGGGCAGCCCTTGGTGGTCAGCGAGATCTTGACGTCGACCGCACCCTCGCGGATCGTGATGTCCCGGACCATGCCGAGCTCGACGACGTTCTTGCGGAGCTCGGGGTCGATGACCGCCTCGAGGGCCTGGAGGATCTCCTCACGAGTGGGCATGCATCGATTGTGGCACTTCGGCCCGTGCGGCCGGTCCGACGGGAACCTGGCCGGCCGGCGCTCGTGCCGAAGGTCGCGGCTCGGGTGCTCGCCACCGGGTGCGATTTGCCCGGTAGAGGCGGGTCAACGGCTCCCGGTCGGTCGACCCTGGGGATCCCGTCTGCCCACGTCGGTCGGGGCACGCGGCTTGCTGCGGGGACTGTCGCCCGCAAACGACAAACGCCCGGCACGCTGTTGCGTGCCGGGCGTTTTGACGATCAACCCGACGCCGGGAGAGAGAGGAGAGGAGGGCGGCGGGTCGAGATGAAGTGTGTCTCAGCCCGTCGATTCCGTGCGTGTCATGGGCCACACAGGAACGACGGTCTGGACCGGGGGCGACTAGGCCAGCGACCGAACGCGCTTCTGGACCTGGGAGACGCGGTCCTCGAGGGTCGAGCGGAGCTCGCCGACGGTCGGCAGGGTGCCGAGCTTGGGGAGGGTCAGCTCGCCGGACCTGGCGGCCTTGGGGAGGTCCTTGATGCGGGACTGGACGGCGGCCCGGCGCTCGCGCAGCTCGCGCTCGACCTCGGTGCGGGCCTTCTTGGCGTCACGCTCGAGCTCGGTGCGGGCCTTCGCGCCGCGCTTCTCGAACGTCTTGAGCTGGGTCTCGAGCTGCTTGCGGCGGGCGGCGACCTGCTTGCGGGCGGTCTCGCGCACGTCGTCGGCCTGCTTGGTCGCGGCGTCGCGCGCCTCGAGGGCGGCGCCGACCGGGATCAGGACCGCCTTGCCGGCGAGGGCCTGGGCGCGCTCGGTCACGGGCGTCCTGGTGGTCGTGGCCTTGGCCTTCGGGGCGGCCTTCTTCGCCGTCGTCTTGCGGGCGGTGGTCGCCTTCGGGCTGGCCTTCTTCGCGGCGGGCTTGCGCGTGGTGGTGGCCTTGGCGGTCGTCTTGCGGGCGGTGGTCCTGGCGGCGGGCTTCGCGGCCGTCTTGGTGGCGCCGGTCGGGGCGGTCGCGGTCGACGGGGTGCTGGGGGGCGTGGTCTCAGCCATGGAATCTCCTTAGTTCTAAGTTGATCAGCCACGATAGCGGCGAACACGTGTTCCTACAACCCATGTGTACGCCGGTTACCTGTTCGGGTCGAAAGCGAACAGATCGGGTGGACCTGCAACGCCGGGGGCCACGGCCTGCACGTCGGCCTGACGGCCGCGAACCGCCAGGCGCGCGGCAACGATGGATCAGGCGTGCGGGAGCGCCGCTACACGGCCGAGGCCCGCGGCGGAGCGCGCCGCGACGACCGGGACATGCGGCTCCAGATCCAGCGGGGCGGCCAGACCGAGATCGCCGAACGCGACGGTGCCGCCCGACTCGCGCACGATGAGCTGGCCCGCGGCGGCGTCGACCGCGCGACACCGCCACAGCGACGCCATGCCGTCGACCCGTCCACCGGCGACCTGGCAGAGCGAGAGGGCGATCGCCCCGATCGCGCGCAGGCGGTGGACGTGCTCGAGCAGCGCGTCCCCGGACGCGATCACGTGACGCGGGTGCGCGGACTCGATCGCGACGAGCTCCAGCCGACCGTCGGCGGTCACCCGCTCGGCGGCCGGACCGGTGAGCCGCTCACCGTCGAGGAACGCGCCGTCGCCGGCGATCGCCGTCCACCGCTCGCCGGGGCCGAAGTCCGCGACGAGGCCGCAGACGACGTCCTCCATGGTGCCGCGCGTCGCGACGTCCGGACCGACGGCCAGCGCGATGGACACGGCGTGGTGGGGCAGGCCGCGCTTGGCGTTCATCGACCCGTCGATCGGATCGATCACCACGAGCAGATCGGCCGACCCGTACGCCACGGTGCCGCGCTCCTCCGACAGGGCGGTGAACCGCAGGCCGTCCGCGTGCAGCCGATCGAGCTCGGCGAAGACCTCGTCCTCGGCCGCCGCGTCGATGACGAGGGTGCGGTCGCCACCTTCGCCCTGGGTGCCGGTCTCCTCCAGGCGCCGGTCGCGATCGGTCGTCGCGTCGAGGAGCGCCCCGATCCGGTCGGCCGCCCGTCCGAACGCCGCGATCCAGAGGGCGGGATCGACGGACGAGGCGGCGGGCATCGCGGCGTATCCTAGAGGGGTGCCCGAGCCTCTCGACGGCCTCACCGACGCGCAGGCGCGCGCCGCGGCCTTCGCCGCCGACGGCCCGACCGCGCTGCTGCTGCACGGCGCCGCCGGGACGGGCAAGAGCGTCGTGCTCGCCGCGCGCGCGGCCTGGTTGTGCACCGCCGCCGGGCACGAGCCGGCGCGTACGGTGCTGCTCGTGGCGACCCCCGCCGCGGTCGTCCGGTCGCGGCGACGGTTGGAGGGCCGCCTGGGCCCGCCGGCTGCGGACGTCGTCGTCACGACGCTGCCCGACCTCTGTCACCGCCTGCTGCGCGACGCGGCCGGCGAGACGGGCACCGATCCGTTCGTCGTGCCCGCCACCCGCACGGAGCGTGTCGCGCTGCTGCTGGAGCATCGCGAGGAGCTGGGCCTCGTCCACCACGACGGCGGGCCGGCCCCGATCCCGTTGCTGGCGGCGGCGGTCGCCCGGATCGACCGGCTCAAGGAGTCCGGCGTCGACGCCGGCCGGCTGGGCGCGTGGGCCGACGCGCTACCGCCGACCGATCGCCGTCGCGCGCGGGAGCGGGAGTTCGTGTCGCTCATGCGGCTCCTCGACCGGGTGCTCCACGACCGGGGCCTCATCGACCACGGTGACCTGTTGCTGCGGCTGCTGGCGCTGCTGGACGACCGGACCGAGGCGACCCGTGCGGCCCGGGACCGCGTGCGTGAGCGGATCGGCCACCTGCTCGTCGACGACGCCCAGGACCTGCCGATCGCGGCCGTCCGGGTGATCCGGGCGTTGACAGGCACCGGCCGCACCGACGCGGGCGGCGCCGGCACCGGTGCGCGGTCGTCGGGCCTCACCGTCGCCGGCGACGACGACCAGGCGGTGCGACGTCTGCGCGGCGCGGCCGGGCACAACCTGCGCGAGCTCGCGGCCGGCGACGCCGACCTGCGGGTGCTGACCCTCGAGCGGTCGTGGCGCGGGCCCGAGCAGATCCTTCGCGCGGCCGAGGCCGTCGTCGCCCCGGTCGCAGACCGGTTGGCGCACCGCTGGCACGCCCCGGCGGGCGGCACTGTGCGGTTCTGGCGGGCGGCGAGCGAGCGGGCCCAGGCCCAGGTCGTCGCCGACGAGGTCGAGCGGCTGCTGCGTGAGGGCACCGCGCCCGAGCGGATCGCGGTGCTCGTCCACTCGGTGCGGCGTGAGGCCGGTCCCGTGATGGCCGCGATGGAGGAGCGGGCGCTGCCCTGCCGTGTCGGTGGCGAGGGCGCGTTCCTGCAGCGGGCCGAGGTCCGCGACGTGCTCGCCTGGCTGCGGCTGCTCCTGGATCCGGCCGATGCCCCGGCGGTCGGTCGTGCGCTGGCCCGCCCGCCGGTCGAGCTGCGACCGGCCGACCTGGCGCGCGTCCTGCAGATCGCCAAGCGCCGCCGGACCGACCTCGTCGGCGCGCTCGCCGGATCGACCGAGGGCGGTCGCACGCTGCCGCCCGAGGCGCACGACCGGGTCGCGACGTTCCTGCGCCTGTACCGCGCGGCCGTCCGCGCGCTGGACGTCATGCCGCCCGACCAGTTCGTCCACCGGCTGATCGAGCACCTGGGGCTGCGTCGCCAGCAGCTGTTCGGCGACACCGGCGACGTCGTCGAGCGGCTCCGTGACCTGGCGAGCGTCGGACGCCTCGCGGAGCGCTACGTCCGGATCGCGCCGCAGTCGACGGCGCGCGAGTTCGCCGGTTGGATGATCACCCTCGCCGACGCCGGCGGCGACCCCGAGGGGCGGGTCGAGGCCGTGCCGTTCGCCGCCGGAGGCACCGGCCCGGACGGTGAGGGCCTGGGGGCGTCCGCGGTCGACGGTGATGCGCTGCCGGTGGTGCGCGTCCTGCCGATCGCGTCCGCGGCCGAGCTCGAGGTCGACCACGTCCTGGTGCTCGGGCTCACCTCCAGCCGATTCGGCGCGATCGGATCGGGGGCGGGACGCCGGCTCGTCGACCCGCTGCCCGACGCGTTGCTGACGGAGTCGCTGCCGCCCGACACACCGGCGGTGCGCTCCGACGAGGCCCGCCGCGCGCTGCACACGGCGATGACGCGCGCCCGCCGTGGGGTCGTCCTGGCCTTCCCGGCGCACAGCTCGAACGGGGCGGCGCGCGAGCCGTCGCCGGCGGTCGAGGACGCCCGCCGGACGCTGCAGGCGCAGTGGGAGGACCACGACGAGCGGCTGTTCGGCCCCGACGACACCCTTCACGCGACGTTCCGCGGCCTCCGCGACGAGCTGTTGCGCGACGTGGCGACGATCGGCACCCGACTCGGTGATCTGCGGATGGACACCGACCTGGACGTCGCCCACGGGGTGAGCCGCTACCTGGAGCTCGTGAAGGTCGCCGCGCTGATCAACCGCGCGGATGGTCAGGAGGTCGCCGACGCGATGCCGGCGATCGACGCCGCGGTGCGCCAGGCGGCGACGGCGCAGCAGAAGGAGATCCTGTCGACGAGCGATCTGGACGACGTGGTGCTCGCCGCGGCCACCCAGAGCGCCGAGCGGGCCGCGGGGCGTCGTGAGCCGTCGCTGGAGCCGTTCCTGCCACTGCGCGACGAGGGCGTCGTCCTGTCGGCCGGCGATCTGTACATGTACAACGCCTGCCCGCTGCGCTACAAGTTCGCGCGCGTCCTGCGGATCCCGCAGCAGCCGACGGTCGCGCAGCGGTTCGGCATCGTGGTCCACCAGGTCCTGGAGCGCTGGCACGCCCGTGGTGGGACCGAGGCCGCCGAGCTGCAGACGTTGCTGCAGCACGGCTGGCGGCGGTCGGGCCTGTCGGGCGTCGCCGACGAGCAGCGGCTGTGGAACCGGGCCCAGGACGCGATGCAGCGCTACCACGCGCGGACGATGTCCGAGGACCAGCACCCGGTCTGGCTGGAGCGGTCGTTCGAGTTCCGGATGGGACCGCACACCGTGCGCGGTCGCGTGGATCGCGTCGACCGTCACCCCGACGGCAACCACGAGCTCGTCGACTACAAGACCGGTCGTCCCCGCACCCCGGACGAGCTGCGCCACGACGTGCAGCTACAGCTCTACGCCGTCGCCGCCCAGGACGCGTGGGGGCTGGAGGAGCCGCGCCAGAGCTACCACTACGTCCTGGACGACGAGAAGGTGCCGGTCGAGGCCGACGGGACCGCCCGCGACCGGATCGCCCCGACGGTCGCCGACGTCGGCGGCGCGATCCTCGAGCAGGACTTCGAGCCGACCCCGTCCTACGAGACCTGCTCGATGTGCGACTGGCGGCTGACCTGCCCGGCGGCCGAGACGTAGCGACCGGGCCACGGTGACCCGCCGCCGTCGGGTCATCGGCGGTGGGAGGGGTGACCGGACCGGTCGCCCGTGTAGGGCGCAGGCGACATGAGCGAGGGGTCATCCGGCGGATTTGCCGCCCGGCGCGGGAACCGCCGCACGCGTCGACCGCCGAGGAGTACGGTCGGCTTTCATGTGGGGGTGGGGACGGAAGCTGTCGACGCTCGGTGCGGGGATGCTCCTCGCGGCGCTCGTGGTCGCGACGTCAGCGAACGCCCTTCCGGCGGGTGAGCGGCACGTCAAGGTCCTGATCACCCACTGGGCTGATCAGCCGGGCACCTACCCGTTCACGGTCGAGCACGTGCGGGACGAGGTGTTCTACCCGGTCGCCGGCGACCCCGCAGGCAATGGCAACGCGACCGCCAACGGGTACTTCCAGGCGGTCAGCGGTGGCGCATCCAGCCTGGTGGAGACGGGCGGGATCCAGCAGGTGCCGTCGACGCTCAACAGCACCGATGCGGCCGTCACCGGATGCAACCAGAACGCCGTCCTGTCCGACGTGATCGCCCAGTCCGGGATCACCGAGGACGTGTACGACCACGTGATCGTGGCGACCCCGCCGATGCCGTGCCCCGGATCGGGGTGGGCCGAGATTCCGGGCAATCGCGTGTTCCTCAACGGCAAGGTCATCTGGCGCCTCGTCGCCCACGAGATGACCCACAACTACGGTGCCCGGCACGCCGGCGCGTGCACCGTGGTCCACGCCAACGGCGACTGCGACGCCAACAGCTACGGAGACCCGTTCGACATCATGGGCGCGAGCACTGGATCGCTCGCCGGATTCCCCTCCGGCTGGAATCTGGAGCGGCTCGGACTGATCTCCCCCGGACCGCCGAGCATCGTCCATGTCACCGGCGACGGGACGTACAACCTGCATCCCGTCAACGATCCCGCGGCCACCGGCAGCCCCAAGGTCCTGGGGATCTCGCGTCC
>JBFWKS010000164.1:0-9161 GCA_050252545.1 Solirubrobacteraceae bacterium
GTCACGCCCGGCTCTACGGGTTCCTGTCGGTGGCGACGAACCTCGTCGCGGGCTCGCCGGTCGGGGTGCCGCATGCCGTCATCGGCAACGTCAACGGCGGGCCGCTCGTACGGGTCAAGACCCCCGGGGCGGCCACCGGCATCGCGATCGCCGGTGACTCGTCGATCGTCGCGGTGACCACCACCCGCGGCCTGTACGTGCGGCGCGGCTCCGGTCTCCGCCGGGTCGTCGGTGGCGTCGTCCGCTCCCCGTCGGTGAGCTACAACGGCCGGCAGATCGCCTACGAGAAGCGCGGCCGGATCTACGTCGTCACCGTCGCCAACGGCAACCGGCGCGAGATCGCCAAGGGCACGGAACCGAGCGCCGACAACGGTGCGCCGACCGGCGGCAGGGTCCGCGGGTTCATCCGGGCGATCGCCTACCGTCGCGGCGGCCAGGTGCGTCGCGCCGAGATCGCCGGGCGTCGGGTGCTCACGCGCAAGTACGGGTCGGGCGTGGCGACGACGCTCAACGCGGGCGGCAGCGCGGTGGCGTTCGGGCGAGGGGCGAACGTGCGGCTGCGGGTCGACCTGCTGAAGGGCGGCAAGCACGGCGGCTACAAGCTGCCGCAGGGCACGTGCATGGACGGCAGCCCGGTGACCGGGACCGCGGTCAGCTCGCGCTACAACTACATCGCCTTCACCTGTGGCGGCGGGGCGCTGGTCCTGCAGTACGTCGGGCCCAAGTGACGGACCCCGCCGCGTTGCCGCTCTCCCACGCGGGTGACGGGCGGCCTCGCCGATCGCCGCCGGTCAGCCACGCCGCGGGCCGGGACGTCGCGGCGATGACCGGCCCGGCGGCACGCCGGCCGGTCGCCCGCTAGCGTCCGCACGGTGAGCCCCCGCCACCTCCTGACCGGGACCGAGCTCGGTCGTGACGACCTGCTCGCGGTCCTCCGCCGCGCACGCGAGACGAAGGCGGCCCAGGCGGCCGGTCACGAGCCGGACCATCCGGCCGCCCTGCGGGGCCGGTCGATCGCCCTGATCTTCCAGAAGCCGTCGACCCGCACCCGGGTGTCGATGGAGGTCGGGATCGCCGAGCTCGGCGCCACGTCGCTGCTGCTGCGCCCGGACGAGATGCAGCTCTCGCGCGGCGAGTCGGTCAAGGACACCGCACTGGTGTTGTCGCGGCACGTCGCCGCGATCGCCATCCGCACCCACGCCGACGCGCTGCTCGAGGAGCTCGCCGCCGAGGGCTCGGTCCCCGTCATCAACCTGCTGACCGACGGGCACCATCCCTGCCAGGCGGTCGCCGACCTGCTGACCCTGCAGGAGGCGTTCCCCGATCGGCTCGGCTCCGACGGGGGGCTGGACGACCTGTGCCTGGCGTACGTCGGGGATGGCAACAACGTCGCCCGGTCGCTGGCGCTCGTCGGCGCGATCGCCGGTCTGCAGGTCGTCGTCGCCGCCCCGGACGGCTACCAGCTGGAGCCGGGGAGCACGCCGGCGCGGCTGACGGAGGACCCGCGCGACGGCGTGGCCGGCGCCGACGCGCTGTACGCCGACGTGTGGGTGTCGATGGGGGACGACGCGTCGACGGCCGATGCCCGCCGTGCCGCGCTGGCGCCGTACCGGATCGACGATGCGCTGCTCGACGCCGCCGCGCCCGGCGCGATCGCCCTGCACTGCCTCCCCGCCCACCCGGGCGAGGAGATCACGGCCGAGGTGCTCTACGGGGACCGGCAGCGGATCTGGGACCAGGCCGAGAACCGCCGCCACGCGCAGAAGGCCCTGATGGAGTGGGCGCTGCGGGTCGGCCCGTTCGCCTGAGCCCGGCCGCGGTGGTGCCCGTCGGGCCGCACCGCTGAGCGGGCGCTCCGTCGCCCCGGCGTCCCCCGCCGCTGTCCTTCCGGCGTCGGGCGAAGGCGCCTCCGGTGCCGTGGATCCGGGGTGTCGCCATCCCTCGTCGGGGGCTGGCCGGGTGGCGGTGTCCGCGGTAGCGTCGTCGGCGCGTGCCCGCCGACCGCTCCCTCCGTCGTCACCCCGTCGTTCCGCCGGATGTCCGTCCCGCCCTGCCTGTCGTCGTCGCGTCGACGGCCGCCGCGGTGACGCTCATCGCCGCGGGCGGGGGCTCCGTCGGGGAGCGGATCGCCGGGTCGCTGGTCGTCGTCGCGCTCGTCGGCATCGGACTGCGGCTCGCACCGTCACCGGTCCGCGGCTGGATCGTGACGATGCCGGTCGTTGGGCGCGCGGCGGTGCTGGCGGTCGCGGCGGCCGTGATCGTCGGCCGGATCGGGATCGAGATCCGTCCCGAGTGCTACGCCGGGAGCGACGGTGGGTATCGGGCGATGCGCACGGTGGCGATGATCCTCGCGCTTGCCGCGATCGGTTGCGCCTTGGCGGCGCTCGGCCGTCGCCGGTGGATCACGCCACTGCTCGTGACTCCGGTCGGGCTCATCGTCCTGCTCGCCGCGGTCGTCGGCGAGACGTGCGTGGAGTAGCCACTCGGTGGTCGGTTGCGGGCGGTCGACGGCAGACGGCGTTAGCGGGTCGTTTGACCGTTGCCCCACGATGGTCAGGCGACCCGCTGTGGCGGGCGGGGGCCGGATACCCGATCGGTGGGCATAGCGGGTCCGTTCACCGTCGCCCGGCGACGGTCAGACGACCCGCTGTACCGGACCGTGCGGACCAGACGACCCGCTGTACCGGACCGTGGCGGACCGGGTGGACGCCCAGGGACGCGAGGGCGGTCGGCGGGGCGCATCGTGGTGCCCGGCTCCCGCAGGAACCGGGCACCACGCCCGTGTATCCCTCAATACCCGGGTGCGCTGATGGGCCCCAGACGGACGGGAATCCGACGGCGGGTCGCGCCGCCGGCCGTGCGCCGGTTGGTGATCGCGGCGGTGCCGCGATCGTCCCGAGCATCGCCACGGCCCGCGAGTCCGCGGTCCCTTGCGGGACCGACGGTCATGGCGGTGCAGACCGTGGCGGTGGTGTCCGGGAGGTTGGTCATCGCTGGGAGTAAGGTCACCCTTACTCGGCGACCGCGGAGAAACCTACCGCACTCGGACCTCAATGGCAACTGATTCGGTCGGGATTGATTTCGAGTGGGTCGATCGGCGTCGCCCGGCCGACCGTGCGACCCTTGCCCCATGGCCGAGGACACGACCCGTACACCGCCCGTGAACCCGGCCGACCACACGGTGGGTTCCGTCGATCCGGGCGCCGCCCCGGTCGCGACCGGCGACGCGACCACGAGCGCCGCCACCGTCGCCGCGGCGAGCGCCGAGGACCGTGTGACCCGCGACGCCCCGCCGGCGCCGCCCGGGCCCGACGCGGACGACAACCCGGAGGGCCTGTCTGCCGCCAAGCGCCAGCGTCCGCCGCGTCCGCAGCGGGGCGAGCAGGTGGAGCTGCGCGTCGACGACTTCGCCCACGGCGGCAACGGCGTTGCGCGTACCCCCGAGGGCTGGGTCGTCTTCGTCCGCGGGGGCATCCCCGGCGACCGCGTGCGCGCACGGATCACCAAGCGCAAGCGCGACTACGGCGAGGCGCTCGTCACCGAGCTGCTGGATGCGTCGCCCGACCGCGTCGACCCGGTCGCCGACCACCCGGGCGCGCCGTGGCAGGTCATCACGTACGAGCACCAGCTCCGGGTCAAGCAGGCGCAGGTCGAGGACGCGATGCGGCGCCTGGGGCGCCACGCCGACACCGAGATCGAGGAGATCGTCCCGGCCGAGCAGCTCTGGCGGTACCGCAACAAGCTCGAGTACTCGTTCGGCACCGGGGCCGGCGGGGATCTGCTCTGCGGCTTCCACGCCGCCGGGTCGTGGGAGACGATCGTCCCCGTCGAGGACTGCCTGCTGGCGAGCGAGCGCGGCAACGAGATCCGCCGGCTCGTGCACCGGTGGTGCGCCGAGGAGGGCCTGTCGGCCTACGACCGTCGCACGAACGTCGGCTTCCTGCGCAACCTCGTGGTGCGCGAGGGCGTGCGCACCGGCGAGGCCCAGGTGCGGCTGGTCACCAGCCCCGGCGAATGCGATCCGATGGGGCTTGCCACGCGACTGCAGGAGGAGCTGACGGAGCCGCTGACCGGTCTGTTGTGGACCCAGATCGAGAGCGTGGGGGAGACGACCTACGGCGGCGACACCGAGCTCGTCGCCGGCGACGCCTACCTCCACGAGGAGATGGCCGGCCTGCGGCTGCGGATCAGCCCGGAGGGCTTCTTCCAGACCAACACCGTGATGGCCGAGCGGCTCTACGCGCTGGCCCAGGAGTTCGCCGGCCTGGAGGGCTGGGAGCGGCTGTTCGACCTGTACTGCGGCAGCGGGTCGGTCGGGCTGTCGATGGCGTCGCGGGTCGGCGAGCTCGTCGGGGTCGAGATCGTCGAGGACTCGATCCAGGACGCGTTGCACAACGCACAGGTCAACGACGTACGCAACGCGCGGTTCATGGCCGCCGACGCCCGGATCGGCCTGCCCGACGCGGTCGAGCGCGCGGGACGACCGGACGTGCTCGTCGTCGACCCGCCCCGCGCGGGCCTGGGGCCGCGGGTGTGTCGTCGGATCGCCGAGGCCGGTCCCAAGCGGATCGTCTACGTGTCGTGCAACCCGACGACGCTCGCCCCCGACGCCGCCCGCCTCGTCGAGGCCGGCTACGCCCTGCGCAAGGTCCGCCCCGTGGACCTCTTCCCGCAGACGCCGCACGTGGAGTGCGTGTCGGTGCTGGACCGGGTGGGGTAGGGCTTCGGGACGGGTCGGAGGCCCGTCGGCCGGGCCGGCCCACGGGAGCGGTGCCGCTGACCGTCGCGGGGCGACGGTAGGGCGACCCGCTGTCGGGTGATGGAGCGGGGCGGGCCCGCGCCGGGTCCGGCGGCTGGCCCGATAGCGTGACCGACATGCGCGCCGCCACCGTCCGCGACGGACAGATCGTCGTCGAGGAGCACCCCGATCCGACGCCCGGAACGGGCGAGCTGCTCGTCCGCGTGTGGACGGCGGGGCTCAACGGGGCGGACATGCTGCAGCGCAAGGGGGCCTATCCCGCGCCGCCCGGCAGCCCGCCCGACATCCCCGGGCTGGAGTTCGCCGGCGAGGTCCAGGGGCTCGGACGCGACGCGACGCGGTTCGCGGTCGGCGACCGGGTCATGGGGATCGTCGGTGGTGGCGGTCAGGGCGAGCGACTCGTCGTCCACGAGCGCCAGGTCATGCCGGTCCCTCAGGCGCTCGACTGGACCGCCGCCGGCGGGTTCAGCGAGACGTTCAGCACCGCGCACGACGCGCTCGTCACGCAGGCCGAGCTGCGCCCCGGTGACCGGCTGCTCGTCCACGGTGCCGCCGGTGGCGTCGGGACCGCGGCGATCCAGATCGGCCGTGCGCTCGGCGCGCACGTCACCGCGTCCGCGCGCCGGGAGGAGCACCACGACGCGTTGCGCGAGCTCGGAGCCGACGTCGTCCTCACACCCGACGCGCTCGCCGATACGGACGGTGCACGGGCCGCGGGCGCACCGGCACGGTTCGACGTCGCCCTCGAGCTCGTCGGTGCGCCGGACGTCGAGGCCGATCTGCGCCGCCTGGTCGCCGGAGGACGGATCGTCGTGATCGGCGTCGGTGGCGGGTTCAAGGCCCAGGTCAACCTCGTGGCGCTCATGCAGTCCCGGGCGCGGATCATGGGCTCGACGCTGCGGGCACGGCCGCTGGAGGAGAAGGCCGCCGTCGCCCGCGCGGTCGAGCGGGGGCTGCTGCCCCTGGTGGAGCGTGGCGCGCTCACCGTGCCGATCGCCGCCGTCCACCCGCTGGACGACGTGGCGGCCGCCTACGACCGGTTCGCCGCCGGGGGCAAGCTCGGCAAGGTCGTGCTCGACCTGGGGTGAGTCGCAGAGCCGTCCGCGGGTCGTCGCCTGCCGACGAGGCTCACGGCCGCGGACCACCGCACCGTCCACCCCAGACGGCCCACCCCCGGACCGTCCACCTCGGACCGCCCACGGGGATCGCGACGCTATCCCCACATCCGTCCTGCTCGCACCCACCTTGGCAGGACGTCGCTGATCGCGATCAGGAACCCGATCGCCACGAACGCCAGTTGGGGGGCGGCGCGGTCGAACCGCCACTCCACGAGGTAGGCGCCGAGCAGGCCGACCGTCATGCCGACCGCCGCGCCCGCAGGCCGCAGGCGCTCCCGGACCGCGTAGGTCTGGAGCGCCCCCAGGAGCAGCACCGTCGGCAGCGCGATCTGGCCGGCGGCGGTGTCGGCGCCCCACGACGGCAGCAGCAGCGTCAGGCGGTCGCCACCGCCCACGAACGCCGGCCACGACTCGGCCGTGGCCGAGCCGAAGGTCGCGACGAGGTCGATCACCGCGACGACGGCCGGCAGCAGGACGACGAACGCGCCCTCGTCGAACGTCCGCGCGAAGAGCACCCCGAGCGGCAGCGCCAGCAGCGTGCCGGCGAGGACCGCCTCGCCGCGTGCGGTGTCCGGGTCGATCGCGCCGAGCATGAACGCGCCGGCGGCGGCGACCACGACGACGATCCTCGGCCGGTCCGCCAGTTGGCCGGCGTGGTGGGCCAGCAGGCCGAGCAGCACCAGCGGACCGATGACCGCGACCATCGCCGCACGCCCGGGCGGCGTCAACTCCGGCAGCGAGCCCGCGCCGAGGAGCAGCGCGACGTAGGCGACGAGGGTCAGTACGGGGGCAGCGAGGCGTGCCACGTCCCGAGCTCCCGGAACGCGCTCCAGAACGTCTGCTTGGCCTGGAGCTCGTCGAGCGAGTCGTCGATCGCCGGCGTCAGGAGCGCCTCGCAGGCCGGGGTGAGCCGCTGCACGATGCCGGGCAGATCGCGCACCGGCTGGGCCAGCGGCAGATCCAGGGCGTTCAGGCGGTCCAGGGCGTCGTCGCCCATCACCACGACGATCCGGGGCTGCACGATCGCGAACTCCGCCCGCAGCCACTCGTCCTGCCGGGGATCGTCGTCGTCGCCGTGGGGCGACTTGTCGCACAGCGTCCCGTAGATCGTCGTCGGGTCGATCCCCAGCCGCGTCAGGCTCTTGAGGACGGCGCCGCCGGCGCGCCCGTAGAACGCCACGCCCGCCTCGAGCTCCTCGTCCGACGCATGGTGCTTGAGCAGCATGATGTCGGCCTGTGGGTGCCCCGAGCCGACGACCGGCAGGACCTCGGAGTCCTCCCACCGCTCGTCGTCCAGCACTTCGTGGTTGAGCGTGTTGATCTCGCGGATCGCGCGATCGAGGTACTTGTGATGGGTCTCGTCGTCGGTCACGGGCATCGCGACGTGGATTGGCCCGATCGTCGAGCCGGCCTTCGCCCTGCATCGCGGGTTGCCGAATGCAGCAAGCCGTGCTGCACATCCTGACGGGAAGGAGATCGCGGCGCGACGGCGGACGGCCCCCACCCGGCCACCAGCCGGCACGCGCGGGCGGCGCACGACCCGGCGGGCCGAGACCGTGGGTCGACGGCGACCGGGACACCGGGGACACCGGGGACACAGCCGGTGGTGGTCGCGGACGAGGCGCGCAACGGGGCGGATGACGATCGGGTGCGCTCCACGCCGACCATCCCCGCCGGGACCTACGAGGCTTGCTGGCCCGACGGGGTGCGGAACTGCCAGGCGTGGGGTCGCAACCGGCCCAGGTTGCGGGCGGCCAGAGCGGCGACGCCGACGGCCATCACCCCGAAGACCGCGTCGAGGAAGAAGTGGTTGCCGGTCGCCATCACGACGAACGTCACGACGAGCGGGTACACGACCCAGAACACCCGGGTCGCCCTGCGGGCCGACAGCCGCGCCAGCGGAATCCCGATCATCAGCGCGAACCCGACGTGCATCGACGGCACCGCCGCGTACGGGTTGAAGAGCGAGTTGACCGTCTCGTCGTCGTGCGCGATGCCCGTGAAGTTCACGAGCGAGTCCTCGATCCCCAGGCCCGGCACGAGCCGCGGCGGTGCGGTCGGCAGCAGCACGTAGCACGTGAGCGCGATGAACCACGCGATGATGAACATGTTGCGCACGAACCCGAATGCGCGGTTGTGGACGATGTAGATGTACGTCATCGCCCCGAACGTCACGGTGCTCTGGAAGTTGATGTACATGAACGCCGACGCGTCCTCGAGCCCCGGCACCCACTGGGCGAACCGCTGGACCCCGAGCTCCATGTCGAGTCCGAGGAACCGCTCGACCGACACGATCCAGTCGGCGTTGGCGAACGCCGTGCTCGCAGCCAGCTGATAGTCCACCAGCCCCCGCGAGTAGCGGTAGGTCCAGTAGAACAGCATCACGACGGCGAGCTGCGCCAACGCGTCGAGTGGCCCCTGGGGCAGCCAGCGGGTGGGACGCGTGAGGAAGGCGGGCATCGTGCGGCGGGAGGAGGCGACCGCAGACGATCCGACGGTCAGGGCGTACAGTCGGCATCGGGCGTGCGCGAGCGCATACCACGGATGCCGGTGCCAATCGTAACGGTACCGGGAACGGCCGTCCGCACCCGGGTCCATCCGCCCGGCCCCTCCTCGACGCAGGCCGCACCCCCTTCCACCCGCAGGTACCGGCTGTGACGGATCCGCAGGTCGACGGCGCCCGCAGCCTGCACGTCGAGGACGACCCGGTCGGCCGTGAGGGTTCGAACCCTCGCGGGGAGCGTCGCCAGTGGCCGCGCGCGCTCGACGGTGAGCAGCCGCCAGCGGCCGCCGCGCCACGTCTCGCGCAGGCCCGGGACGGTGCCGGAGCGCAGCAGCTCGACCTCCCGCCGCGACGCGTAGTCCAGGGCGATGTCGTCGTCGGGCACCGCGACGAGCGACACGGCGTTCTCGTCCAGCCATGCGCGGTAGCGGGCGGCGGTGAGCGCACCGTCGGCGTCGTGGCCGTCGTAGAAGAGCGCGTGACGCTCCCGATCGAGCTGGCGGATCCAGCCGCGAGCGAGCGGGATGTCGGGTCCGAGCCACCGCGCCTCTCCGCGGCGGGCGGTCGGGGGCACCTCGACCCGGCCCGGTGCGCGGTCCAACCGGCGGCGCAGCTCCTGCTCAAGCGGGGCCCACGCCGAGGCCCGGGCGGCGTCGTCGCCCCACGCCTGGGTGGCGTCGCGGACCGGCGGGTACGCCTGCCAGTACACGAACGGCAGGGCCAGCACGGCGAGCGCGAGCGGCCGGCGACCCCACAGCGCGAGGGCCAGGAGCGGGCCCCC
>JBFWKS010000165.1:0-9120 GCA_050252545.1 Solirubrobacteraceae bacterium
ACGCGCTGGTCTGGTCGCGCGCCCCGGGCGCCTGACGCACGGGGCGCGCCGGATCAGGGCAGCGCGAGGAACTCGCGCAGGAGCACGTCGGTCTCGCGCAGCAGGCGGGAGCGCGGGACGACGACCTCCAGGCCCTCCTCGAGCGCGACCGAGCGCACATCCGGCTCGGCATGCGCGAAGCACGCCAGCACCGGCACGCCGGGGGGACGACCGGCGGCGAGATCGCGGGCCCGGTCCTCTCCGTCGGTGGTCAGGTCGGTGACGATCGCTCCGAGCGGCGCCTCGCGGTCCGCGTCGTGCAGCCGGTCGAGGTCCTCGACGAGGATCGGCTCGTGGCCCGCGGCGCGGACGAGCTCCACGAGCTTGGGGCCGAGGGTCGGGTCGGGCACGAGCACGCCGATGCGGCTCGCCTCGTCGTCCGTGGCGGTATCGGGGGTGTTGGGCGACATGACGTTCAGTGCGCGCGCAGGTGACGGAACTCGCGGCGGACCGACTCGCCCCGCCCCCACTGCTGCACGGCCTCGGCGCGTCCCACCCGGACCTCGCGCACCGCGAGCTCGCCGGTGAGCCCGGCGTCGTCCATGAGGCTCAGCGCGGTCAGGACGGCCGACGGGGCCGCGGCGTGGCCGAACCGGTGGGCCACGAGCACCCGCCAGTGCCAGTCCGCGCGGCTGTAGGGCTGCGCGTTGCACGTCGGGGTGACGTACGTCGAGGCCTCCACATAGCGGTCCTCGTCCTCGATCCGAAGATCGAGCTCCAGGTCGGTCCAGTCATCAGGCAGCGAGTCCACGACCCGCTGGAAGGTGTCAGCGAGCGCCATCCTCGGGCACTCTAGCGCCGCCGCCCGTCGCAACCCCCGGTCACGCCCGGCGGGCGGCCCGGGTCCGGCGGCCCCACGGCATGGGACCGCGCGAGTCGGTCGCTATGGTCGGTCGGGATGAGTGACGAGCCCCGACGCCCGACGGCCGTGCCGGAACCGCCCGATGCGGCCGAGGACGTCGACGCCGCCGCGCTGCGGGAGGGGTACCGTCGCGCGGCGACGGAGGCGGGACTGCTCGACCGGTCCGCGTCGGGCAAGCTCGCGCTCACCGGCGCCGAGGCCCGCGAGTACCTCGCGGGCCAGGTCACCGCCGACACCGTCGCCCTCGCCCCCGGGGAAGGCACCTACGCGGCGCTGCTGACACCGAAGGGCAAGGTCGTCTGCGATCTCCGGGTGCTGGCATCGGACGACGAGCTGCTGCTGCTCTGCGAGCGCTCCGGGCTGCAGGCGCTCTTCACCCACCTTCGCCGGCACCTCATCGGGTTCGACGTCGAGCTGCACAAGCGCACGCTCGAGCAGGGCCTGCTGTCGGTGCTGGGGCCCCGCGCCTCGACGGTGCTCGGGTCGGCCGGCACCGACCTCGGATCGAGCGAGCACGAGCACCGCGCGGCCACGCTGGACGGACGGTCCGTGCGCCTCATCCGCACCGACGTCGGCATCGACGTCGTCTGCGAGGCCGCCGACACCGGCGCGATCGCCGCGTACCTGGAGGCCTCCGGCGCCGCGCCGATCCCCGAGGCGGCGGCGGAGATCGTCCGCGTCGAGCACGGCCGTCCCCGCCTGCACCACGACATGGACGACACCGTCATGCCCGCCGAGGCCGGGATCGTCGAACGCGCGGTGAGCTTCACCAAGGGCTGCTACATCGGGCAGGAGACGGTCGCGCGGTTGCACTGGCGGGGCCGGCCCAACCGTCATCTGCGCGGGCTGCACCTGGAGCGCGAGGTCGAGCCCGGCACCGTGCTGGTGGACGACGGACGCGAGGTCGGGAGGGTCACGAGCTGCGTGTCGTCCCCGCGCCTCGGTCCGATCGCGCTGGCGCTCGTCCGGCGCGAGGTCGAGCCCGGAGCATCGGTGAGCGCGCGGCCGGCGGGTGAGGACCCGTCGTCGGCGGCCGTCGTCTCGCTCCCGTTCGGGACCAACGGCGGGCGCGCCCCGGCCTGACCGGGCCCCGTTCCTCGGGTAGGGTTGCGGACACCTCGGGCGGGCAGCCTGTCCGAGGGACGATCGGGGAGTCCGGGAGAAGCATGCACCAGCCACGTACGTCGACCGTGTTGACGCTGACCGCCGCCGCTCTGGCCTCGGGCCTGCTGGCCTGCGGTCGGGTCGACGAGGAGGATCGTCCGACCGGTTCGCGTCCTCCGTCGCAGATCTCGATCAGCGCGGCGATCACCGACCGCGGAATCGACCTGGCACCGGCCCGCGTCGGCGGAGGCCCGCTGCGGATCCTCATCAGCAACCAGAGCGCCAAGAAGGTGCGGGCGACCCTGACCCCTGCTGCGGATGCCGCTGCCGGTGACAGCGCCGACGGCACGGCGACCAAGCCGATCGAGCCGGGCGGGGTTGCCGCGATCACCGCGGTGGTCGACAAGGGCGAGTACCGCCTGACGTCGAGCGGGAGCGGCATTCGCCCGGGCACCCTGCAGGTCGGTGCGGAGCGCAAGAGCTCCGACGACGAGCTGCTGCTGCCCTGATCTCGGCCCGAGCGTCCCGGGACGCCTCCGAGACGACGGCGGCCGGACATGGCGTCCGGTCGCGACGTCGGATCGACCGGGGCCCCACGGCGCCCCGTACCCCCCGTCCGGCGGGTAGTCTTGCGCGCCGCACCGACCACCGAACGCGAGCGAGGCACCCGATGGCCGTCGACCTGTCCCAGATCTCCACCGTGGCGACCGAGCCCGGCTCCCTGCCCACCAAGATGGCCGCGTGGGTCATCCGGGAGGACCGCCTCGGCGAGCCGAAGGACGCCATCCAGCTCGAGGAGGTCGACGTCCCCGAGCCCGGGCCGTTCGAGGTCGTCGTCCGCGTGATGGCCGCCGGCGTGAACTTCAACAACGTCTGGGCGGCCCTCGGCCAGCCGGTGTCGGTGTTCAAGTACGGCGACCACCCGGAGACGGGCCACCACATCGGTGGCTCGGACGCGTCGGGGATCGTCTGGAAGGTCGGCGAGGGCGTCACCCGCTGGAAGGCCGGCGACGAGGTCGTCCTGCACTGCAACCAGGCCTCCTACGAGGACGTCGAGGTCCACGGACTCGACCCGCTCGCCGCACCGTCGCAGCGGATCTGGGGATACGAGACGACCTGGGGCTCCTTCGCCCAGTTCTGCAAGGTCCAGGCCCAGCAGCTGCTGCCCAAGCCCGAGCACCTCTCCTGGGCGGAGGCCGCCTCGTACGGCCTGACGTACTTCACGGCCTACCGGATGCTCATCGACCAGGCCGAGATCCAGGCCGGCGACAAGGTGCTCATCTGGGGCGCCGCGGGTGGCCTCGGCGTGTTCGCCGTGCAGCTCTGCAAGGCCGCCGGAGCGGACGCCGTGGGTATCGTCTCCAGCGACGAGAAGGGCGAGCTCGTCAAGCAGCTCGGTGCGGTCGACTACATCAACCGCAACGAGTTCCCGGGCATCATGCGCACCGGCAACGAGACCGACGAGGAGGAGAAGGCCCGCTTCAAGGCCTCCATCGGCTTCGCCAAGCGCGTCAAGGAGATCCTCGGGGACTCCCCCAACATCGTCTTCGAGCACGTCGGCAAGGCGACGTTCCCGACCTCGGTGTTCACGCTCAAGCCGTTCGGCAAGATCGTGATCTGCGGCGCGACGTCCGGCTACGACCTGGACTTCGACGTCCGCCACCTGTGGATGCGCCAGAAGCAGATCATCGGATCGCACTTCGCCAACGCCTACGAGGCCACGCGGGCCAACGCGCTCATCGACGAGGGCAAGATCCAGCCGGTGCTCTGGAAGACGCTGCCGTTCGGCGACGTCGCCGGCGCGCACCAGCTCCTGCGCGACAACCAGCATGCGGGCAAGATCGCGATCCTGGTCGGGGCGTCCGACGCCGACGAGGGCCGCACCGCCGAGGGTCCTGGCGCGATTCTCGCGGAAGTGGGAGCCTGAGCACCGTATGAGCGCCGTTGCAGTCCACATCCCCTACTACGCCACCGCCCTCCGGCACGAGAAGCTCGCCGACGCGCTGGCCGAGCTGAACCCCAAGCTGCTGCGGCTCGGGGCCGTCGAGGTCCGCGTGTACCGGGCCCACGACGACGCGTACAAGTTCCGCCAGGTCCTGCACCTGGCGGACAAGAAGGACTGGGCGCGGATCTGGAACTCCGAGGAGTTCGTGACGTTCCGCACGGTGACGATGGCCTGGTACCAGAAGCCGCTGGCGTACGAGATGTTCTCGACGCTGGCGCAGGGCACCGCGCCGGGCGTGAACGACGTGTTCGCCGAGGATCCCTTCGCGGTCGCCGAGCCGGCCGCCGAGCCCGTCGCGTCCTGAGCGCGGCCCTCTCGCGAACGTGACCGGACGGTGGTCCCGCCGGCGCGCGGGCGTCGCCGTCCTCCTCGCCGCGCTCGCCCTCGCGGGCTGCGGCGAGAGCGAGCCCACCACGGCCGACACGGGGCCGCCGACGGTACGGCTTTCGGCGCTGCCGCCCGAGGCGCACGCCACGATCCGCCTGATCCGGGCGGGCGGGCCGTTCCCGCACCGACAGGACGGCGCGACGTTCCAGAACCGCGAGCGTCGGCTGCCCGATCGCCCCACGGGCACCTACCGCGAGTACACGGTGCGAACGCCGAGCACCCCGACCCGCGGGGCTCGTCGCCTCGTCGTGGCGCGTGGTGGCCCCACGTACTACACCGCCGACCACTACCGGACGTTCCGGCGCGTCGTGCAGGTCCGCTAGCGCGCGTCGTCCTGCGACGGCGGGACGGGCCGTCGGGACAATCGGGTGGCCGGAGCCGTCAGGCCTGCTCGAGCGGAGCCATCGTCAGGCCCGCGTCCTGCAGCTGCGCCCAGTAGTGCTCGGCGAGCTCGAGGTGGCCGGTCCACACGATCGCCAGGCCCTTGTTGTGGATGCGGTCGGCGATCCGGTAGCCGTCCTCGACCGTCACCCCCGGTAGAACGCGCGAGAGGGCCACGGCGACCCCGTCGAAGGTGTTGTGATCGTCGTTGCGGACGATGACGTTCCAGGCACCGCCCAGACCGGTTCCGGGCTTCTCGGTGCGCGTCTGCTCGATGGTCTGGCTCACGGCGGTGCAGGGTAGCGATCCGGGGTGGACGGACGCCCCGAGGCTACCCGGTCGGTCGGCGATCGTGGGACGAGCAGGCCCGGTCCGGGTGCCGCTCCGGCCGATCAGTCCTGCGCGTCGGGCCGGGCACGGGCGGCGACCTGGGTCCAGTACCGGTGCAGGCCACCCCAGAGGCCCTCGAACGGGCCCGCGGCGTAGTAGGTGTCGACGGCGTCGGGCGCCTCGCCGGTGATCCAGGCGCGCAGCTCGGACGCCATCCCCGCGGCATCGGTACGCCGTGCGATCGCCGCGACCCGGTCCAGGGCCTGCTGGGCGTCGGCGATCTGGTCGGCGACGTCCGTCGCCGTGCCGAAGTGCATGAACGCCAGCGCCGCCGGGTCCCACGCGGCGACCAGGTCGAGCGACGCGTGCCACAACGGCACGTCGATGTCCGGCGGCGGCGTCGGCGGTAGCGCCGGTCCTCCGTCGATCCGGATGCCGGTCACGTCGCCGGTGTAGGCGACGCCGGTGTCCTCGTGGAGGTACGAGACGTGGTGCTGCGCGTGCCCCGGCGTGTACGCGACGCGCCACGGCCCGTTCCGCTCACCGCCCGACAGCACCCGCAGGCTGGCCTCCGGGACGGGGACGACCCTGCCCCAGAGCATGTCGAACGCCTCGCCGAACACGCCGCGCGCGCTCTTGACGAGCCGTGTCGGATCGACGATGTGCTTCGCCCCGCGCTCGTGGACCCACACCTCGACGTCGGGGAACCGCTCCACCAGCGCCCCGGTCGCACCCGCATGATCGAAGTGGATGTGGGTCAGCAGGATCCGGTCGGGAACCCGGTCGCCCAGGGCCTCGAGCAGCCGCGGCAACGCGCTCTCCGGACCCGGGTCGACGATCGCACCGTCGAACCAGTGCGCGCCGAGCACCTTCTGGACGCCCAGGTGGTGCAGATCGATGGTCTCCGGAAGGGTGCCACTCACCCGGGGGACCCTATCCCGATCGTCCGGCCTCTCACCCGCCGGAGGGGCGAGCCCGCTCGGCGGCCTGCGCCCAGTAGCGCGCCAGGCCCGCGTGGTGCCCCTCGAACGCGCCGACGCGCTCGAAGGTCTCCAGTCCCGCGTCGCCGGCACGGGCCAGCACCCAGGCGCGGACGGTGGCCGCCAGCCCTTCCGCGTCGGTCCGGCGGGCGGTGCTCGAGAACAGCTCCAGCGTCTCGTGCAGCTCCGCGATCTGCGCCTGGGCGTCGGTCGAGGTGCCGAAGTGCATGAACGCCAGCGCTGCCGGATCCCACGACGCGATGAGGTCGAGCGATCCGTGCCACCGCGGCACGTCGATGTCCGGCGGCGGGGTCGGCGGCAGCGTCGGGCCACCGTCCCACCGCACGCCGGCGACGTCGCCGACGAACGCCACGCCGGTGTCCTCGTGCAGGTACGAGACGTGGTGCTGCGCATGCCCCGGCGTGTACGCGACGCGCCACGGCCCGATCCGCTCACCGCCCGACAGCACCCGCAGGTTCCGTTCCGGCACGGGCACCACCCGTCCCCAGAGCGTGTCGAACTCGTCGCCGTAGATCGTGCGCGCGCTCCGGACCAGGCGCGTCGGATCGACGAGGTGCTTCGCCCCGCGCTCGTGGACCCAGACCTCGACGTCGGGGAACCGCTCGACGAGCGCCCCCGCGGACCCCGCGTGGTCGAAGTGGATGTGGGTCAGCAGGATCCGATCCGGCACGCGGTCGCCCAGAACCTCCAGCAGGCGCTCGAGGCTGCTCTCCGCGCCGGGGTCGACCACCACCCCGTCGAACCAGTGGGCGCCCATCGCCTTGGCCTGCCCCAGGTGGAGCAGGTCGATCGTCTCCGGCAGCATGGTGCTCATCGACCGCGACCCTAGCCACACGCGATCGTCGCCCCCGGCCCGACGTCGTGGGACCGGTCGCCGGTCGCGGCTCGCTCGGCCGTGCCGAACGTGGTCACGCCGCGTCGCGGCTCCCGGACATGGTCGTCGTCCGGCACGTGAAGCGAACCGGGAGGACGGAAGCGGGAGGACGGCCGTTCGTCGCTTCATCGGATATCCGATCGTCGCGTCGTCTGGTATCCAAGTCGTTGCGAACTCGATACCAAGCTGGCACAGTCGGTGTGTTGCTTCGGAACGCCGGTGAAAGGCACCCTGATGGCCGTGCGCAAGACCACGCTGGAGATCGACGAAGAGGTCCTCGCCCAGGTCCGGGAGATCCTCGGGACCACCGGGATCAAGGACACCGTGGACGCCGCGTTCCGCGACGTCCGGCGGCGCGAGGCCATCGACCGGCAGATGGCATGGCTGGCCGAGCACGGCGACGAGATCCTCGAAGCGCGTAGGACTGCATGGCAGCGTCGTACGTGAGCTCGTTCCTGGGCGATACGAGCGCGTTGGGTCGCGCATCGCGGCCATCCGTCGTCGCGCGTCTGACGCCGCTGGTGCGCCGGGGGCTGGTGGCCTCTTGCTCGATCGTCGAGCTCGAGCTCGGGCGGGGCGCCCGCTCCGGGACCGAGCACCGTTCCGGCTTCGCGGATCGGGCCCTGATGCTGGAGCTGATCCCCATCGAGCAGCCCACGCTCGACCGGGCGGTGGCCGTGCAGGGCCTGCTCGCCGACGCCGGCCACCACCGGGGGATCCCGCTGTCGGACCTGATCATCGCGGCGGCCGCCGAGCGGGCGGGCCTGACCGTCCTGCACTACGACGCCGACTACGACCGGATCGCCGCGGTCACCGGGCAACCGGTCGAGTGGGTCGTCGAGCGTGGGACGGCGGACTGACGCGAGGATGCCGGCACCCCCCGATCGGCGGGGCCACCCTAGAATCCGGGCATGAGCAGCAGCCCTCGCCTGCCCAAGCCGGATCGTCCCTGGCTGATGCGGACCTACGCCGGTCACTCGACGGCGAAGGCGTCCAACGAGCTCTACCGCGGCAACCTCGCCAAGGGTCAGACCGGACTGTCGGTCGCGTTCGACCTACCCACGCAGACCGGGTACGACCCCGACGACGAGCTCTCGCGTGGCGAGGTCGGCAAGGTCGGCGTGCCGGTGAGCCACATCGGCGACATGCGGACGCTGATGGACGGCATCCCGCTGAAGACGATGAACACGTCGATGACGATCAACGCCGTGGCGGCGTGGATGCTGTCGATGTACATCGTCGCCGCCGAGGAGCAGGAGGCGGGCGGGGACGGGGTCCGCGACCCGGACGAGGTCCAGCGGGCCCTCCAGGGCACGACGCAGAACGACATCATCAAGGAGTTCCTGGCCCGCGGCACGTACGCGTTCCCGCCGGAGCCCTCGATGCGGCTGATCGCCGACATGATCGCCTACACGGTCGAGCACGTCCCGAAGTGGAACCCGATCAACATCTGCAGCTACCACCTGCAGGAGGCCGGCGCCACGCCCGTCCAGGAGATCGCCTACGCGATGTCCAACGCGATCGCGGTCCTCGACGCGGCGGCGGAGAAGGTCGACCCGGCGGTGATGCCCAAGGTCTTCGCCCGGATCAGCTTCTTCGTCAACGCCGGCGTGCGGTTCATCGAGGAGCACGCCAAGCTCCGCGCGATGGGCGTGCTCTGGGAGGAACTGGGCCGCGAGCGTTACGGCATCACCGACGAGAAGGCGCTGCGATTCCGCTACGGCGTGCAGGTCAACTCGCTGGGCCTGACCGAGGCGCAGCCCGAGAACAACGTCCAGCGGATCGTGCTGGAGGCGCTCGCCGTCACGCTCGGGCGCAACGCCCGCGCCCGCGCCCTGCAGCTGCCGGCGTGGAACGAGGCCCTGGGCCTGCCGCGCGCCTGGGACCAGCAGTGGGCGCTGCGGATCCAGCAGATCCTGGCGTACGAGACCGACATGCTGGAGTACCCCGACATCTTCGAGGGCTCGGTGGTCATGGATGGTCTGGTCGACGAGCTGCTGGCGGGCGCTCGTGCCGAGATGGCCGTCGTCGCCGATCATGGCGGCGCGGTGCAGGCCGTGGACTACATGAAGGGCTCGCTCGTGGAGAGCCACCGCGAGCGGATCCAGCGGATCGAGTCCGGCGACCTCACCGTCGT
>JBFWKS010000166.1:0-9046 GCA_050252545.1 Solirubrobacteraceae bacterium
TCGGCGTCATCCACTACTTCGACGGCACGGTCCTGGGCGGTGACGGCGCGTCCCGCACGATCAAGCACGCCGTCTGCATGCACGAGGAGGACTACTCGGTCCTCTGGAAGCACACCGACATGCGCCGCGACATCGGCGAGGTCCGCCGCTCGCGGCGCCTCGTCATCTCCAACTTCCAGACCGTCGCGAACTACGACTACGGCTTCTACTGGTCGCTGTACCAGGACGGCCGCATCGAGCTCGAGGTCAAGCTCACCGGCATGCTGTCGGTGTCGGGCGTGGAGGCGGACGACGAGGTGCCCTACGGCCGCCGCGTCGCCAAGCACGTCCAGGCCCCCACGCACCAGCACTACTTCGGGATCCGGATCGACCCGGCGATCGACGGCGAGCGCAACCGCCTCGTCGAGGTCCACGCCGAGCCCGAGACCGACCCGGAGCTCAACCCGTACGGCAACGCCGTGCGCACCGTCCGGACCCCGCTGACCAACGAGCGCGACGCCGCGCAGCGCAACGACCCGACGACGATGCGCCACTGGCGGATCGAGAGCACCGAGCGCACCAACCGCTACGGCGAGCCGACCGGGTACCGCCTGCAGATCGCCGACACCACCCGGTCGTTCGCCGCGCCCGACAGCGTCATGGCGCGGCGCGCGCCGTTCATCCACCAGCACCCGTGGGCGACCCCCTACGCCCGCGACGAGCAGTACGTCGGCGGCAAGTACCCCAACCACGCCGAGCCCGGAGACGACGGCGTGCACCGCTGGCAGGAGCAGGGCCGGTCGATCGACGGCGAGCGGCTCGTGCTCTGGCCCGTGCTCGGCACCCACCACATCACGCGGCCGGAGGAGTGGCCGGTCATGCCGGTCGAGGCGATCCACCTGACGCTCAAGCCCGACGGGTTCTTCGACCGCAACCCGACGCTCGACGTCACGCGCCCGCAGAAGGCCGACGCCGGCGGGTGCTGCTCCGCCGACGGGTCGACCGACGGCGACGGGGCCGGGTCGGGGACCTGCCACTGATGGTCGTCGCGCGCGCCGCGGCCGGCGGGGCGGTCGCGCGCCCCCGGCCGGCCGGGGCCCCCACATGAGCCTCGTCGAGATCCTCTTCGTCCTCGTCGCCGGGGTCGCCGCCGGCGGGATCAATGCCATCGTCGGGTCCGGGTCGCTCGTGACGTTCCCCGCGCTGCTCGCCGTCGGGTTCCCGGCCGTCACGGCCAACGTGTCCAACACGATCGGGCTCGTCTTCGGCAACTTCTCCGCCGTCTGGGGGTACCGCCGGGAGCTGCGCGGACAGGGCCGGCGGATCGCCCTCATGGGCGTCTGGACGACGCTCGGCGCCGCGACCGGCGGCGCGCTGCTGCTCGTCCTGCCGGAGGGCGTCTTCGACGCGGTCGTCCCCGCCCTCGTGCTCCTGGCGGTCGTGCTCATGGCGCTGCGCCCCGCACCGGCGCAGACGACCCACGTGCTGACCACGGCACGCCTCGTCGCCCTGGGCGGGACCGCGTACGCGGTCGGGATCTACGGCGGGTACTTCGGCGCGGCCCAGGGCGTGATCCTCCTCGCCGCGCTGCGCCTGCTGCTCCCCGACGGGCTCCAGCGACTCAACGGCCTGAAGAACGTCCTCGTCGGACTGGCGAACCTCGTCGCCGCGATCGCGTTCGTGATCTTCGCCGACGTCGCCTGGGACGCGGTGGCGCTCGTCGCCGTCGGCTCCACGGTGGGAGCGGCACTCGGCGCCTCGTACGGGCGACTCATCCCCGATCAGCGCCTGCGGCAGATCGTCGTCGTCGGCGGGACGATCGTCGCGCTGATCCTCGTCGTCCGGGTGCTCACCTGAGCCCCCACCGTTGCATGCCAAATCCCGAGGATAGGATCCCAAAATGAGCCTCACCGTTCCCGCGCGTTCGGTCCTGGTCGTCATCGACGTTCAGGGCGGGAGCGTCGCCTCCGACCCGCTGGGCATCCCCAAGATGGGGCCGGTCGCCGACCGGCTCGCCCGCATCGAGCGGGTCCGCGGGCTCGTCGACGCCTGCCGCGAGGTCGGCGTGCCCGTGGTGTTCATCCAGGAGGTCCACAAGCGCAACGGGGTCGACTTCGGTCGTGAGCTCGACGGGGCCGAGGGCGTCCACGCGCTCGAGGGCGACCCGGCCACCGAGCTCGTCGACGGCCTCGGCCCGGTCGGCGACGAGTACCTCATCCGCAAGCGCCGCTACTCGGCGTTCTTCGCCACCGAGCTCGACCTCGTCCTGCGCTCCTACGGCGCCGAGGCGGTGCTGCTCGTCGGCGGCCTCACCGACGTCTGCGTCCACTACACCGCGGTCGACGCGCACCAGCACGACTACCGGATCCGGGTGCTCACCGACTGCGTCGGCGGCTCCTCGTCGGCGGCGCACGACGCCGCACTGGAGGCGATGCGCTACCTCCAGCGCGACAGCCACGTGACCTACGAGGAGGTCCTGGCCGACCTCGCCGACGGGGCGATCGAGATCGAGGGGCTCCCTGTCGACACCCACTGACGCAGCCCAGGCCCTCACGGGCCCCCTGACCGCGACCGAGCGGCGCACGCTGTGGGTGCTCGTCCTGTCGACCGCACTCTGCTTCCTGGCGATCGGGTCGCATGTCGCGGTCATGCCGCGGTTCGTCCGCGACGAGCTCGGCGCGGGGGCGACCGCGGTCGGCGTGGCGATGGGCGCCACCGCGGCGGTCGCGCTGCTCCTGCGCCCGTGGGCGGGAGCGTTGAGCGACCGCACCGGGCGCCGCACGCCGGCCCTCGTCGGCGCCGTCGTCATGGCCGCGGGCTGCGCGCTGCTCATCCCCGCGGGATCCATGGGGCTCGTCGTCCTCGGGCGCATGCTCATCGGTGCCGGCGAGGCCGCACTGACGGTCGTGACGATGGCCTGGCTCATCGACGCGGTCCCCGCCCACCGACGAGGCCGCGCGCTCGGGACCTACGGCATGAGCATCTGGTTCGGGATCGCGTTGGGCCCGCAGTGGAGCGTTGCGATCCTCGACGCCTGGGGGTACGGGTGGGTGTGGGCGGCCGGGGCGGCCCTCGCCCTGGGCTCCGGGCTCCTCCTCCTGCTGCTGCCCGAGCCCGACCGGGCCGCGCACGCCGCCGACGCCGCCGGTCCGGCGGCGGACGGGGCGACCGCGGGAGCCGTCACCGGTGTCGCCACCGGACCGCGGCCGGGGCCGGGGAGCACGGACGCGGAGCCCCTCCCCGGTCTGGAGCAGGACGGCATCGCGGGCGCGCCGACCATCGGCCGTGGTGGGGACGGCATCGCGGGCGCGGCCGTCTCCGACGCCGGCGGGGCCGCCGGGAGGCGGCGCGGTCGGCGACTCGCCCGCTGGTGGGCGAACGTCCCGCGCGGCGCGCTGCTGCCGGGGGCGATCTTCGTCCTCGCCGCGTTCGGTCACGCGGTGCTCGAGAGCTTCGGCGTGCTCCACCTCAGCGGTCGCGGCCTCGACCCCGGGGGCGGGGTCGGCGGGGCGGCGAGCGTCTTCACCGTCATCGCCGTGGCGACCTTCCTGGGCCGGGCGCTCGGCGGGCGCCTGTGCGACCGGATCGGTGCGATGCCGGTCGCGCTGGCGGCGGTCGTGCCGTTGGGCCTGAGCTACGTCGTCTTCGCGTTCGCGTCGTCGTTCGGCGTGGCGGTCGTCGGGGCGCTGCTCTGCGGCTGTGGCCTGGCGCTCATCTATCCGGCACTGTCGATGATGGTCGCCGAGGCGGTCCCCGCCCACCAGCGCGGGGCGGGGCTGGGCCTCTACATCGGATCGATGGACGTCGCCTTCGCCGGTGGCGCGCTGATCGGTGGGCTCGTCGTGTCGGTCAGCTCGACCGAGGCCGCGATGCTCGGCGGCGCGGTCGTCGCGCTGCTCGCCTACCCGCCGTTGCTCGTCCTCGGACGCCGCGGCCTGGGGCGCCCTGCGGTGGCGGCGGTCGCCGCCGACTGACGCTCCCCGACGTCGGGGAGCGTCAGTCGCTCGTCAGGACCGGGACGCTGCTCCCGGTCGCTTCTCGTTCCGATCCGCAGCCATCGCCCGGGGAGCGATCGCCGGGCGAGCAGCGCGTGCTCGGTCTACCCGGCCATCACGACGTCTCGACGAGCAGGGTCACCGAATCGGCGATCACGCCGTCGTCCTTCATCGCCTCCGCGGCCGCGCTGGTCCCGAGCGCCGAGACGACCGCATCGACGTCGGGCACCTCCATCGTCAGTCCGACCTGCTTCGGGTTGCGGGGGTTGCTGAAGGTCCGGATGTTCGTGATGCCGAGCGATCCGAAGAACGCTTCGCGCGCGGGCGCGGCGAGCCAGCGTTGGGTATCGACGACGTCGTGGGTGACAAGGATCGTGGGCATGGAACGACCGTACGGCGGGCCCGCCCCGCTCGACACGCAGTCCTGGACGCTCCGAACCGCCACTTCTGGATGCTCGACGGCCGTGTCCTCCGTCCAGGATTGGGTGGCCGACGGCGGTGGGGCGACGTAGCGTCCCGTGGATGGAGCACGGACCCACCACGCGCTGCCCGGTCTGTGGTGAGCCCTCGTCGGGGACCGCGCGGTTCTGTCGTCGGTGTGGCGCGCGCCTGCCGGGCCCGCCGGACCCCGCGAAGCGCCCGCCCCGGCCGACGCCGCCCGGGGAGCAGCACGTTCAGCGGGGGGACGCCGGATAGCATCGTCCGGTGACCCTCGAGCGGCCCGAGCCCGGCACGTTCCTCGCGCTGCTCGCCGAGGCCGACCGCGACGCGCTGCTGCGCCTCGGCGGTCAGCGGCGGTTCGCCCGTGGCGAGCGCCTGATGCACCGCGGGGAGCCCGGCGATCGCCTCCTCGTCCTCTTCGCGGGGCACGTCAAGGCGAGCATCAGCGACTCCCGCGGGCGCGAGATGGTGCTCAGCTTCCGCGGCCCGGGCGACGTCCTCGGCGAGCTCACGTTCAGCCACGCCGACCCGCGCTCGAGCAACGTGACCGCGGTCGAGCCGGTCGCGGCCCAGTCGATCGCGGCCTCGGAGTTCCGCGCGTACCTCGCGCAGCGGCCGACCGCGGCGCTGACGCTGATCGACGTGATCAGCCGGCGCTTTCGCGAGGCCAACGTCGCGCGCGCGCAGTTCGGCGACCTCGACACGGTCGGCCGCGTCGCCGCGCGCCTGGTCGAACTGTCCGAGCGCTACGGCGATCGCACCGGTGCGGGGATCCAGATCAGGCTCCCGCTCACGCAGGAGGACCTCGGCAGCTGGACGGCGTCCTCGCGGGCCGGGGTCGCCGGTGCCCTGCGGACGCTGCGAGAGCTGGGCTGGATCACGACGGAGCGCCGGCGCATCACCGTGCTCGACGTCGAGGCGCTCGAGCGGCGCGCCACCTGATCGCCCCCGCGCTTCGGGAAGCCCTCCGTCACCCGCCCGTGGCTGAGGGGGAACGGGCCCGGAGTAGCCTCCCTCGCCGGGGACGTGACGGGGGTGAGACGCTGCATCGACTGCAACCACCATGCGGCACCGCGCGCCCGGTTCTGCGAGCAGTGCGGGGCCGCCCTGACGCCGACCGCCACGCCGCTCCGAGCGCCGAGCCGGATCGAGGCCAAGATCCTTCAGCAGCGCACGGGGATCGAGGGCGAGCACAAGCAGGTGACGGTGATGTACACCGACGTCGTCGGCTCGATGGCGCTGACGCACGCCCTCGACGCCGAGCGCTGGGGTCTCGTCCTGGACCGCTTCCTGAGCATCGCCGCGGGCGCCGTCCACGCGTTCGAGGGCACCGTCAACCAGTTCACCGGCGATGGCCTGCTCGCGGTCTTCGGGGCCCCGCTCGCCCACGAGGACCACGCGCGGCGCGCCTGCCTGGCGGTCCTCGAGCTCCAGCGCGAGGTCGCCGTCCTGGCCGCCGAGGTGGCGCGCAGCGACGGGGTCGAGTTCGCGGTCCGGTGCGGACTGAACTCCGGCGAGGTCGTCGTCGGCGCGATCGGCGACGACGTGCACATGGACTTCGTGCCGATCGGCAACACGACCGCGCTGGGCAAGCGGATCGAGTCGCTCGCCCCCGAGGGCTCGACGGCGGTCAGCGCATCCACCGCCGCCCTCGTCGCCGGCGAGTTCGCGCTGCGCGACCTGGGCGAGTTCGAGGTCAAGGGCGTGCAGGGGCGCCAGCGCGCGCTGGAGCTCGTCGGGCCCGGCGCGGCGCAGACGCGCCTGGAGGCCGTCGCCGCCACGCGTGGCCTGTCGCCGTTCACCGGTCGCGACGCCGAGAGCGCGCGGCTGCGCTCCGCGCTCGCGCGGGTCCTGGAAGGGGACGGACGGGCGATCGGGGTCGTCGGCGATCCGGGGGTCGGCAAGAGCCGGCTGGTGCACGAGTTCACGGCGGACTGCGCCGCACGCGGGCTGGCGGTCACCACGACCCGGGGTGTCTCCCACGGGCGCTACGTCCCGTTCCTGCCGGTGCTGGCGCTCTTCCGCGACTTCTTCGAGATCGCGGAAGGCGACGCGCCGAAGATGGCCCGCGAGCGGATCGAGGGCACCCTGCTGGCGCTCGATCCCGCCTTCGCGGAGGACCTGTCGCTGGTGCTGGAGTTCCTCGGTGTCGCGGACCCGGGGCGGCCGCCGGTGGCGCTCGACGTCGTCGCGCACCGGCGCCGGCTGCTGGCCGTGGCGACCCGGGCGCTCACGTTGCGCGGTCATGGCGAGGCCTCGGTACTGGTGATCGAGGACCTCCACTGGCTCGACGACGCGAGCGACGCGTTCCTCGAAGAGCTCGTCGAGGCGGTCGGGGGTACGCGAACGCTGCTGGTCGCGACCTACCGACCGGAGTACGAGGCGGCTTGGGCGACCAGCGATCCGCACGCCCAGGTCGCCCTCGGTCCCCTCGATGCGGACGCCACCGACGATCTGCTCACGGGACTGCTCGGACGCGACCGCTCGCTCGCCGGGCTCGCGGCGCTGATCGAGGCGCGGACCGCGGGCAACCCGTTCTTCCTCGAGGAGATCGTGCAGACGCTCGTCGAGGACGGCCTCGTGACCGGCGCTCGCGGAGACCATCGGCTGACGACCGAGCTGGACGGTCTCGTGCTGCCGGCGACGGTCCAGGCCGGGCTCGCGGCGCGCATCGATCGGTTGCCCGCCCGCGAGAAGGCGCTGGTGCAGACCATGTCGGTGATCGGTGCGGAGGTCCCCGGCCCCCTGCTGACCGCGGTCTGCGGTCTCCAGGAGCGGCAGCTGGCCGACGCGCTGGCGGTGCTCACCGGCGCGCAGTGGGTCGTCCCTCGCGAGACGGCCGGCGGCCGCGAGTACGTGTTCAAGCACCCGTTGACGCAGGAGGTGGCCTACGGTTCTCAGCTCTCGGACCGGCGAGCGGGCGCACACCGCACGGTCGCGGCCGCCATCGAGCGCACGTACCCCGACGGGTTGGACGAGCGCGCGGCCCTCGTGGCCCACCACTGCGAGGCCGCCGGCGACGCCCTCGCCGCAGCCGGCTGGCATGCGCGCGCGGCCGTCTGGGCCCAGCTCCCGTCCCCGGCGGAGGGGATGCGCCACTGGCGCCGCGTCCGCCGCCTTGCCGATCAGCTCGACGCCGGTCCCCCTCGCGACGAGCTCGCGGCGCGGGCCCGACTGGGCATCCTCAGCCTGGCCTGGAGACTGGGCGTCTCGCCCGAGGAGACCGCGCAGATCCACGCCGACGTCCGTGCGGACGTCGCACCGTTCCCCGCGGACCTCTACCACGCCGGGGGGCTCATGCACGGCGGCCACGAGCGGGAGGGGCTCCGGGCCTTCCGGTCCGCGTACCGGGCCGCCGTCGCGTCCGGCGAGCCCGGGCGCATCATCACCGCGGCGACCGGCGTCGCGTACGCCAGCTGGGTCGCGGGCTCGTCGGTCGGCGCGCGGCAGACGCTGCAGCAGGCGTTGAGGCTGGCGGGCACGGACCCCGCCACCGGCGCGGGTCTGGCGTTCCTCTGCCCCGTCGCCCATGCGTTCGGCGATCTCGGGACGTGCCGGGGATACGCGGGTGACCTGGCCGCCGCCCGCCGGGACCTCGACCGCTGCATCGCGCTGGCCAGCGCGCGCGAGGACCCCGAGACGGCGTCCGCCGGTCACAGTCGCCGTGCCCTGCTCGAAGCGGAGATCGGGGACTTCGCCGCGGCACGCCACAGCGCCGACCTCGGCCTGGCGATCGCCGAGAGGGCGGGCAACGCGGTCCACATGATCGCCTGCGCGGTTCCCGTCGCGGTCGCCGACGCGGGCGCCGGACGCTTCGCGGTCGCGCTCGCCGGCGCCGAATCCACCCTCGAGACGATCCGTCGACGCCGGATCGGCCTCTACTACGAGCCGCTGCTGCTCGCCACGATCGCGCGATGCAAGCTGGCTCTCGGCGAGCCGGACGGCGCCCTCGCGGCCGCCGAGGAGGGGGTCGCGATCACCAACGCCCGCGGTCTCACCACCTGCGGGCTGTCCGCGCCGATCACGCTCGCGCACGTCCTGATCGCCGTCCGGGGTGCCGCGGCGGGAGACCGGATCGAGGCCGTTCTCGCGCGCGCCGCGCAGGTCGCCCGCACAAGCAACGCCCGCGTGTTCGAGCCACGCATCCACGTAGGGCTCGCGGCGTTGGCGCGTGTGCGCGGCGACGCCGCGACGGCCGAGCGCGAGCGGGCCGAGGCCGACCGGATCGAGGCGGCGATGCGGCTCGCCGCTCCCCGATGCTGAGCTGCATCAGTGGAAGCGGTGGACCAGCGTGCTCGGCGGCCTCTTCCCGCGAGGAACGACGGCGTCCATGACGACGGTGCCGCCCCAGCCGGGCTCGAGCACGAGGCCGGCCCTGCCGCCGTCGATGCCCACCCGATCCGCCAGCGCCGTGCCCGAGAGCCTGGCGAGGACCGGGCCCTTGGGGCTCCGGGCCTCCAGCGATTCGAGGGCCACCGCCGAGCGGCTGCTGTTCGCCAGCCGGAGCTCGTACGCCAGGTGGGTGCGGCCGTCGGCGAGCGTCCCGGGGCGTGGGGCCCGCAGGACCTGGGCCGCGATCGACGTGAGCTGTTCGCCGTCCGCGTTCGCGGCGCCCGGTGCGGCGGTCGGGC
>JBFWKS010000167.1:0-8915 GCA_050252545.1 Solirubrobacteraceae bacterium
TGCGGCGGCCGGCGCGGCGCCGCACGACGGACGCGCGGGCGGCGCGGGCGAACGCCGCCGCACCAGCGACGTGCGGGCTCCGCGGGCGACGCGGTCGCCGCACCGTGGCGAAACCGCCGGGTGTGCCGCGCCGCACATACCCGGCTTGGCCCCCGATCACAGGCATAACGCATGCTTATGCCTTGGGTCTCATCGTAGGCCTACCGTTGTCCGGCACCGGCACCTACGGTTGAGATCTGCCGGGCCCCCGGCAACACCCCGGCCGTTCCCTCCTCGACGCGGCCGGGGCCCGACCTGATCTCGCGCCGTCGTCGGCGGGGCCGTCCGGCTCCGCCGGGGACGGCCCGTTCCCGAACGGTGCCACCGCATGGAGCTCCTGGACCTCGCCCGAATCCAGTTCGCGTTCACGACGCTCTTCCACTTCCTGTTCGTCCCGCTGACGATCGGCCTGGCGGGGTTCGTCGCGCTGATGCAGACCCGGTGGTATCGCACCGGCGACGACGAGTACCTGCGGATGACGAAGTTCTGGGGCAAGTTGCTGCTGGTCAACTTCGCGATCGGCGTGGCCACCGGCCTCGTGCAGGAGTTCCAGTTCGGGATGGCCTGGAGCGCCTACAGCCGCTATGTCGGGGACGTCTTCGGCGCACCACTGGCCATGGAGGGCCTGGCGGCGTTCTTCCTGGAGTCGACCTTCCTCGGGCTCTGGATCTTCGGCTGGAACCACCTGCCCAAGCGCATCCACCTGGCGACGATCTGGCTCGTCTTCATCGGCACGCTGCTGTCGGCGTACTTCATCCTGGCCGCCAACGCCTGGATGCAGAACCCGGTCGGCTACCGGATCGACGCGGAGTCGGGCAACGCGGTCCTCACCTCGATCTGGGCGCTGCTCTCCAGCGGGACGGCGGTCCTCGCGTTCCTGCACACGATCCCCGCGGCCGTCCTGACCGCCGGCGGCCTCATCGCCGGGATCTCGATCTGGCACCTGGCGCGCCGGCCCGGCCACGAGGTCCCGTTCTTCACGCGGTCGCTGCGCTGGGGCCTCCGTGGCACCCTCGTCGCGGCGATCGCGACGATGGTCGTCGGGCACTTCTTCGGGCAGTACATGACCGAGAAGCAGCCGATGAAGATGGCGGCCGCAGAGGCGCTGTACGAGACCCACCAGGGCGCGCCGCTGTCGTTGATGGCGATCGCGCCGCTGCAGAAGAAGCCCGACCGTCACGCGTTCGACATCGAGATCCCCAAGCTCCTGTCGTTCATGGCGACGAACGACTTCAACGCCACGGTCGAGGGGATCAACCCACTGCAGGAGCGGTTCAAGAAGCAGTACCGGCAGTACGAGATCGACCGCGGCCGCGACCCCGACGCGGCCGAGTACTACCCGATCGTCGGCGTCACCTACTGGAGCTTCCGGGCGATGATGAGCGTCGGGTTCTGGATGATGCTCTTCGCCGCCGCCGGGCTGTTGCTCCTGCGGCGCACCCGCGGGTCGGTGGCCGGGCTCGCGTCCCGTCCGTGGATCCACCGGTTGGCGATGCTGACGCTCGCGGCGGGGTTCCTGGGGCACGCCGCCGGCTGGATCTTCACCGAGATGGGCCGTCAGCCGTGGGTCGTGACCGGGCTCCTGAAGACCGAGGACGCGGTGTCGAAGCTCGGTGCCGAGAACGTCGCGATCTCGCTGTCGGTGTTCATCGTCCTCTACTGCATCATCGGCGCGATCGAGTTCCGGCTCTTCGCCCGCCTCGCCCGCGTCGGACCGGATGCCCCCCGCGATCCCGACGATCCCGACGACGCCGACGGTGCCCCGCTGCCGTCGATGTCCTACTGACCGGAGTCCCGTCATGGATCTCCCCACCCTGTGGTTCCTCCTCATCGCCTTCTTCTGGGCCGGCTACCTGGTCCTCGAGGGGTTCGACTTCGGCGTCGGCATGCTGCTGCCGCTCGTCACCCGTGACGCCGAGGACCGACGGATCGCCGTCGGCACGTTCGGACCCGTCTGGGACGCCAACGAGGTCTGGCTGATCGTCGCGGGGGCATCGATGTTCGCGGCCTTCCCGGGGTGGTACGCCGCGATGTTCCATGCGCTCTACCTGCCGCTCCTGTTGCTGCTCGTCGCCCTGATCGTGCGGGTGCTCGCGATCGAGTACCGCACCAAGCAGGACGATCCGCGCTGGACCGCCCGCTGGGACCGGGCGCTGATCGTCACGTCGTACGCGGCGCCGGTCGCGGTGGCGCTCGCGCTGGCCAACGTCGTCCGTGGCATCCCGCTCGACGCGAACCACGACTTCACCGGCAACCTCGTCGACCTGTTGCATCCCTATGCGCTGCTCGGCGCGGCCGCCGTCGTGGCGTTGTTCCTGCTGCACGGCGCGACGTTCCTCGGCATCCGGGCCGAGGGGCCGGTGCGGGAGCGGGCGCGCGCAGCCGCGGCACGGGTGGCACCGGTGACGATCGTGCTCGCCGCGGCGTTCGGGCTGTGGACGCTGCTGGGGACCCCGTCGGGCGACGCGTCGACATCGCCGGTGGCGGTCGTCGCGCTCGTCGTCGCGGCGGGAGCGCTGGTCACGGCGGCCATCGCCGCCCGCGCCCGGCGCGAGGCGCTCGCGTTCACCGGCACCGCCGTGGCGATCCTCGGCGTCGCGGTGCTGATGTTCGCCCAGCTCTGGCCCAACGTGCTGCCGTCGACCGACGTCGCGGCGGGCACCCTGAGCGTCTCCGACGCCGCCTCGTCGCCCTACACCCTCAAGGTCATGAGCTTCGTCGCGCTGGCGACCACGCCGGTGGTGCTGGGCTACCAGGCGTGGAGCTACTGGGTCTTCCGTCACCGTGTGCGCCCGACGGAGGACGCGTCGCCGCTGGAGGCCATGGCACGGCGGCGGGCCGCGGAGGGCTGACCGGTGGGCCCGCCCCCGCGAGTGCTGCTGGCGTCGGTCCCGGGGTTGCGCGCCCAGGTGCGCCTGGCGGCCGGCCTGGGCGTCGGCGAAGCGTTGGCGACCGTCGCGCAGGGAGTCCTGCTCGCCGCCGCGATCGCGATCGGCGTCGACGGGTCGTCCGATCCGATCGCACCGGTGCTCATCGGCCTCGTGATCGCGGTGCTCGCGCGCGCGGCGTTCGCGACGGCCGGCGAGACGACCGGCCGCGCCGCCGGACGCCGGGCCGTGGCCACGCTGCGCGAACGGGCCGCGGCGATCGCCCTGGAGCGGGCCTCCCGAACGGCCGGGGAGCGCCCCGGCGCGCTGGCGGCGCGCTGGGTCCACGGGGCCGATGCGGTCGCGGCCTACACCGGGCGGTACCTGCCGGCGTCGATCGTCGCCGCGGTGTCGCCGGTCCTCGTCATCGCCACGGTCGCGGTCATCGACCCACTGAGCGCGGTGCTGCTGACGATCGCGGTGCCGATCGTCGTGGTCTTCCTGATCCTCGTCGGCCTGCGTGCCGGCCGGGCTGCCGAGCAGCGCCACGCCGGCCTCACCCTGCTGGGTGGCCATCTGCTCGACGTGCTCCGGGGCCTCCCGGTGCTCCGCGCCCACCGCCGCGAGGCGCACCAGGTCGACCAGGTCCGCCTGGCCGGCGAGCACTACCGGGCCGGCACGATGGCGACGCTGCGCGAGGCGTTCCTGTCCGGGTTCGTCCTGGAGTTCATGGCGATGCTCGGCACCGCCCTCGTCGCGGTCGCCTGCGGGATCCGCCTGGCGGGCGAGCACATGGCGTTCGGGCCCGCGATCGCCGCCCTCGTCCTCGCCCCGGAGGCGTTCCTGCCCCTGCGTCGCGTCGGGGCCGAGTTCCACGCCGCGGCCGACGCGACGCCGATCCTGGCCGAGTTGACCGAGGCCGCGCAGACGGCGCGTCCCGCGGTCCCGCCGGCCGACCCGGCGACGCGCGCGACGTCGGGGCCCGATCCGGCGCGCCACGACCTTCGCCTCGAGCGGGTGCGTGTCGTCCACGACGATCGGCACCGGGCGTCGCTCGACGGGGTGACGCTCCGGATCCCGCCCGGTTCGACCACGGTCCTGCGCGGACCGTCCGGATCGGGCAAGACGACGATCCTGCGGCTGCTGATGGGGCTGCGGACCCCCAACGCCGGCGTCGTCCGCTGCGGGGGCGTCGATCTGGCGGACGTCGATCTCGCCGGCTGGCACCGACGAATCGCATGGATCCCACAGCACCCGGTCCTGCTGCCGGAGAGCCTCGGCGACAACGTCCGGTTCGGCGTCGACGACCTGCCCGACGCACGGGTCGTCGCCGCGTTGGACACCGTCGGCCTGGGTCCGCTGGTGGCCGCGCTGCCCGAAGGCCTCCACGCACCGCTGGGCGATGGCGGGCTCCCGTTGTCGACCGGCGAGCGGCGTCGCGTCGCGGTCGCCCGGGCGCTCGTGCGCGACCCGCGACTCGTGCTCGTCGACGAGCCGACCGCCAACCTCGACCGCGTCACCGCGGAGCAGATCGTCGACGCGCTCGCCGTCCTCGGCACCGGGCGCACGATGGTGATCGCGACCCACGACGACCTGCCGGGGCGGCTGGCCGACGACGTCGTGGCGATCGGGCACGAGCGATGATCATCGACGACACCCATAACCGGACCGCCGCAACCCTCCGCCGGCCCTCGACCGCCGGGTGCGAGCGATGATCGTCGCCCCGATCCGCCGTGCGCTCGCGCTCGCCACCCCGACCGAGCGGCGGCGCCTACGCCGCGCCACGGTGCTCGGTGTCGTCGCCGGTGCCGCCGGGACCGCCCTGCTGGCGTTGTCCGGGTTCCTCATCGCCCGGGCCGCCGAGGCGCCGCCCGTGCTGTCGCTGACGGTGGCGATCGTCGGGGTCCGCGGGTTCGGCGTGCTGCGGGCCGTGGCCCGGTACGGCGAGCGGTTGGCCGGTCACGACGCGACCCTCACGATCCTCGCCCGGCTGCGGGCCGCGACCTTCGCGGCGGTCGCCGCGCGGCCGGATCCGGCCGGGACCGCTGTCGCCGACCGGCTCGTGGCCGACGTCGACCGCGTGCAGGACGCCTACCTGCGATCGCTCGCGCCGCTGGCGATCGCCGCGGTCGTGGGGACCGGCGCGCTCGTCGCCGCGGCCCTCGTCCTGCCGGCGGCGGCGGCCGTGCTGGCCGGGGTGCTCCTCGCCGGCGCGGTCGGGCTGCCCGTGCAGGCCGCCCGCTGGACCCGTGCGACGACGCTCCGGCGTGCTCCCGAGCGTGCGCGGCTCGCGCGCGAGCTCGCCACGACCCTGGATGCCGCCGCCGAGTTGCGCATCGCCGGGCTCGCCCCACGCCGTCTGGCACAGATCCGTCACGCCGGGGACGCCCTGGACCGGATCGACCGGCGCGAGGGCCGCGCGACCGCCGTCGTCGGCGCCGCCGCGACCGCGATCGGTGGGCTCGGCGCGGCGGCGGTCCTCGCGGTCGCGCTGCCCGCCGTCACCGACGGGCGCCTGGACCCGGCGCCGATGGCGATGCTCGCGCTGCTCGTGCTCGGTGTCGGCGAGGCGATCGCGCCGCTCCCGGCCGCCGCCCGCGAGCTGTACGGCACCGCCGATGCGGTCACGCGGGTCGGCGCGCTGCTCGGCGACCGCGCCGTCGGCGGCGCCCCCGGCGCCGTCCCGTCCGACTCCACGATCCGCCTGCGCGGGGTCACCGTCCGACGCGGTGGCCGGACGATCCTCGGCGGCGTCGACCTGGACGTCCCCGACGGCGAGCGGGTCGCCCTGGTGGGGCCGAGCGGTGCCGGCAAGAGCACGATCGGCGAGCTCGTCGTCGCGTTCCTGCCCGCCGGGGACGTCGAGGGCGATGCGACGGTCGGTGGTGCACCGCTGCCGACGGTCGATCGCGAGCGGCTGCGCGCGACGGTCCTCCACGTGCCCCAGGATCCGTACCTGTTCGACGCCGACCTGCGCGCCAACCTGCGGCTCGCCGCACCCGATGCCGACGACGGGACGCTCGTCGACGCGCTGCGCCGGGTAGGCGCGGGCCCGTGGTTCGCGGGGCTGCAGGACGGCCTGGCCACGCCGCTCGGCGAGCGCGGCGGCCGGCTGTCGGGCGGGGAGCGGCAGCGGGTCGGGCTGGCCCGCGCGATGCTCGCCCGCGGCCACCGGCTCCTGGTGCTCGACGAGCCGGTGAGCCACCTGCCACCCGAGGACGGCGTGGCGGCGCTACGGGCGCTCCTCGACGCGGCCCCGGACCGCGGCGCCCTGATCATCGCCCACCGGCCGGGCGAGGAGGCCCTGGCCCGGCGGACGGTCGCGCTCGGGGCCGACGGACGCATCCGCCTGCCGGTGCCCGCCTGACGCGGCCCGGGGCCGGAGCACGACCGACCGGAACGCCCGGCCCGCAGGATCAGCCGCGCAGCGCGACCGTGACGTCGTCGAACCGCGTGAGCTGCTCGAGCTTGGCCACGCGGGCCTCGATCTCCGAGGGCTTCAGGCCGTAGAGCTTCTCGGCGCCGAACGCCTCGACGTTGTGCGACGCGGTCGCGGTGCCGTACACGAGCGCCGCGGCGAGCATGTCGCGGTCGACGGTCAGCGACGGGTCGGCGGCGAGGCGCGCGGCGACGTAGCCGACGACCCCGCCGGCGAACGTGTCGCCCGCACCGGTCGGGTCGACGACCGACGTCAGCGGGAACACCGGGACGGTGAAGCCGCCGTCGTCGGCGGTGAACAGCTGCGCGCCGTAGGAGCCCTGCTTGGCGATGATCGAGGAGGGGGCCTTGTCCCATCCGAAGATCGCCCGGGCGGCGCTGTAGGTCGTGCGCTCGTCGGTGAGCTGCGCCAGCTCCTCGTCGTTGAGGATCAGGCAGTCGACCTCGCCGATCGCGGCGACGAGGTCGTCACGGGCGATGTCGATCCACAGGTTCATCGAGTCCAGGGCGGTCCACCGTGCCGAGGACTGAGCCCGGACCGCGCGCTGGATCGCCGGCACGATGTTGGCGAGGAAGAGCACGTCGGCCGAGGCCGCGGCCTCGGAGAGCTCGGGCTCGAACGTCTCGAACACGCCCAGCTCGGTCGTGATCGTGTCGCGCGTGTTGAGGTCCTCGTGGTAATGGCCCTTCCAGAAGAACGTCTTGCCGCCGGCGACGCGCTCGACGTCGTCGGTGTTCGTCCCTCGGGTGGCCAGCAGCGCCATGTCCTCGTCCGTGTAGTCGTCGCCGACGGGACCGACGACGCGCACGTCGGTGAAGAACGACGCAGCCTGAGCGAAGTGGAACGCCGCACCCCCGTGGATGCGGTCGCGGCGGTCGTACGGGGTCGAGACCCCGTCGAACGCGATGGAGCCGACAACGGTGACGGTCATGGGGGGCGACCCTAAAGGACCGATCCGCGCGACGTCGCCGTGGCGTCGCCGTCGACGTGGCGGTCCGGCGCCGCAGGTCCGTCCGCCACGGCGGTCGGCGGTGCGGCCGTGGTCCCGATCACGGCACGTCGGGCCGGTCGGCGCGCAGCAGGCGCGGGAACTGGCTGATGACCCCGTCGGTGTTGCGCGGGGCCTGCGTCCGGCACGGCACGTTGCCCCGCAGGTCGAGGATGATCGACAGGCCCGCCGGCGGGTTGGCGGTGTTGGCGCACGAGAACGAGCTCGGGCTTCCGCCGGGTCCGTAATGGTCCAGCTCGCCCGGCGCCGGGTAGGCGTTGGCGCGGTTGGACGGCACCCGCTGCGGGTAGCCCATGATGCCCTCGCCGTTGATCGGCGCCTGGAACCGCAGATACGTGCGCTGCACGCCGTGGATGTCGGGCGCCGACGCGTTGATCGCCGCGGTGCTGTTGGCGAACACGACGCCGATCTCGCGGCGGTAGTCCTCGAGGTACTTCGCCACCGGCAGCAGGTCCTGCGTGACCGGCGCCAGGCTGTCCATCAGCGGTCCGGTCGCGTCGAGGATCCGGCGCAGTGCCGGCAGGCCGCGGTCGGCGCGACGCAGGATCGGGCCGAGCTGCACGAGCGTGCGCTCCAGCTGGGGGGCCACGACCGCCAGGTCGCGCAGCGCCGGGCGGATCAGCGGCGTGACGGGCCGGAGCGCCGCCAGCGCCGGACGGGCGTCGGCCGCCGCCGCGCGGGCCACGGCGAGCGTCGCGCGCGTCTCATCGAGGAAGGTCGGGAAGATCCGTACCGTCTCGCGCAACGGCTGCGTGATCTGGGAGGTCTCGTTGACGATCTGCGCGCCGCTGCGGACGAGCTCCTGCACGGCACCGGCTCGCCGGCCGACCGCGGAGAAGGTCGTGCCCAGATCCCGGGTGCCCGCCTTCACCATCGCCGACTGGCGGTTGAGGATCCGCAGGAGGCCGTCGGCCGACTCGAGCGTCGGACCGAGGTCGCCGATCGCGGCGTTGAACTCATCGCCGCGCCCATCGAGGCCGTCGCTGAGCGACGTCACGAGCCGGCGCAGGTCTCGGCGGGTTCGGGCGTCGAACGCGTCGAGGATCTGGTCGAGCTCGGCCGTCGCCGCGACCTGACGGCCGGGGATCGAGCCGCCGTCCTCGATGTAGCTGCCGGGCACGCCGCGGGACGAGTCCCGCCGGTTGCCGAACGACAGGGTCACGAACGTCTCCCCGAGGAGCGTCTTGGTCCGCAGCGTGGCCCGGGTGTCCCTGGGCAGGGGCGCGAACTCCGGGTCGATCTTGATCGTGACCTCGGCCGCCCCACCGTCTCGCACGATGTCGGTGACCTTGCCGACCGTCACGCCGCTGACACGGACGTCGGCGTAGTCGGCGAGCTGCGCCCCCTGCTTGAACTGTGCGGTGATCTGGTACGGCTGGCCGCGCAGCGGGACCGGGCCGCCGAAGCTCGTCCACAGGAAGAGCAGCAGCCCGAAGCAGGACAGCGCGAAGAACACCATGCCGGCGATCTGGGACAGGCGCGGGCGCTCCTTGTACATCCGCACATCCCCAGGACGGTGAAGAGCTCGACCAGCGGGCGTGCCGCGGGCTCCGAGGTGAAC
>JBFWKS010000168.1:0-8911 GCA_050252545.1 Solirubrobacteraceae bacterium
GACCGCATCGCCACCCACATCCTCGCCTTCGAGGGCAACTCCACCGCGACGTGGTTCGAAGGCAACCTCCAGGCCTATGAGGCCTACCGCCACGAGCTGCTGGGCGACGAGGCCGACCGGCCCCACCGCCTGACCTACAAGAAGCTCACGCGGTAGCGGCCGACGCCATGCCAGGGCGGTACCGCGGTGGTACCGTACCGGCATGGCCATGAACCTCCGTCTGAGCGATACCGAGTCCGCAGCTCTGCGCGAGCGCGCCGAGCGCGAGGGCCGGTCGATGCAGGAGGTCGCCCGGACCGCGATCGCCCAGTACGTCGCCGACCGCCCCGTCCGCCTGCAGTCGGCGATCGAACGGGTGCGCACCGAGGACGCCGAGCTGCTCGAGCGGCTCGGTCGATGACCGAGCCAGCCGCCCTCGATCACCTCACCGTCGACGACCTGCTGGAGATCGCGGGCGGCGTCCTCGACGAGGTGATCGTCCGCGACGCGGGTCTGCTGGCGTCCGCGGCCGAGCGACCGCGGACGACGGTCTTCGGCGCCGACGCCTACCTGACGTTCGCCGAGAAGGCCGCAGCGCTGATGCACTCGCTGGCGCGCAACCACCCGTTGGTGGACGGCAACAAGCGCCTCGCCTGGGCCGGGACGCGCGTGTTCTGCCTCATCAACGACCGAGACCTCGCGTTCTCGGTCGACGAGGCCGAGGCGATGGTCCTCGCCGTCGCAACGGGCGACCTCGACGTTCCGGAGCTCGCCGGCGTCCTCGCGAAGCACCGGCGGGTCGTCCCGCAGGCCTGACCCGGCCACGAGCAGATCGTTACGCGGACCGCCGCCGAGCGCCAGAATCCCGAAGCGACGCGCCGCTTACGCGTCCAAGCGGTAGGGCTCCAACGGCCGGTCCGCCAGGCCCTTGCCGTCGACGAGCGTCCCGTCGGCGGCGAAGGTCGCGCCGTGGCGGGGACAGTCCCACTGGCAGGTCTCGGCGTTGAAGACCACGGCCTCACCGCGGTGAGGGCACCGGGCGTCGAGCGTCGTCACGACGCCGTCATGGCCGCGGTGGAGGGCGACCGACGCTTCCCGGGACACGACCACGGTCCCCGCGCCCGGAGCCAGGGTCGCCGCCGCCGCCGCGATGGCTTCCGGAAGACCGGACGGTTCCCGTCGACGGATGAGGGCCCCCACCCCCGAACCGACAGCGGTCCGGCCGGCCATAGACACCGTCACAGCCAGGGTCTGGCCGAGGCGGGATCCGGCCGACAGCGACCGCCTCGTGCTCACGGTGAGGACCGTGCGTGCGGTCTGGCGCCATGCCTCGGGCGATGGAGCGATCGACGTGATGCGTCGGCGGATGGACACGGGACCTCCTGGAGCTCGGTTGCCGATCTTGAATCTATCGACATGTATGTCTAATATCGAGCCATGGAGATGATTCGTGAACCGATCCGATGCGAGGACGAGGGATACATCGGAGCCGACTCGATCTCGCGACGCGTCAGCGGTCCGACCCTCGTGCCGGGACTGATCTACACGTCGTTGATGTTCTTCCTGAGCCCGCAGAACACCGCGATCGGCTTTCAGAACACGTCGGGCTTCGAGGCCCCGGTGCGGCGCGCGGTGCAGACCGCGGAGTACATGTACGCGATGTACTACGGGGACCGCGCCACCGCCGAGCACGCGGCCAAGGTCGTCAACGCGATCCACGACCAGGTCAACGGGACGTGGCCCCCGACCGGGGACGTCGTCCATCGCGCGTCCGACCCGAGCAACCTCCTCTGGCTGCTGATCCCCTACGGCCAAGGCGTTCTCGACGCCTACGACGCGTACGGGCCACGCCGGCTGACGGCCGAGGAGCGGGACCGGTACTGGCGTGAGGAGAGCGCCGCCGTCGGCCGGCTGAATCGGATCCCGGATGACGCGCTTCCCAAGAGCCAGGACGAGGCCGACGCCTACCTGGAGTCGCAGCGACCGCTTCTGGCGACGGGGGAGGGAATGGCCCACGTCATCGAGAACTTCTTCCCTTCGGTGCTGTTCGGAGGGGGCGTCGTCCCGCCCGTCGCAGCCTTGCCGCTACGACTGACCATCGCGTCCGGAGTCGCCCTGCTCCCCGATTACGCGATGCGCCTGATGGGCCAGCGCCCGTACTCGCGGGCCGAGAAGCTCGCGATCCGCCTGACGAACCGGCCGGTGTACGCCGCGCTGACCGCGACGCCGGTCGTTCGCGACGCCATCCCCCTGGCGATCAGTGGTCGGTGCCGGACCGTCGTCCGCCGCGGCCAGGCCGCCGCGCGAACAGGGCAGTACGACCCGCCCGTCGCGGGTGCAGAGGACGCGAAGGTCGCCGTCACGGCGTGATGGCGGGTCGCGACCGGGCCCCAAGGGGCCCGGCCACCCGCGCGGCCAAGCGAGTCACAACGCAGACTCGATAATCGACGTAGGGGTCTAATAGGAGCGGGACATGAACCGCTGATCGGCACCGCCCGAGCAACGATGCGATCGCCGTCGTGCTTCGGTCCGCCATCGGCCGCCCCCCGGGCAGCGGGGCCCGCGCCGACGGGCCGCGAGCAACGCTCCGGGTCTCACCATCCACGTGCCACCGCCCCGGCTCGGGGTGGCGATCAGACTCCGTCGAGTTGACGGACGCCGCAACGGTCGCGGGCGGGCTCGCCCCTTCCACGCCGCAGGATCACGTCGAGCTCCACCCCGGTGGCCCGACCCAGCACGTCCACGACCATCGGGTTGGCCTGGTGGACGAAGCGGTCGTGGTACTCGTCGGCGAAGAGCGCGAACTGGGCCTTCAGGCGATCACTCGGTCCGGGCTCGGCGTCGAGCCACGCCACGTACCACGCCCAGAGTGATCGGCCGGTCGAACGCTCGAGCGGCGACACCTTCACGGCGGCGACGCGCATCAGCGCCCGCATCGGCTTCCGGCAGTCCGCGATCGTGGCGGCGGAGAGGAACGCGGACAACGCGATCTCGAGGCGTTCGGCGGTTCCCTCCTCGTACGTCGGCCACGGCTGGTCGTCAGCGTGCGCAGCGACGTGGCTGGTCGAGCGTCCCCGCCGCCGTCGGCCTGCCATCACCTCACCCCCGCTTCGCCATGTCGAGCGATCGATCCGTGACCGCAGGTCGGCCCACCATCGATGACCCGGAGACCACCCGACCGGAGCCCGAGCACGGTCGTCTCATGGTTCCGCCCGAGGCAGGCGCGGATACTGCTGCGTGCGCCCGTCGAACGCCCACGCTCCCTGCTCGGTGCAGCCGGCCGGCGTCGATCCGAGCGGCGGCATCCAGAGGGTGTTGCCGAGGTTGCGGCAGTCGTAGGACTTCAGGCCCTCGGGCCGGGCGATGTCCAGCTGGCTCCCCGGCCTGGGGTACGGATTGCCGCGGTTGGTCGGCAGGCGCTTGTCCCAAGCCGCCGGCGTCTCGTTGCCGAAGGTCGGGATGCCGGCGAGGTAGCTGAGGATCTGGCCCCCGGGCCCCCAGGCCTTGCCGTTGGCCAGCGCGGCGATCCCGGAGTAGGAGGCGACCATCACCCCGGCGTTGGCCGAGGCCAGGCGCGCCAAGGGGATGACCTCCCGCAGCGCCTCGTACAGCGGCCCGGATGCGCGCCCGCCCGCGTCGAGCATCGCCTGGATCGACGGCAGGCCGCGTCGAGCTGCAGTGACGAGCGCGGGGACATCGTCGAGGAGCCGGCGCGCTCCCACCATCGTCGCGTCGATCTCGTCGAGGACCGGCACCAGCAGCGGAGCCAGAGGGCGCACCGCACGGGTGGCGCGGGTCAGGTCGCCGGTGGCCCGCTCCACCGTGGCGGCCGCGGAGCGCACCGACCGCAGGAACGGCGGGAGGGCGCCGATGGTGGCGGCGAGGGAGTCGCGACGGGACGCCGTCGTGGTGAGCACCTGATCGGCGGAGCGCACCAACGTGCCCAGCGCATCCGACCGGCCCGCGACCGTCTCGAGCACCCGAGCCGAGGACGCCACCAGCGTCCGCAGGTCGCGCCGTTGGCCGTCGAGCGTCTCGAGCAGCAGCTCGAGGCCCCCGACGGTGGACGGAAGCACCGCCAAGCCGGCGTTCGCGTCCGCGCCGCGACCTCCGACGCCGCGCGCGAGCCCGGCCGCCAGTCGGCGCACCCGCCGTCGCGTCGGCGGGTCGAAGGTCTTCAGGAGGTCGCTGAGCTGTTGTGCGGCCACGACCCGGTCTGCCCGCAACCGCCCCCCCTCGGGGATGGCCGCGCCGTCCGGAGCGCCGGGCGTGATCTCCAGGTACGCCTCGCCCAGCAGGGTCTTGGTTCGCAGGATCGCCCGGGCGTCCGTGCGCAACGGCACCGCTATCGGATCCAGCTCGATGGCCACGAGCGCCTGCCGGCCGTTCTGTCGTACGTCGGCGACGCGGCCGACGCTGACCCCGGCGATCCGGACGTCGGAGTGCGCGTAGAGGTTGGACGACTGAGGCAGGGCGATCGTGACCCGGTAGGGCGTGGCCTCGAGCGGGACGCCGCCGCCGAAGGCCCGCCAGAGCAGGAGTGCGAGCACCCCGCAGAGCAGCAACATGAACAGCGGGAAGAGCATCCGGCGCCAGGTGACGGTTCCGACGTGCATCAGCTCGGCCCCTGGCAGACGTTCCGGACGCCGAGCAGCAGTTGGTAGACGCCGCTGATGTCGACGACGTTGGCCAACTGGTTGCAGGCGAGCATGATGCCGACCCGGAGGAAGCTGCCGTGCGCATCGCCGGCGCTCGTCGCGGAGTTCAGGTTGTGCCCGAACCAGGGCAGCCCCCACATCCCCCCGCCGAAGTCCGCTCCGCCGTCGGCCTTGGGGTTGTACGCGTAGGTGTTGAGGAAGTGGTTGGAGGTGCGCAGCAGGGACGTGGTCTCCGGGAGCGCCGCGCGCAGCGTCCGCAGCGGTGGGTGCACGCGGTCGAGCATCGGCGTCAATGCTCGGGTGGCGGGACGGATCTGGCGGCGGATGATCGGCGTGGCCGCATCGGCGAGCCGCGTCAGCGCGGTGAGCGTCGCCGGGGTGCGGTCCAGGACGGGCGTCAGCGCTCGTGCCGTGGGCCGCAGCTCGTCGGCGAACCGTGCCGTCGAGGCGAGGGTCCGGCGGCTTCGGCTGAGGGTGCCCGGCAGCTCGCGCAACGCCGCCCGGAGCGCCTCGTCGTTGGACCCGAGGGTCTCGAGGGTCTGCGCGAGCTGTGTCACCAGCGTTCCGAGACGACGGTCGTCGCCCGCCGCGCGGGTGAGCGTCGCCAGATCGCTGACCAACGCCCTGGTGTCGTGGCGGCGTTCGGCGAAGGCGGCCGCGATCCGGCGGACCTGCCGCGTGGTGGGCCACATCGTGGCGAGCGCCGCCCGCAGGTCGGCTCCGCGTCCGCGGGTGCCGACCCCGAGGGCGGTCGCCAGGGAGGAGACGTAGGCCCGGGTGTCCGCGTCCAGCGATGCGAGCAGGCGGTCGAAGCCGATCGGCGCGTTCGTCGAGCCCGCACCGATCGTGGCTCCGGCCGGGAGCACCGGCGCGGGCGCACCGCCGGGGTCCAACGTGATCTGCATGTCGCCCAGGGGCGTGATCGGCTCGAGCGAGGCGGTGGCGCCGCGGCGGACGTCGGGGAGCCGGCGTCGCTCGATGCGCAGCGTGACCAGGGCGCGGCCGGCGCGGAGCCGAGCGCCGGTGATGCTGCCCACCTTGACCCCGGCGACCGTGACCGGTTGGCCCAGGCCGGGGGCGACGCCGTCGGCCGAGAGCAGTTCGACGTGGATGTCGTAGGACGCGGTGAGCGGTGGCGCCAGGCGCTGGTGGAGGAGGATGTAGGTCGCGGCCGCGATCCCGCCCGCGGCCAGGAGGGCGATCAGCACGACGGCGACGACGGGGCTGGTCGATCGGTGCCGAGGGGTCACGGTCGGTCCTTCCGGTCATCCGGGCTCGCGAGCAGCCGGCGAAGCGTGGTGCGCGTCGCTCCGGTGCCGCTCGTCGCGCGTGCCGCCGGGGCCGCCTGCCACTGCCCCAGCGGCGGAGCGCCGTCGGCCCGGTGGGTGAGCGGGGTGAGCGGCTGCTCGCTGCACCACTTGTCCGGGCGGAACACGACGTCCCGGAAGTTCGCCGTGTGGGGGTTGGTGCCGACCACGGCGTCCGGCAGGAGGGCGGCGCTCGTTCCGAATCCGGGCAGTGCACCGGTCAGGATGTGGTCGGAGAGCGTCAGCCCGAAGCGGATGTTGGTGCCGTTGCCATCGAAGCTCGACGCGATCGCCACGGCGCCCCCGCTCGCGTGCAGGAACTCCAACCACGCGGGGCGGCCGGTGGTGTGCACACCGTCGGGGACGACGCGACTCATCGCCGGGATCACGGTGTCGCGAACGCACCGGGCCGCCTGGTCCGCCAGCGGCAGTGCGATGCGCGCCGACCGCACGAGCTCGGGCACCTCGCCCAGCACCGGCGCAGCCGCCCGGATCAGGGCCGGCAGCTCGGACGCGCGCGCCAGGCCCTGGATCTGGTTCAGCAGCCGGGCCGACGGTCGAAGGGCGGGCGGAATGGCATCGAGCGCTCGAGTCGCGGGCCGCGCCAGCGCATCGACGGCGGGAAGCGTCGCGTCGATCCGGTCCAGCGACTCCGGGGCGGCACGGACGAACTCGTCGAGCTCGCGGAGGGAGCGCCGCAGGGACGCGTCCTCCCGGGCGAGGGCGACGGTGACACGACCGGCACTGCGCACCAGCCTTCCGAGCGCGGGCCGGTCAGCCGCGAGTTGCCCGGCGACGTTCGCGGTGCCGCGGAGGGCGGCGCCCAGGTCACCGTCGGGCCGGCCTTGCAGGGCCCGGGCGACGGTGGTGATGTCACCGAGGGCACGGTCCAGCTCCCTCACCGTGCCGGCGAGACCATCCACCCCGTTCCGGCCGGACGGTCCGTCGAGGGCGATCGCCAGCTCGTCGACGGTTCGCGTGATGGCGGTGCGCAGGTCGGCGGTGAAGGTGGAGAGGACCTGATCCAGTTGCACCGGGCGTGCGGTGCGGTCGAGCGGGATCGTGAAGCCCGGTCCGGCCGGCCGAGCCCCGGGGGTCCCGGGGCGAAGGTCCACGACGAACCCGCCCTCGAAGAACATCCGCGGGCGGATGCTGATCGTCGCGTCACGACGGACGACCGTCGCCTCGTCGGTGAGCTCCAACACCACGACCGACGTCTGGCGGGGTCCCCTGCCGACGGAGCGGACGCGGCCGACGTCGAGCCCGGCGATGCGGACCGGGCTGCCGGGCTTGAGTTGGTTGGACGACGTCACGATCGCCCGCAGCTCCGGCCCGCGATCGAGGGCCGCCCGCCCCCCGAAGACGTACACGCCGACGAGCATCGTCGTCACGATCGCGACGAGACCGACGACGCGATGACGTCCTGCGCGCGACGCCGCGGCGGACCGTCGCGCTCTCCTCATCCGGCGGCTCACGGGGTGCCGTCCGGTGGATCGACGAGGCCGGCCTTCTGCGCGAGCGGACGAACGTGCACAGGCGGTGCGGTGGCGCGGGTCGCCCGCGGCTGGCGACCCGGCGGGTTGCCGAGCAGGGTTCCGGCGCTCCACGGCTCGTTGCCGGCTTCGCACTCCTGACGATCGGTGTGCGGGAGCGGGTTGATGCGGATCCCGTCGGTCGGGGTCGCCGCCTGGAACATCTCGCTCACCGTGCCCAGGTCGGTGAGGAAGATGTTGGCGTACGGCGGCGCGCCGTCGGTGGTCCAGCTGCCGGCGGTGCCGAAGTTGTAGAAGAACATGCCGAACACGTTGCATTGCAGCTGGGCGTCGTGGACCGTCCGGAGGCCCGGCTGGGCGGCGTCGATCAGCTCGGTGAGCTTGCGGATCGCGCCGTCGGTGGATGGCCGTCGCGCCACGGTGCCGAGCGTCCCCAGCGCGCGATCGGTCCTGCGGGCCAGGTCGGTGATGCGCGGGGCCTGATGGATCCCGGATCGCAGCGTCGCGTCGAGCGTCGAGGCGACGCGGGGCAGCCGGCCGGCGGCGGGTCGCAACGCCACGCTGATCGCGGCGAGGTCGGCGAGGGCGGGGCGTAGTGCGCGCAGGGCCTTGGTCGCGTCGCGCGCGGTGGTGGGGAGCAGGCGCAGGGTGGCGTCGAGGGCGTCGTCGGCGCGGACCAGCGCCTCGAGCGTCCGCGCGGCGCCGGTGACCATCGAGCCGACCCGGCCGTCGTGCGCAGCGAGCGTCCGGGTGGTCTCGGCGAAGCCGCGGATCGCCGCGACGAGCCGCGTGTCGTCGGCCGCCAAGAGCCGCGCGAGACGCTGCGCGGGACCAAGTAGGCGCCGAAGGGCCGGGATCGCCAGGTTCAGCTCCTCCCCCCGGCCCACCAGTGCATCCCCGGTGTCGGTCAGTGCCCGGCGTAGATCGGTCGCCGTGGCCGGGTCGAACACGTCGAGGAGATCGGTGAGCTCCACCGACGGTCGGCCGGGGCGCGTCACGAGGTGCGCGCCGTCGTCCAGCGTTCGCCGGCCTCGTCCCGGAATCAGCTCGACGTACACGGCCCCGAGCACCGAGGCCGGGCGAATCTTCACGGTGCTGTCGGTCGAGAGCGGTCGCATCTCGCCGCCTAGGCTGAGCGAGATGCGCGCGCGCGGTCGGGCCCCGCGGCCCGCCACCGCGGTCACGCGTTCGACTCGACCGACGCGCACCCCCGCGACGCGGACCTCTGCATTACGGGCCACACGGCGGGCGTCGAGCACGTCGACGGTGACGCGGTAACGATCGGCGAACGGCAACCCGCGCTCCGCGGTATACGACACATAGAGGGCGCCGAGGATCGCGACGAGCTCGAGGACCCCCGCGACGCCGTATGCGCGGTCTGGGAAGCGTCGAAGCCGGGCGATCACGGCCGGAACCTCGGCGGGACGGCGCGCAGTAGGCGGCGGGCCTGGTCGATCTCGTCGCCGCGCGGTGT
>JBFWKS010000169.1:0-8880 GCA_050252545.1 Solirubrobacteraceae bacterium
CGCGCGTCAGCCGCCCTGCTCGCTGCGGCGGCGTTCCTCACCGTCCAGCTGCTGCTGCCGACCCTCGCGCTCGCGCAGGACAAGACGAAGACCAGCGGCGAGGACACACCACTGAACCTCGGTGACGGGGCCGACGTGCCACCGGCCGACGTCGGCGGCGGCAGCATCGCACGGGTCATCGCCGGGCTGTTCGTCGTCGTCGCGGTGATCTACGGGGTCACCTGGGTGCTCAGGCGCATGAAGGGCGCCGGGACGGTCGGCGAGGGTCCGCTGCGGACCGTGGCGAGCGTGCCGCTCCAGGGCGGTGGCGCCCTGCACCTGGTGCACGTGGGGGACGAGGTGCTGCTCGTCGGGTCCGGCAGCGACGGGGCGACCACCCTGCGCGGCTGGGACCAGGCCGAGGCTCTGGATCTGGGGCTCATCGACCCTGCGCGGCCCGTCGATCCCGACGGCGACGGCGGACCGGCGGCCCCGCGGGCCAGCAACGCGGGCGCGGCCGATCTGACGGCGCTGCTGGGAACGCTCGGCCGCCGTTGGCGGGCGCTCGTCGACCGCCTGCGCGAGCGGACGGTGCGGAAGTGAACATCGACGGCGGCAACGCGATCCAGCTGCTCCTGCTCGTCGGGTCGCTGTCGCTGATCCCGGCGCTGCTGTTCTGCGTCACCGGGTTCACGCGCATCCTCATCGTCCTGGGCTTTGTCCGCGCCGGCCTCGGCACCCAAACCACCCCGCCCAACCAGGTGCTGGTCGGGATGGCGCTGTTCCTGACGCTGTTCGTCATGGGACCGACGTTCGACGAGGTCCGCAAGGACGCGATCCAGCCGGCGATCGCCGGCAAGATCACCACCGCCGAGGCGTTCACCCGCGGCGAGGCGCCGATGCGGGAGTTCATGTTCAAGCAGACCCGCACGAGCGACCTGCGGCTGTTCGTCAAGCTCGGCAAGGTCGAGGCGCCGCAGACCCGCGCCGACATCCCCACGCGGGTGCTCATCCCCGCGTTCATCATCAGCGAGCTGAAGACGGCGTTCCAGATCGGGTTCCTGATCTTCCTGCCCTTCCTGATCATCGACCTCGTCGTGTCAGCGACGTTGATGAGCCTGGGCATGATCATGTTGCCACCGGTCTTCATCAGCCTGCCGTTCAAGATCCTGCTCTTCGTCCTCGTCGACGGGTGGGCGTTGATCACCCGGTCGCTCGTCCAGTCGTTCGGCGTATGACCGGCGTGCGCGTGACCGTCCGGAGGGCCGGCCGATGAACCAGGACAGCGTCGTCTCGATCACGACGTCCGCGATGGAGCTGGCGATCAAGGTCGCCGCTCCGCTGCTCGTCGCCGGCCTGGTCGTCGGGGTGGTCGTGTCGATCTTCCAGGCGGTCACCCAGATCCAGGAGCAGAGCCTCCAGTTCATCCCCAAGCTCGCGGTGTCGGCGCTCGTGCTGCTCATCGCCGGCCCGTGGATGCTCGGCCAGCTCGTCAGCTGGTCCCAGGATCTGTGGTCGTCGATCCCGACCCACATCGGCGTCCGATGACCCCGGACGCCCTCGTCCAGCAGGCGATCGGCGTCCAGGTCGCCGGGTTCCTCCTCGTGCTCGCGAGGATCAGTCCGCTGTTCCTCCTGGCACCGCTGTTCTCGTCGAAGATCATCCCGCGGCGGGTGCGCGGCATCATCGCCGTCGGGCTCACCGTCGGCATCGCCCCGATCGCGCTGCGTGCCGTCGACGTGCCGACCGACCCGGTCGCGTACTTCGAGCTGCTCGTCAAGGAGATCCTGATCGGCACGGCGTTCGCGTACGTGCTGGCGGCGCTGCTCGCGGGCCTGCAGGCCGCGGGCAGCCTGCTCGACCTGCAGATCGGCTTTGCGTTCGGGGCGCTCGTCGACCCGCTCACCGGCAGCCAGGGCGCGATCCTCGGCCAGCTCTACGCGCTGTTCGGGGTCGCGGTCCTCGTGGTGATCGGCGGGGACGCGGTGATCATCCAGGGCCTCGCGCGCACGTTCGACATGGTGCCCGTGGACGCGTTCCCGCAGCTGCAGCCGATGGTGATGGGGGTGTTCCGGGCGTTCAAGGACGTGCTCGTCGCCGCGATCATGGTCGGCGCTCCGGTGCTGCTCACGCTGCTCCTGACCGACGCTGCGTTCGGGATGGTCTCGCGCGTCGTCCCGCAGATGAACGTCTTCGCGGTCGGGTTCCCGACCAAGGTCATCGTCGGCATGCTCTTCGTCGCGATCACCCTGCCGTTCGCCGCGGGGTGGTTCGCCGACCGCATCACGCCGAGCGTCGCCCAGGCCCTACGGACGCTGAGGGTGGCGGGCTGATGTCGGACTCCGGTGACAAGACCGAGGAGGCGACGCCCAAGCGCAAGCTGGAGGCGCGCGAGAAGGGCCAGGTCGCACGGTCGACCGACCTCAACGGCGCCGTCGTCCTGCTCGTCGGAACGCTGACGCTCGGGGCCGTCGGCCCGCGGATCTGGGCCGACATGCAGGAGGCGATGCGCAACAGCCTGCTGCTCACCGGCCGGGCCGAGGACCTCGTCCGGCCCGAGGGCGTCATGGGCCTGGGCACCGCCGCGATGCAGCAGTTCTTCTCGATCATCGCGCCACTGGCGGTGGCGGTCGTCATCGCGGCGGTCGTCGTCAACCTGGCCCAGGTCGGGATGAAGCCCTCGCCGAAGGCGCTGATCCCGGACTTCAAGAAGCTCGACCCGATCAAGGGCGCCAAGAACGTCTTCGGGGTCAACTCGATCGTCGAAGGGGTCAAGTCGCTGGCCAAGATGGCCGTCGTCGGCGGTGTCGTCGCCGCCGTGCTGCTGCCGCGGATCGACGAGGTCGCGGCGCTCACCGGCATCAGCCCTGCGCAGTTCGCCGCCGAGCTCGGGAGCTCCGCGATGACGATCGCCCGCAACGCCGCCGTCGTCTACCTCGTGATCGGCGCGTTCGACGTCGCCTGGCAGCGCCACCGCCACCGCAAGCAGATGAAGATGAGCCTGTCGGACGTGCGCCGCGAGTACCGCCAGCAGGAGCTGCCGGCCGAGGTCAAGCAGCAGCAGCGCCAACGCGCGTCGGAGGCGTCGCGCAACCGGATGATGGCCGCGATCCCGACCGCCGACGTCGTCCTCACCAACCCGACGCACTTCGCCGTCGCGTTGGCCTACGACCCCGACAAGGCCGCGCCGACCGTCGTCGCCAAGGGGCAGGACCTCATCGCCCTGCGGATCCGCGCGATCGCCCGCGAGCATGGCGTCCAGGTCGTGGAGAACAAGCCGCTGGCCCGCGCGCTGCACCGCCAGGTGCCCGTCGGCCACGCGATCCCCGAAGAGCTCTTCCAGGCGGTCGCCGAGGTGCTGGCGTTCGTCTACCGCGTCGATCGTCGTCGAAGGGCCCGACTGGCATGAGCACCTCAACCGCACCGGCGAAGGCCGCCCCGACCGGGGCGCTGGGCGCCCTGCTGCGCCACACCGACCTGCTGGCCGCCGTCGGCATCGTCGTCGTCGTCGGCATGCTCATCGTCCCGCTGCCGCCGCTGCTGCTGGACCTGCTCATCACGCTGAACATCGCGATGGCGATCGCGATCGTGGTGGCCACGCTCTACCTGGGCAAGGCGCTCGACCTGTCGGTGTTCCCGAGCCTGCTGTTGATCGCCACGATCTTCCGGCTGGCGATCAACGTGTCGGTCACCCGGCTGATCCTTTCGGGTGAGGACGCCGGCCAGGTCGTGCACGCGTTCGGGGAGTTCGTCATCGCCGGCAACCTCGTCGTCGGCCTCGTCGTCTTCCTCATCCTCGTCGTCATCCAGTTCGTCGTCGTCACCAACGGCGCGGGCCGTGTGGCCGAGGTCGCCGCGCGGTTCACCCTCGACGCGATGCCCGGCAAGCAGATGGCGATCGACGCCGATCTCAACGCGGGCCAGATCAGTGACGAGGAGGCCCGCCGCCGCCGCGCCGAGGTGTCCGACGAGGCCGACTTCTACGGCGCGATGGACGGTGCGTCGAAGTTCGTCAAGGGCGACGCGATCGCCGCCGTGCTCATCACGCTCATCAACCTCCTGGGCGGTCTGGCGATCGGCGTGCTCATGCAGGGCATGAGCTTCGGCGACGCGGCCCACCACTTCTCGCTGCTGACGATCGGTGACGGGCTGGCCGCCCAGATCCCGGCGCTGCTGATCGCCGTGGCCACGGGCATCATCGTCACCCGCGCGGCCTCGGAGGGCGACCTCGGATCGGATATCGCCACCCAGATCCTGCGCCAGCGCAAGGCGCCGCTGGTCGCCGGCGGGATGATCATCCTCTTCGGGCTCGTCCCGGGGCTGCCCAAGCTGCCGTTCCTGCTCGTCGGCGGCGGCCTGTTCGCCGTTGGGCTCATGCTGCGTAAGCAGGCGCAGGAGGAGGAGGCCGAGGAGGAGCGGCTGGCGCTGGAGGCCGCATCGGCTCCGCCGGCGCTCGGCGCGGGTGCCGACCCGGCGACGGAGGCCCGCCCGGTCGACCGGCTCGAGTTGGCGATCGGGTACGGCCTGGTCGGGCTCGTCGACGAGCGCGCCGGCGGGTCGCTGCTGGCGCGGATCTCGGCGGTGCGCCGCCAGCTCGCCGGCGACCTGGGCCTGGTCGTGCCGCCGGTGCGCGTCCACGACGAGCCGGGGATGGACGCCCACGAGTACCTCATCCGCGTGCGCGGGTCGCAGGTCGCCAAGGGCCGACTGCTCCCCGGGCACCTGCTGGCGATGGACCCCGGCGACGCCGTCGGTCAGATCGCCGGGATGCCGACGGTGGAGCCCGCGTTCGGGCTCCCCGCCACCTGGGTCGCCGAGGGCGACCGGGCCGAGGCGGAGGCGCTCGGGTTCACCGTCGTCGACGGCGAGTCGGTCGTCGTCACCCACCTGACCGAGCAGATCCGTCAGCACGCCGGCGAGATCCTCACCCGCCAGGACGTCCGGGATCTGGTCGAGGGGCTCAAGGAGACCAACGCCGCGGCCGTCGAGGAGGTCGTGGGGGAGGCCCTGACCCTCGGCGAGCTCCAGCGGGTGCTCCAGCGCCTGCTCGCCGAAGGCGTGTCGATCCGCGACCTCGGCACGATCATCGAGGCGATCGGTGACCGGGCGCGCCTGACCCGCGATCCCGAGATGCTCGCCGAGTACGCGCGCCAGGCGCTCGCCCGCCAGATCACCGCGCCGCACGTCGACCCGGATCAGCGCCTGCCTGCGCTCGCCCTCGACCCGGGCCTGGAGCAGGAGGTCGCCGGCGCGATCGTCCAGACCCCGGAGGGCGACGTGCTCGCGCTCGACCCGACGCGCGCCCACGCGCTCGTCGACGCGCTGCGCCGCCAGACCGAGGAGGCCGCGCGTCGCGGCCTGCACCCCGTGCTGCTGTGCTCGACCCGCGTGCGCCGCCACCTGCGGCGCCTCGTCGAGCAGACCCTTCCCCAGCTCGCCGTCTGCTCGTACAACGAGATCGGACCGGGCATCAACGTCGAGACCGTCGGAGTGATCGATTCATGAGCAGTCCCGCCTACCCGTCGACGTCGAACGAGGCTGCGGAGGGGCCCGCGGACCTGCCCGAGACGGCCGGTCCGGCGCGCACGTTCCGCGGGCGCAGCCTCGAGGAGATCCTGCCCCGCATCCGTGAGGAGCTCGGCGACGACGCCGTGGTCCTGCGCCGTCGTGAGGGCCTCGCCGGCGGGGTCGGCGGGTTCTTCCAGCAGCGCTACGTCGAGGTCGAGGCCGCGCCGGCCATCACCACCGGCATCGACGCGGTCGACGACGAGCCCGCGCTTCCGCCGCTGCTCGACGGCGCGTCGTTCCTGCGCCACCTCGATGTGGCACAGGGCCACCCGACCGCTCTCGCGCGGCGGGCCGGCGCGGGCGCCAAGGCAGGACCGACCGATGAGGCGGCCGCCGGGGCCGCGCCCGTCGTCGCCTACGGTCCCGGAGCCGCCTACGGTCCGACCGCCCGCCGGATCACCCAGACGCCCGTCGCGGGGTCCGACCGTCCGGCCCCTGCGACCTCGGCGGCGCCCGAGCGGATCACCCCCATGGCCTTCGAGGCATCGGATCCGCTCACCCCGACGCCCACCGCGGCGTCGGACCCGCTCGCGCCGCCCGCACCCGCCGTCTACGCCGCGGACGTGACCGGCACGGTCGACGACAAGCCCGCACCCGCACCGGCCGACGGCCCGCGGGACTTCATCCCGGTCGAGCTCGCGATCGACGTCGAGCCCGTCCGGGTCACCCGCACCGCCGACCGCCGGCGGACCGGACCGACCGAACCTGCGGCGGCCGATCCGGGGCCCGCGACGGTGATCGCCGGGGCCGGGAGCGCCGTGTCCGGGGGTGTGCCGATCCGCCCGGCGGTCGGACGTGACGTGCGGGGAACGGTCGACGCCGACGTCACCGAGTACGGCCTTGTCGCCCGCGGCCTCGCCCCGGGCCTGGCGCGCGACGTCGTCACCGACGCACTGCTCCACGGCGTGCCGCTCGACCCGGCCCGGCGCGCCGACCGGGCCGTCCGCAGCACCCTCGCCCGGCGCGTGCGGGGGCTGGACCGACGCGCCGCGGTGTCGCGGATCGCGATCGCCGGGGTTCCCGACAGCGACCGCGCGACGGTGCTCGCGCTCCTGGCCGCGGCGTACGCGGATGCCGGTCGCTCGGTCCTCGTGATCGGGTCGGGCGACGCCGCCGGGCTGCGCCGGATGCTCGCGGCCGGTCCGTCGGTCGACCTGCTCGGCACCGACGACGCCGAAGCGGTCGCGTCCGCCCTGCGCGACGGCGCACATGACGTCACGCTCGTCGACGCACCGATCACCGATCCCGCCGATGCCGAAGCGATCGCCGTGCTCGCCGATCGGCTCGAGGCCGCCGGCGTCGAGGAGGTCCACGTCGCCATACCGGCCGCGACCCTGGAGCCGGCGGTCTCCGATCTGCTCGATGCGCTCGACCCGCTAGAGCCCGATGCGCTCGCGCTCACCCGCGTCGACGGCGCACAGCGTCCGGGCGGCCCGATCGGACAGGCGATCGTCCGCGACCTGCCGCTGTCGTACCTGGCAACGGGTGACGCGATCACCCTGGCGGAGCCCACCCGCGTCGCCCGGATGGTGCTCCCGTGACCCGCAGCCGTGTCACCGCCCCGAGGGTGATCGCATGACGCGCGCCCCGCGTCCCGCCGCCACGGCCGGTCGCGCCGCATCGGGTCGCGGCGCCGCCCGGGGTGGCCGCGGCGCCGGCTCGCGGCCCGCCGGGATCTCGGTGTCCGCTCATCCGCGGATGTCCGCGCACGTCCGCCACGCGACGGCGTGGGGTGCGCTGCTCGCGTTCCTCCTCGTCGGCGCGGCGTCGCTCGGGGCCCGGATCGAACCGTTCGAGGTCGGGGTCCGGGCACTCGTCGCAGGGGTCGTCGGGTGGCTCGTGGTCTGGGCGGCCGCGGTCCAGGTCGGCCGCGCCATCGTCCGCGCCGAGGTCAGCGCCCTGCGCGCCGAGCGCGAGGCCGAGGCGTCCGAGGAGCCCGCCGGTGCGTGAGCCCACCGTCGCCGGCCCACCCGCGACCGTCCGGGCACGGCGAGTCCGCGGTCGGTGTCCCGGAGAGCGACCGCAGGCGGCTCAAGTCCGGCGCCCCGCGGCCGATCACCGGACGGCAACGGACGACACGGACGTCGTCCGAGTGACAGCAACAACGGCCGATCAAGGAGATCGACGCATGTCTCTGCGCAACCCCACCATCGCCTGGTCCCCCGACACGCTCGTCGGTGCGTGGACCACCGCCGCAACCACGGCGCACGCGACGGTGACGAGCGACTGATCGCGTCACGGGACGTTCGGATCCGGTCCGGACGCCCGCCCAGAGCTTCCGCGAGTGGCGGACGGTCGTCGTGACGGCCGGCCGACCGCCCGATTCGCGGGACGGGTCAGCTTTCGTGGTGGGAGCGACCCCGCGGTGGTGCTCGATGACGGCGGCACCACTGCGGACCTCGCCCCTCGGATCCTTCGGGACCGGGGGGCGTCGTCGTTCACGGGGGCCTCAAGTTCGTCGGACCTCGGCCGATGACGGGGGTGCAACGGACGACACGGATGTCGTCCGCGGTGACATCAATCACGGCCGATCAAGGAGATCGACTATGTCTCTGCGCATCAACACCAACGTCGAGGCGTTCAACGCGCATCGCAACCTGTCCAACACGTCGTCGACGCTGGCGAAGTCGATGGAGCGGCTGTCGTCGGGTCTGCGGATCAACCGCGCGGCCGACGACGCGGCGGGGCTGGCGATCAGCGAGAAGCTGCGTGGCCAGGTCGGTGGCCTGGAGCAGGCGCGTCGCAACGCCCAGGACGGCATCTCCCTCGTGCAGACCGCAGAGGGCCAGCTCACGGAGGTCCACTCGATCCTGCAGCGCGTCCGCACGCTGGCAGTCCAGTACCAGAACGGCACGCTCAACGCCACCAACCGCTCGGCCATCGATTCGGAGGTCACCCAGCTGACGACCGAGCTCGGCGCCATCGGCACCCGCGCGGAGTTCAACGGCACGAAGCTCCTCGACGGCACGGCCACCCAGGTCGTGTTCCAGGTCGGCGCCAACGACAGCGAGACCACCACGGTCGCGCTGGCCAGCCTCGCCGCCCAGCTCACCGGCATCGCCGGCGCGACGACCCTGTCGGGCGTCACGCTGTCGACGATCGACGCCGCGATCGACGGCATCTCCGAGATGCGTGCCGACTTCGGTGCGGTGCAGAACCGGTTGGAGCACACGCTCAACCACCTGTCGGTGTACCAGGAGAACCTCTCGGCGTCGGAGTCGCGGATCCGCGACGTGGACATGGCGCAGGAGATGGTGTCGTTCACCAAGAACCAGGTCCTGCAGCAGGCCGGCACGGCGATCCTCGCGCAGGCCAACCAGGCCTCGCAGGGCG
>JBFWKS010000170.1:0-8843 GCA_050252545.1 Solirubrobacteraceae bacterium
GACCGCGCCCGACCTGCACGACGCCCTCGCCCGGGCCGCCGCGTCGGGTCTGACGATCACGCCGGGACGGGAGGACGTGGCCGCGCTCGTCGGCGACTACGACCTGGTCCCGATCGCCGCGCGCACCATCGACGACACCGAGACGCCCGTGTCGGCGTTCCTCAAGCTCCGCGCCGCCCACCCGGGCGAGCCGGCGTTCCTGCTGGAGAGCGCCGACCAGGGCCGCGTCGGGCGCTACTCGTTCCTGGGAGTGCGCCCGGCCGAGACGATCGTCTGGCGCCTGGGCGACCCGGGCGATCCGTACGCCGTCGCGCGCGACACCGTCGGTGGGGGGCGGCGCGTGGCCCCGGTCGCGGACCTGCCGCCATTCGTCGGCGGCGCCGTCGGCGTCTTCGCCTACGACCTCGTCCGCACCGTCGAGCCGCTCGGGGATCCCAACCCCGACCCGCTCGGCACCCCCGACCTGGCGCTGCAGGTCACCGACGCGATGGTCGTCTTCGACCACCTGCAGCACACGATCACCCTGCTGGCCCCGGTCCGGCTGGACGACGACGCGCCCGGCACGCTCGCGGAGCGTCACGCCGCAGCGATCCGACGGATCGTCGACCTGCACGAGGTGCTCCGGGCGCCGGTGCCGGACCAGCGGCCCGCCGTCGAGCCGGACCCGGCCGGGGCGACGGGCGTCGACGGTCCCGCCGCACCGACGGGGTCCGTCACCCACGGACGGGCGGAGCAGCCGCCCCCGGCTGCGGGCGGCATCGTCGCCGGTCCGCCGACCGTCCCCGAGTGGACGTCCAACCACACCCGCCCGGAGTTCGAGGCGATGGTGTCGCGGATCATCGAGTACGTCCACGCCGGGGACGCGTTCCAGGTGGTGCCGTCGCAGCGCTGGTCGGCCGAGCTGGGCATCGATCCCTTCGCCGTCTACCGCGGCCTGCGGGTCGTCAACCCGTCGCCGTACATGTACTACCTCGACTTCGGGGACTGGCAGGTCGTCGGTGCCAGCCCCGAGCCGCTCGTGACCGTCCGCGACCGCGAGATCGCGATGCGACCGATCGCCGGCACCCGCCCGCGCGGCGCCACGCCGGCCGAGGACGCCGAGCTGGCCGCCGGCATGCTCGCCGACGAGAAGGAGCGCGCCGAGCACGTCATGCTCGTCGACCTGTCGCGCAACGACCTCGGTCGCGTGTGCGAGTACGGGTCGGTCAGCGTCGACGAGCTCATGGTCGTGGAGACGTACTCCCACGTCCTGCACATCGTCTCGGCGGTGTCCGGCACGCTGCGCGAGGAGGTCACCGCCACCGACGCGCTGCGCTCGGTGCTGCCGGCCGGCACCCTGTCGGGCGCACCGAAGGTCCGGGCGATGCAGATCATCGACGAGCTCGAGCCGGTCAAGCGTGGGGGCTACGGCGGCGCGGTCGGGTACCTGTCGTGGTCGGGGGACCTGGACAGCTGCATCCACATCCGCACCGCGGTCTTCAAGGACGGCGTCTGCCACGTGCAGGCCGGCGGCGGCACCGTCGCCGACGCCCGGCCCGACTACGAGTACGAGGAGTCGGTCAACAAGTCCCGTGCGATCCGACGCGCCGTCGAGGTCGCGCTCGAGCAGCGGGGGTGGCACGGATGACCCGCGTGCTCGTCATCGACAACTACGACTCCTTCACCTACAACCTGGTGCAGGAGCTCGGCGAGCTGGGGGGCGAGCTGCACGTCGTGCGGCACGACAAGGCCACGGTGGACGAGCTGCTGGGTGGGGGAGGGCCGTGCCCGTACGACCGCGTCGTCGTCTCACCCGGACCGTGCACCCCGGACGACGCCGGGATCTCGCTGGAGGCCGTGCGGCGGTTCCCGGAGGCGGGGATCCCGCTGCTGGGCGTGTGCCTGGGGCATCAGGCGCTCGGCCAGGCGTTCGGCGGCCGGGTCGTCCGGCACGAGCCGGTCCACGGCAAGACCTGCGAGATCACCCACGACGGCCGCTCGATCTACCGGGATCTGCCCGACCCGGTCGTCGTCGGCCGGTACCACTCGCTCGTCGTCGACGAGGCGACGCTGCCGGACTGCTTCGAGGTCACGGCCCGTGGTGGGGGCGTCATCCAGGGAATCCGGCACCGCGAGCTGCCGGTCGAGGGGGTGCAGTTCCATCCCGAGTCGGTCCTGACGCCCGACGGGATGGGGATGCTCGGCCGGTTCCTCGCCGCCGGCGTCGCGCGCTGAAGCGCCGGAGGGGCCGATCGGGAGATAACGGCGTACACCATCGCCATGTTCACAACTTGGCCTTGACTGTCCACCTCCCGGCGGGGTAGAAGCTCCCCTGCAGCACGACTGGGCGCATCGCGTCCGGCACGACGTGGGGAATCGACCGGGGGGTCATGGTGGTTCGACGTATGCGGAGGCGCACGGCCAGTGCGCTCGTAGTGGTGGTGGCGGCGGTGACGGCGCTGGTGACGGTGGCACCGGCCCAGGCGCTGCTCGGACTCGGACGATCAAACTCGTCGACGCCCGGACCCGACCCGATCAGCCAGCTGTTCGGCAACCTCACCGGCACGTCCGGGCTGGGCGGGCTCCTGCAGAGCGTGCTCTGCACCCCGGTGAGCGTCGTGGACGGACTCGTCCGCGCGACCGGCGGCAATCCCGTCAGCGACGGCCTTGCCCAGCTGACCGGTGGGCTGACGACCCTCACCTGCAACAGCGGGATCCTCGACTACCGGATCCAGACGACGTACAAGCGGCCCGACGGCACGACCGTCACCCGCACCGTGGTCGCCGAGCTCGGCGTCCCGCGCCCGATCAACCTCGACGACGACTCCGCGCCCGACGCGGTCGCGACGATCTCGCTCGCGGGTGGCAACGACGTCGGCCTCAAGGTCGGCCGCATCCACGGCGAGACGGCGCACCTGCCCGTCGCGGTCGAGGCGATCATCGGCAACCCCAACGGCACGTTGCTGGAGGGCCGCTCGCTGAGCGTCGGCTTCGACTCCACCGACGACAACATGCCCAACGAGCTGAACATCACGACGCCGATGGACACGATCCTGCGGCCGTCGCCGAAGTTCACCGCCAAGGTCACGCAGTCCGGACCGGGCGAGACGGTCGGCATCACCGCCGGCACGTTCAAGGGCGTCATCGACGACCGTCGCGACGATACGCGGCTGCGCCTCGACTACGGCGCGTCGCCCGAGCGGTCCGACCTGACCGTCGACACCGGCACGCCGCTGAAGGTCCAGGCGACGACGACGCACCCCGGCAAGCCGCTGAAGGCGACGGTGACGCACGACCGGCTCAAGGCCGTCGTCGGCGTCGACGTGCTGCCGGCCAAGCTCGACGTGACCGCCGACCAGGACGCCGGCGTCGTGACCTACGACGGCAACGGCACGTCCGTCGAGCGGCTCACCGCCGACGTGCGCGCGCGTGACGGCTTCATCTCCGGCCTGCAGCGACTGCACGCCGACCTTTCCGGCCTGCCCGTCGCGGGCTCCGTGCGGTTCTCGGGCGGCTCCGACGAGGGCATCACCCTGAAGGCCGATCCCGAGATCGGGCTCGTGGACGTCCGCGCATCGGGCATCGACGAGGAGTACCCGACGGTGCCGGGCCCCGACGGTGACAACGGCGTCTTCGCCGACACCACCGGCGAGGCGATGCGGATCGCGGCGCGGATCAAGCGCCTGCAGAGCGTCGAGTTCTCGGCCGACCCGGTGTCGCTGGCGGTCCAGACCGGCGAGGCCGGCCCGTTCCGCGTCGACGCCCGGATCCCGGGCGAGGGCTCCGAGCCCGCGCGGGTCGAGGCCTCGGTCCTCGACCTGCCCGAGTCGTTCCGCATCGGCCTCGGTGCCGATGAGGCCAACCCGAAGCTCACCTACGAGGGCTCCGCGGCGGTCGACCGGTTCGACCTCGACGCCACGAACCTGCCGCTCATCGACGGTGCCGATCGGCTCCGTGTCCGCCTGAAGGGCCTGCCGCAGCAGGGGGCCATCGGCCTCGGCGGTGAGAGCGAGGACGGCGGCCTGTCGGTCGTCGCCGACGGCGGCATCGGCGAGCTGCTGGTGCAGGCCACCGGCGGGGGAGAGGAGTTCCCCGAGGTGCCCGGTGCCGAGGACGGCCACGGCGCGTTCCTCGACACGACCGGCGACAGGTTCCGCCTGGCCCTGCGGGTCTTCGACCTGGAGGCGATCACGGTGAACCCGTCGCCGCTGGTGCTCGAGGCCAAGACCGGCAGCGTCCGTCCGTTCCAGGTGAAGGCCCGGATCGCGGGCTCGACCCTCGGCGGCGGTGACGACGACGGCGGCACCCCGGGCGGTGGCACGCCCGGTGGTGGCGACGACGGCGAGAACCCGGGTGGCGACGACGGCGGCGAGAGCCCCGGCGGCGAGACGCCCGAGACCTGCCCGACGTCCTCGACGCCCGGTGGTGGCGACGACGAGCCCGGTGAGCCGGGAGAGCCCGGTGAACCCGGGGAACCGGGAGAGCCCGGAGAGCCCGGTGAGCCGGGAGAGCCCGGAGACGAGGACGGCGTGATCTCGATCGACGCCACCGTCCGCGATCTGCCGCGCGAGTTCCGGCTCGGCCTCGGCGATCTGGCCGACGGCGGCTCCGAGCTCACCTACACCGGATCCGATCCGGTCGGTGAGATCACGCTCAAGGCCGGCGGGATCGAGGTCCTCGAGGGTGCCGACAGCATCGAGGCGGCGATCCGCCGGGTGCCGCGGGCGTTCTCGCTGGCCCTGCCGGATCGCACCGTCGACTGTGACGCGCCGCTGGCCTCGCTGACCGTGCCGGACGACGAGGAGGCCATCGGCGAGCTGCGCCTGGCGGCCGGCTCGGTCGACATGCCGGTCACCGGCCTCGAGGAGGACGGCACGCCGATCCCCTCGATCGAGGACGAGCTGCGCTACAGCAGCGACGGCGGGTTCAAGGTCGGCGTCCGGCTCACGGGCCTCCGTGGCCTGGCGCTGAACGTCGATCCGATCGACCTGCTGTTCCGGCAGGACGCCACGAGCAAGCCGATCACGATCGACGCCGAGATGCCGCAGGCGGAGGGCGAGGCGGCCCGGATCACGGGCAAGCTGTCCAAGCCGTCGGAGATGACCCGCATCCGTGCGCTCGTCGCCGAGGGTGAGCCGACCCGGCTGATCTTCGACAACGCGTCGAACCTCGCCCGGCTCGACATGGAGGCCACCGGACTCGGGGGCCTCGGAGACGTCGACCTGTCGCTGGAGAACCTCCCGCGCACGCTCAACGTCTGCGTCGACGCCGGTCCGCTCTGCCGCCGCCCGAACCCCACGCTGCTCTCGGGCGGCAACGGTGGCGGCGACAACCGGCCCTACGCGGCGATGGTGTCGCTGGACTTCGACGACGAGGGCACCCAGCAGTCCGGCCTGACGACGTTCAACGCGTCGCTGCCCATCGATGGGGCGCCGGTCGCGGTGGAGAACATGCGGTTCCGCAACCTGTCGATGGACATGGGCCAGGGGTCGCCGTTCAGCTACCTGACCCAGCAGGTCCCGCGGCTGTACATGTTCATGGACTCCCGCAACCAGCAGTTCGTGATCAACGACATCCGCTACCCGGGCGTGCTCGAGCACTTCCGCATCGGCACCGACGCGTCGCCCGCCCGGGCGACGGTCCGTCACGCCTGGCTGAAGGGGTCGAAGGGCTTCCTCGGCAGCCAGCTGGACAAGCTCTCCAGCGGTTCGATGGCGTGCGGCGGGCGGTCCGAGCTCATCGCGAACCTCGGGATCCTCGGGAACGTGAACGTCCTGAACTTCCCGGTCCTGGGGGCGATCATCCCGCTCTGCTGATCGGGACGGGTGAGGGCGGTCCCTCGGGACCGCCCGTCACGCGCACGGGTCGCCCACGGGCCCCGGAGTCGGCAGGTCGCCGGCCCCGGGGCCCGTGGTCGTCCGTGCGGCGGGAGGAACGGGCGCCCGCATCCGGGATCGGTGCCCGAACGCGACGGCCCGGTGACCCGCCGATGGACTACCCTTCAGCGATTCCATGCCGCACCCGGTCCTCACCCCCGCGATCGAACGTGTCGCGTCCGGGGGCGACCTCGGACTCGAGGAGGCCCAACGCGTCCTCGACGTGATCATGGCCGGGGACGCGTCGCACGTCGAGATCGCCGGCTTCCTGATCGCCCTGCGCACGAAGGGCGAGACCGCCGACGAGATCGCGGGGCTCGCCGCCGCGATGCGCTCGCACGCCACGCCAGTGACGACCAGCCGTACCGACCTGGTCGACATCGTCGGCACCGGTGGCGGCTCGTCGACGTTCAACGTCTCGACCAGCGCATCGTTCGTCGCCGCGGGCTCAGGGCGCGCGGTCGCCAAGCACGGCAACCGGTCCGCGACGTCGAAGTCCGGCGCGGCCGACGTGCTGGAGGCGCTCGGCGCCGCGATCGACCTGACCGCAGAGCAGGTCGGGACCGTGCTGGACGAGGTCGGGTTCGGGTTCCTCTTCGCCCCCCACCACCACCAGGCCACGCGGTTCGTCATCCCCGTCCGCAAGGAGCTGGCGGTGCGCACCGTCTTCAACATCCTCGGTCCGCTGACGAGCCCGGCCGGCGCGCCGCGACAGGTGATCGGGATCGGCTACCCGGACGTCATCGACCGGATGGCCGACGCGCTGCACCGCCTCGGTACCGAGCACTCCGTCCTGGTGCGCAGCGAGGACGGCCTCGACGAGATCTCCGCGGCCGCGTCGACCGACATCGCCGAGGTCACCCCCGACGGCGTGCGCCGCTGGACCGTCACCCCCGAGGAGCTCGGCCTCGAGCGGATCGACCTCGCGGACGTGCGGGGCGGCACCCCGGCCGAGAACGCCGAGGTCACGCGGCGCGTGCTCTCCGGCGACGTCGGACCCGGCCATCCCGCCCACGAGCTCGTGGTCGCGAACGCGGGCGCCGGCATCTGGGTCGGCGGCGGGGCCGACGACCTGCGCGGCGGCATCGAACGTGCGCGAGAGGCGATCGCCGACGGCAGCGCCGCGGCGTTGCTCGAGCGCTACGTCGCACGGACGAACGAGATCACCACCACCACCGGTATGGCCCGATGAGCATCCTCGACGAGATCACCGACCAGACCCGGGCGGAGGTCAAGCGGCGCCGCAAGGCGGTGCCCGAGGAGGAGCTGCGCAAGCGACTCACGTCCCGTGACCGCGACCGGCCGTTCGCCGAGGCGCTGGCGTCTCGCCCCGGGGTGTCGGTGATCGCCGAGCACAAGCGGCGTGCGCCCTCGCAGAAGAAGAAGCTGCGCAAGGGCTCCTCCGTCGAGGACGTCGTCACGGCCTACGAGCGCGCCGGTGCCACCGCGCTCTGCGTGCTGACCGACGGGCCGTTCTTCGGTGGAGAGCTGGACGTCCTGGCCGCGGCCCGGGCCGCGAGCGTCCTGCCGATCCTGCGCAAGGACTTCATCGTCCACCCGTACCAGGTGGTCGAGACCGCGGTGTCGGGTGCCGACGCGATGCTGCTGATCGTCGCCGCGCTCGAGGACGACGACCTGCGCCGCCTGTACCGGGATGCGCGCGATCTCGATCTCGACGTGCTCGTCGAGGTCCACGAGGAGGAGGAGCTCGAGCGCGCCCTCGAGGTCGTCGATGCCGATCTGATCGGGATCAACAACCGCGACCTGCGCGACCTGTCGGTCGACCTGCACCGCACGTTGGACCTGCTGAGCCACATCCCGACCGGCAAGGTCGTCGTGTCGGAGTCCGGGATCTCGCGCCGCGAGGAGCTCGAGGAGCTCGAGCGCGTCGGCGTCGACGCGGTCCTCGTCGGCTCGCACCTCATGCGCCAGGACGACATCGAGGCGGCCTGCCGCGACCTCGCCACCGCCACCGGGTGACCCTTCCGTTCCCACCGTTCTCCCAGGTGACTCTGAGCGACCCCGTACGGGTCCTTCAGTCCCGCTTTGGGATCTCGACCGATACTTGAGTTCATGAGCGACCTTCGTACTCCCGCCGTCATCGGCGTCTCCGCGGTCCTCGGCGCGGCGATCGCGCTCGGGGCCGGTGCCGCGGGCATCGGCGGCGGTGGCGACACCACGACGGTCCTGCAGCAGGCGCCGATCTCGGCGACGAAGACGTCGTCGGCGTCGGGGGAGGGCGACGCGCTGACCGCCCGACAGATCTACGAGCGCGACGCGCCCGGCGTCGTCCAGATCGAGGCCGAGGTCACCCAGCAGACCAGCTCGCCGTTCGGCGACCCGTCGGAGAACCAGCGCGGGTCGGCCAGCGGGTCGGGCTTCGTCATCGACGACGAGGGCACGATCCTCACCAACGCGCACGTCGTCGACAACGCGACGAAGGTCCAGGTGACCTTCACGAACGAGAAGACCGTCGACGCCGAGGTGGTCGGCCAGGAGGCGTCGATCGACCTCGCCGTGCTGAAGGTCGACCCGAAGGGGCTGGACCTCAAGCCGCTGGCACTCGGGTCGGCCGAGAACGTGGCGGTCGGCGACGGCGTGCTGGCGATCGGCAACCCCTACGGGCTCGACAGCACGCTCACGACCGGGGTCGTGTCGGCCAAGCAGCGGCGCCTGCAGGCCCCCAACGGGTACAGCATCGAGGACGTCATCCAGACCGACGCCGCGATCAACCCCGGCAACTCCGGTGGCCCGCTGCTCGACGCGGCCGGCCGCGTGATCGGCATCAACAGCCAGATCGCGACGTCCGGCACCGGCGGTGGCAGCGTCGGGATCGGGTTCGCCGTGCCGATCGACACCGTCAAGAACGTGCTGCCCGACATCAAGAAGACCGGGAGCGCCAACCTCGCCCGGCTCGGCGTGTCGACGATCTCCGTCCCCGAGCAGCTCGTCAAGGCGCTGAACCTGCCGACCGACAAGGGCGCGATG
>JBFWKS010000171.1:0-8829 GCA_050252545.1 Solirubrobacteraceae bacterium
CCCCGGCCACCCCGCCTCCACGTGCCCGGCGGGTCGGCGGCGCCGCCGACCGTGCGCCGGGGGCGTCCGGGCACCGGCGGGCGCGACGCGCGGGCGGGGCGATCGTGGCGGCCGCGGCAGCCGGCCTGCTCGCGGCGCCGTCGGCCCAGGCCGCCGGTCCGGGCGTTGACGCCGACATGCCACCCGCCCCGCTGGGGTCCGCCCGAACAGCGACGGCGCAGCTCTGCCTGACGAACCTGGAGCGGGCGGCCGCGGGGCTCAACACGGTGACGCCGTCGCCGTTGGTCGCACTCGCGGCCCAGCGCCACGTGGACGACATGGTCGCGCGGCGGTACTTCGCCCATGACGCGCCGCTCCCCGCGCCGTTCGGGATCTCGCCCAGCCTGCGGCTGTCCGCGGCCGGGTACGTGTGGTCGGCGATGGGCGAGAACCTCGCCGTCGGGCAGACGACGCCTCGGGCCGTGGTGACCGCATGGCTCAAGAGCAAGGGGCACTGCGAGAACCTCATGTCGATCGCCTACCGCGTCGCCGGGTTCGGAGTGTCGTTGCGGGGCACGGGTGACTTCCCGGGCCCGACGTGGAGCCAGACGTTCGCCCGGGGGCTCTTCGCCGATGCGCCGGGGGGCCCGCAGGTCGCGTGTCCGCGAGGCCCCGCCGTCAGGGTTCCCAACGTCAACCTCCTCCCCGGACCGGTCGCCGACCCCGGTCCGACCGACGGGCCGGAGGCAGCGCCCGAGGCCGTCGCCGGCGGGCGTGGTGGCAGCGGCGGCGGCGCCAGGGCCGGTTCGACGAGCGGCGATCGGATCGGCGTCACGGCGCGTCGGACCACGCGGCGGCTGCGTCTGCGGGTGACGCTGCCCGAGTTCGACGGGCGCCGCGTCGTGCGGGTCACGATCCGGCAGTCCGGCGAGCGCAAGCGGGTCAAGCGGTGGCGCCGCTCGGGCGGCCGGACGTGGACGCTGAAGGTGACGGCGCGATCCGCCCGCAAGGGCAAGGTGACGGTGCGCGCCAACGGCCGACAGCGCACCACCCGCTTCCGCTGAGGGCTTCAGCGGCCCTCGTACCTCGTCCCGTGGCGTGGGCCCTCGGTCAGGAAGGCCCGCACGGCCCGCTTGAGATCGTCGGTCGCGAACAGCGCACCCGACACCGCGGGCACGACGGCGTCGGCGGCCTCGACCCCGCCCTCCGACCACGCCCGGACGATCTGCTTGGTGGCGTCGTGGGCGCGGGTCGGCCCTTCGGCCAGACGCCGGGCCAGCGCGGCGGCGAACTCGGCGACCTCGGCGTCGTCGCGCACGATGTTGACGACGTTCCACCGCTCGAGCGTCTCGGCGTCGTACAGGTCGCCCGTCATCACCAGCTCGCGCGCGCGTCCCGATCCGGCGCGGTCGGCGATCCGCTGCGGGCCGCCCATCGACGGGGTCAGGCCGACGACCGTCTCGACGAGCCCGAACTTCGCCGAACGTCCCGCGACGATGATGTCGCAGGTCAGGGCGATCTCGAACGCCGCGGTGAGCGTCAGCGCGTGCGCGGCGAACACCGTCGGGCACGGCAGCTGCTCGAGCGTCCGCGCGGTGCCGATGAGGTCGCGCCACACCGCCCCGCCGGTCTCGGGCGTCAGGCCGTCGAAGACGTGCACGTCGACGCCGCCCGAGACGACGCGCCCCTCGGCCCGGATCAGCAGTCCACGTGGCGGATCCTGGGCGAGATCCACGACCGCCGCCCGGAAGCCGTCGAGCATCGGGCGGTCGAACAGGTTCAGCGGTGGGTTGTCGAACGTCAGCGTCGCGAGCGCACCCTCGCGCTCCAGCCGGACGGGACTGTCGGTCATGCGGTGACTCCGGGTCGGGCGCACGGCCGACGGGGCGGTGCGCGGTACCGGCACGCTACCGCGCGGCGGGGTCTGCGCCGGCGGGGTCCTAGGATGGTCGCCATGCCTCGGCCGTGGCGGGACCTCGACGAACTGGTTCGGACCGTGGAGTCGCGGGCCACCCATCTGGCGTCCTCGATCCATGGGCCGTCGCACTGGCGGGCGGTCGGTGCGACCACCGCCGAGCTCGCGTCCGCATCCGCTCCCGGCCCCGCCGAGGTCGTCGGCGACGGTGGTGACCGCGCCGGTGTCGCCGGCGCGCGCGGGACAGCCGCAGGGGCCGACGCGGGCCGCGCGGCCGCAACGGAGGGCGGTGCGGGTGGGCGGGACCTCGCCGCGGGCGACACGACCGCCGACGGCCCCGACCCCGCGGCCGCCGATCGCGAGCTCCTGCTGCTCTTCGCGCTCCTCCACGACGCCTGCCGGGTCGACGACGGCCGCGACCTGGAGCACGGTCCGCGGGCCGAGGTGCTGCTCGCGGACCTCCGCACCGCCGGGCACCTGGACCTGGCCGCGGATCGCGCCGACGTCCTCGCCGAGGCGCTGCGCGACCACACCGCGGGCGGCCTGTCGGCCGAGCCGACGATCGCCGTGTGCTGGGACGCCGATCGTCTGTTGATCGGCCGCGTCGGGATCGTCCCCGATCCGCGGTTCTGCTCGACCGTCGAGGCCCGTCGTCGCGCCCACGTCAGCGAGCTGCCCGATCTCGTCGGCCCGCCGACGTGGGGTGAGGTCGCGGCGCTCCTCGGCGTCGCCTGATCCGAGGCTGGTGACGCCGAGCGGGGCGGCGGGCGGGGCGGCGCGGCGGGCGGGCGGGGCGTGGGGCGGCGGCGCCCGTCACAGCGGGTCGTTTCACCGTTGCTCCACGACGGTCAGACGACCCGCTCCCCGCCGACCGACGCGACCCGTCACAGCGGGTCGTTTCACCGTCGCCCCACGACGGTCAGACGACCCGCTCCCCACCCGGCTACCGGCGGTCCGCCGCGGTCGCCTCGAGGCCGGCGAAGAACGTCGTGAGCATCGTGCCGTACAGGTCCTCGGGGACCTGCTCGGGTTCGAGCAGCTTCTGCAGGACGACGCCGTGGGCCATCGCGAACGTCATCCGGGCGACGACGTCGGCCGGTATCGGCGGGGTCCAGTCGAGCTCGGCCGCGCGCTCCTCCAGCAGCGACGCGATCCGCTCGCGCATCGCGCGGTGGCGGGCCACGAGCTGCTCGCGGAACGCCGCGTTGCGCGACGCGTGGACGGCGAACTCGAAGATCAGCGGCCCCCACTCTGCGTCGCTGTCCAGCGCGCGCATGAAGTCGGCGCCGGCCATGCGGGCCTGCTCCCCCACCGCGGCGTCGGCATGGATCGCCCGGTCGATCTCGGCCAGGCGCTCGGCGAACCGCTCCTCGAGCATCGTCATGAGCAGCTCGTCCTTGCTCGCGAAGTTCGCGTAGAACGCGCCCTTGGTGAACCCCGCCTCCTCGGCGACGGCCGCGATCGACGTCCCGTGCATGCCATGGCTCGAGACGAGCTCGAACGCGGAGCGCAACAGCAGCGCCCGGGTCCGCTCCTGCTGCTGCTTGCGGGTCAGGCGCCCGGTCGACGGCGCGCTCACGCCCGCGTCCCGGCCATCGAGCCGCCGCCGCGTCGGCCGCCGGTGGCCGACGTGTCGTCGGACGGGACGCCGGGCGGGGTGGACACCGATCCGTCGCCTCCGGCCCCGCGGTCCCGGGCCGTCGTGCCCACGGCCGCCCGCCAGTCACGGCGGGTCACGACCACGCGCGCGCCACGCCCCGGGGTCTGGGTGATCGCGCGGCGGCGGAAGGGCTCGGGCGCCGGATCGGCGGCGCGCAGCTCGACCCGGCGGACGATCGTCGCCAGCACGCGCTGGGCTTCGAACTGGGCGAAGCTCGCCCCCAGGCAGCGGCGAACGCCGCCGCCGAACGGGATCCAGGTGTAGGTGCCGGGCGCCGTGTCGAGGAACCGCTCGGGCCTGAAGGCCTCCGGGTCGGGGTACAGATCGGGTCGCTGGTGGATCAGGCGGATGCAGGGGGCGACCCGGGTGCCGGCCGGCAGGCGGTGGCCGCCGAGCTCGACCGGCGCGGTCAGCTTGCGCACGACGAGGGCGAGGACGGGGCGCAGCCGCAGCGTCTCCTTGATCGTCGCGTCCAGGTAGGCGTCGTCGCCGGCGAGGACCTCGGCCCGCAGCCGGTCAAGCCTGTCGGGGTGCCGGACCAGCCGCTCCAGTGCCCAGGCGAGCGTCGTCGCCGTCGTCTCGTGCCCGGCGACGAGCAGCGTCATCAGCTCGTCGCGGAGCTCGCGGTCGCCCATCGGCCGTCCGTCCTCGTCGGTGGCCTGCACGAGCATCGACAGGATGTCGTCGCGCTCGTCCAGGTCGTCGGCGACGCGGCGCTCGCGGATCAGCCGCAGGATCGCGGCGTCGGCGGGCTCCAGCGCCCGGCGCACGAGCGGCAGTGCCCGGAACCGGTGCGGTCCGAGCGCGGTGACCATCGCCAGGGTGAGCGGATGCGTCGCGCGATGCAGGACCGTGTTGAGGAGCCGGCGGATCTCGTCCAGACGTGCCTCGTCCTGCACGCCGAACACCGCGCGCATGATCACCTCGAGCGTGATCTCCTGGAGCCGCGGCCAGGTCGGCATCGGCTCACCGATCGGCCAGGTCGCGACCTGGCGCTCGGTCGCCTCCTCCATCAGCTCGCCGTAGCGCGACATCCGCCGTCCGTGGAACGGCGGCAGCAGCAGCCGACGCTGGCGCAGGTGCGCGTCGTCGTCCAGCAGCAGGACGGAGTGGTCGCCGAGCAGCGGCAACAGCGCATCGTTGCCCTCCCCCGCGTGGAACACCTCGGGCGATCCGGTGAAGACCTCCTTGGCCAGGTCCGGGTGACCGAGAATGACCCAGTCGCCCTCGCCGGTGATCCGCAGGGTGAACATGTCGCCGTGGCGGGCGTGGCACTCCTCGAGGAACCCGGGGGCGTCCCGGACGAAGCGGATCGACTGCTGCAGACGGGACGTCCGGGGCCCGTCCGGCAGGGCATCGACGATCGCGGTGCGCATGTCCGCCACGGTATTCGGATACCGATCGGTATGTCAACTGGCCGGCGATGTCGAGCGCGACCAGGCCCCCCTCGGACCGACCGATGCGGGGCCCGGCCGCCGCGGCGTGCACGCGGGCAAGCCGGGCGGACGGAGTGGGATGCGGACGGAGGGGGTCTCAGTCCCGGGGGTCGGGGATCGCGACGTAGCGCGTCTCCAGGTACTCCTCGATGCCCTCCGGCCCGCCCTCGCGACCGAAGCCCGAGTCCTTGATCCCCCCGAACGGCGCGGCGGGGTTGGACACCAGGCCGGTGTTCATGCCGACCATGCCCGCCTCGAGTCGGCGCGACACCCGCAGGAGCCGGGCGGCGTCCCGCGTGTAGGCGTAGGCCACCAGGCCGTACTCGGTGTCGTTGGCCTTGGCGATGCCGTCCTCCTCGTCGGTGAAGGTCACCACCGGCGCTACCGGGCCGAAGACCTCCTCGCGGAGGATCTGCGCGTCCGCCGGAACGTCGGTCAACACGGTCGCCGGGTAGTAGCGGCCGTTCGCCCTGTCGTTGCCGCCGGCCGCCACCGTGGCGCCCTTGTCGACCGCGTCGGCGACGAGCTCGCGGACCTTCGCCACCGCCTTGTCGTCGACCATCGGCCCGAGCGTCGTGTCGGGGTCGGTGCCGCGGCCCAGGACGAGGCCGTCGGCGATCGCGACGAGCCCGCGGGTGAACTCCTCGGCCACCGCCTCGTGCACGAGGATCCGGTTGGCCGACGTGCACGCCTGCCCACCGTTGCGGAACTTCGCGACCGTCACGCCCGCGAGCGCCTCGTCGAGGTCGGCGTCGTCGAACACGACGAACGGCGCGTTGCCGCCGAGCTCCATCGACATCCGCAGCAGCCGACGTCCGCCCTGCTCCGCCAGCGACCGGCCGACCGGCGTCGACCCGGTGAACGACAGCTTGGCGGTCCGCGGGTGCTCGATCAGCGCGCTGGTGACGTGCCGCGAGTCGGTCGTGGTGACGATCGACACGGCCTTCGCCGGGAGTCCGGCCTCGATCAGTATCCCTGCCAGCGCGAGCATCGTCAGCGGCGTCTGCTGCGGCGGCTTGACGACGACCGAGCACCCCGCGGCGAGCGCCGGCGCGATCTTGCGGGTCCCCATCGCCAGCGGGAAGTTCCACGGCGTGACGAACAGGCACGGTCCGACCGGATCCTGCTGGGTGAGGATCCGCCCGCCCGTGCTCTCGTGAAAGGCGTGGCGGCCGTCGATCCGCGGGGCCCGCTCGGCGTACTCGCGCAGGAATCCGGCGGCGTAGGCGATCTCGCCGCGGGAGTCCGGCAGCGCCTTGCCCATCTCCAGCGACATGAGCATCGCGATCTCGTCGGTCCGTTCGACGACGAGCTCGTAGGCGCGGGCGAGCACCGTCGCCCGTTCGCGCGGCGGCGTCGCCCGCCACTCGAGGAAGCCCTCCCACGCGCCCTCCATCGTCGCGTCCACCGCGTCGGGCGTCAGGTCCGGCAACTCGGCGATCGTGCGGTCATCGGCCTTGTCGGTCACCGCGAACGTCGCGGTGGCCCCGACGTCGGACCACTCCCCGGCGATCAGGCTTCGGGGCGGGACGCGCAGCGGCAGCTCGACGGGGGTGCGGTCGGACATCGGAGACCTCGCGGTTTCGCGGACGGGATGGCGTGCCGACGAACGCCGACGACGCCTTCGCCCATTCCACCATGCCGCCGCGATCAGAGCGACGCGCGAAGGATCGCCGCCAGGTCGTCGGCGTCGGGGACCTTCGGGGCGACGTCGAGCAGGCGCTGCTGCCGGAGCGCTCCGGCGACGAGGTCCGGGATGTCGTCGGCCCCGTAGCCGAGCGCGCCGATCCCGGCCGGTGCGCCCACGTCGGCCATGAGCGCCGCGAGGACTTCGGGCAGCAGGTCGCGGCCCGGCACCCGCCCGGCGCCGGCGAGCTCGTCGACGCGCAGGCCGAGGAGCAGCGCGGCCGCGTGGTCGTGCCGTTCGGGGTCGGCGTCGTAGGTGAACCGGAAGGCCGCCGGGGCGGTCACGATCACCGAGTGGCCGTGCGGCACGAACGGGTGATCGTCGGGGTAGCCGGCCGGACGGTGGTCGGGACGCAGACCCGCGATCGGGTAGGCGCAGGCGTGCGGGATGTGGACGCCCGCCGACCCGAACCCGACCCCGGCCATCGTCGCGGCGAGCATCATCGCCCCGCGCGCCTCGACGTCGTCCGCGTCGGCGACCGCGCGACGGAGGAACCGGCCGCCGAGCTCCAGCGCCCGGGCCGACCACACGTCGGCGATCGGGTTGGACCCCTGGTACGGCGGTCGGTCGCCGGGGGTCGCCGGTCGCGGGCGCGCGTCGAACCGACGCGCCAGGAAGCTCTCCGCCGCGTGACACACGACATCGAGCCCGGTCGCCGACACGACCGCGCCGGGGAGCGTGCGGGTCAGCTCCGGGTCGACGATCGCCTGGCTCGGCCGCAGGTACCGATGCGAGATGCCGCTCTTGACGTGCAGATCGGGCAGGTCCAGCACGGCGACCGTCGTGGCCTCCGACCCGCTGCCCGACGTCGTCGGGATCGCGAGGTGCGGACGCAGCGGCCCGGTCGGCCTGCGCCCCTCCCCGACCGGCGCGTTGACGTAGGCGAGGATCTCCCGCTCGTTGGCGTCGAGGACGCCGCGCCGGTCACCCGTCAGGGCCGGCCGGACCGCAGGCGCGCCGGCGCGAAGTCCCTCCGACAGCAGCAGGTCGGCCACCTTGGCGGTGTCGATCGACGAGCCGCCGCCGACCGACACGAACCCGTCCACGCCGGCGTCGCGCGCCACGTCGACCGCGGCGGCGAGCGAGCCGATCGTCGGCTCCACCCGTGCCCCGTCGAACCGCACCACCGCGATCCCCTCGGCCTCGATCGCCCGCTGCACCCGGTCGGGAACGCCGAGCGCGGCGACCTGCGGGTCGGTGACGAGCAACGCCCGCCGAACGCCCAGGCGGGCGAGCTCCCACCCCGCGTCGTCGACGGCACCGGCACCGGTCTTGACCGGCGTGGCCTCCATCGTGAAGACGGTCTCCCGCGGGGCGTCGTGCGACATGGACGCATCCTCTCGCGTCGGCGGACGTGCGCGAGATCGCGGCGGCTGGCCCCCGCCTTCCGGGACGGTCCGGGCGACGCTCGCGCCGGACCGGTCGCCGGCCGTCGCGGCACGGCGTCCGGTCGCGGCTCGGTGGCCCCGCGCTAGCGTTGACGGCATGGGCAATCGTCACGCGAGCGACCCACCGTCCGCTGCGACCCGCCCCGGAACGCGACGCGCAGCGCGATGAACTTCGCCCGCGACACCGTCGACGCCGCGGACCCGACGGCGACCGCGCTCGTCGAGCTCCGACGCGACGGCGAACGGCGGACGTGGACGTTCGGCGAGGTCTCCGACGGGGCGGCCCGGCTCGCCGGCGTTCTGCGGGCCCGCGGCGTGCGCCGCGGCGACGTCGTGATGACGCTGATCGGCAACCGTGCCGAGTGGGTGCTGACGATGGTCGCCTGCTTCAGGATCGGGGCGGTCGTCCTCCCGTGCACGGAGCAGCTGCGACCCGGCGACCTGCGCGCCCGGATCGACGTGGTCCACCCGGGGGTCATCGTCGCCGACGTCCGCAACCGCGACGTGCTGCAGGAGGCGCTCAACGCAGGGGGCGCACCGGAGGTGCTCTGGATCCCCGACCCGGCGCTGCTGGACGCCGACCCGGCTCCCGCGGTCGACCTGGCCCCGACCGACGGCTGCCTGATCACCTTCACGAGCGGCACGTCGGGCACCGCGAAGCCCGTGCTGCACGGTCAGCGGTACCTCCCCGGGCAGGCGTTGCAGGCCGAGCACTGGCTCGCCGGCGGGCCGGGCGACCTCGTCTGGTGCACGGCCGCCAGCGG
>JBFWKS010000172.1:0-8829 GCA_050252545.1 Solirubrobacteraceae bacterium
ATCGACGCGAGCACGGTCTCCAGGTCGCCGAACCGCTGCAGCAGCTGGGCGGCGGTCTTGTCCCCGATCCCGGGGACGCCCGGGATGTTGTCGGACGTGTCGCCCTTCAGACCGTAGAAGTCGGGGTTGAGCTCGGGCGGCAGGCCGTAGCGCTCGACGACGTCGGCGTGGCCGTAGGCCTTGGTGTCGGTGATCCCGCGACCGGTCGCGACGATCCGCACCGTGCTGTCGGGGTCGATGAGCTGGAACATGTCGCGGTCGCCGGTGACGATCCACGTGCGCAGGCCCCGCTCGCGCGCGTGCCGGGCCATGGTGCCCAGCACGTCGTCGGCCTCGTACCCGGCGGCGGACACGTTGAGCCAGCCGAACGCCTCGACGATCGGCGCCAGGTGCGGCCACTGGGCGCGCAGCAGGTCGGGCTTCTTCGCGCGGTGGGCCTTGTACTCGGCGTAGACCTCCTCGCGACCGGACAGTCCGGCGTCCCACGCCACGGCGGTCGGCACGCGCCCGTAGGTCTCCAGGAGCTTGACCATCATCGAGCTGAACCCGAACAGCGCGTTCGTCGGCTCACCCGCCGACGTCGCGATCGATTCGGGCAACGCGAAGAAGGCCCGGTAGGCCAGCGAGTTGCCGTCGATGAGGAGCAGGTCGCACGGACGGTCGGCCACGCGACCACCCTACGGTGCGGCCCGGCCGATCGCCCCGGGACGACGCTGATCCCCACATGCTCCGGGGCGCGACCGACCGCCGGCCCGACCGGGCCGGACCGAGCGGGACGACGGTGCCCCCACAGGCTCCGGGCTCAACCGGTCTCGAGTGGCAGCTCCGGATCGGCGCTCCACTCGGTGAGCGACCCGTCGTAGAGCCGCCCGTCGTCACGACCGACGAGCGACCGCGCGAAGAGGTCGACGGTCGCCGAGATGCCACCGCCGCAGTAGGCGACCACCGGCTCCTCGCCCAGGGCCCCGGCGGCGTCGAGGTGCGCGCGGAGCTCCGGGAGCGGACGGAACCGCCACGTGCCCGGGTCGACGAGGCCCTCCCACGGGGCGCTGACGCTGCCCGGGATCCGGCCGGGTCGCCCGTAGTTGCTCCGCCCCTCGCCGCGGAACACCTCCGCCGACAGCGCGTTGATCAGACAGGCTCCGCCCTCGGCGCTGATCCGCTCGACCTCCGTCCGCGACGCGACCCGGTCCATGCGCGGACGGGCGACGAACGTCGCGGGCGGCACGGTCACGACACCGGACTCCAGCGGCAGTCCGGCGGCGCGCCAGGCGGCCAGGCCTCCGTCCAGCACGCTCACCGCATCGTGACCGAAGTACCGCAGCAACCACCACAGCCGGGTGGCCCACATCGGCCCCGCCTCGGTGTAGACGACGACGTGCGTGTCCGGGCCGATCCCGAGTCGTCCGGCCTCCGCGGCGAACGCCTCCGGGGCCGGCACGGTGAACCCGAACGGCGCGTCGGGGTCCGACAGCGCGCCGAGGAGGTCGCCGAAGACCGCCCCGGGAACGTGGCCCTGCTCGTAGGTCGCCCGGCCGCTCTCGACGCGGCGCGCACCGCCGTCGTCGGGGATGACGAACCGGACGGTCGCGTCGACGACGCGCAGCGCGGGATCGTCGAGGCGGGCGTGAAGGGCATCGACGTCGACGAGCGTGGGCAGCAGCGACATGGGAGTCTCCGGATCCGGGCGATGGGCGGCGTTCGCCACACCGTACGCCCTCGACGGGCACCCGCGGGCGGGCGCCGACCCGACGGTCGTCTGGCTCGTGAATCGGTTCCACCCCCCGTCCCGCGGGGGCACCCACTGGTATACAGGGCAGGACGCTGTCGGCCCCCGTCTCGGGTGTAGCGTTGCGCGGCGTGAGCGCCAACCCGTCCGCGCAGTATTCGATCGTCCTTCGCGTCGAGATCGACCATCAGCCGGGGGCTCTCGGCGACGTCGCCTCGGCGATCGGCAAGGCCGGAGGCGTCATCGGCGACGTCGCGCTCGTATCCGTCGCGGGCGACAAGCTCCTGCGTGACATGACGATCTCGGCCGGCGGTCAGGCCGCGTGGGACGCGATCCGCTCCGCGATCGACGGTCTGCCCCGCGCCCGGGTGGTCGGGGTGACCGACCGGACGTTCCAGGTCCACGAGGGCGGCAAGCTCGAGGTCACCCCGAAGCACCCGCTGAAGACCCGCGACGACCTGGCGATGGCCTACACGCCCGGCGTCGCCCGCGTGTGCGAGGCGATCCGTCAGGACACGTCGCTGTCGCACGAGCTGACGATCCGCAAGAACATGGTCGCGGTGGTCACCGACGGCACCGCGGTGCTCGGCCTGGGCGACATCGGCCCCGAGGCGGCGATGCCGGTGATGGAGGGCAAGGCGGTGCTCTTCAAGGAGTTCGCCGACGTCGACGCGTTCCCGATCGCGCTCAACACGAAGGACCCCGACGAGATCGTCGCGATCTGCAAGGCGATCGCCCCGACGTTCGGTGGGATCAACCTCGAGGACATCTCCGCCCCGCGGTGCTTCGAGATCGAGGACCGGCTGAAGGCCGAGCTCGACATCCCCGTCTTCCACGACGACCAGCACGGCACCGCGATCGTCACCCTCGCCGCGTTGATCAACGCCTGCAAGATCACCGGTCGCCGCCTGGAGGACGTCAAGGTCCTGGTAACGGGCCTGGGCGCCGCCGGTATCGCGGTGACGAAGATCCTGCTGGCCGCCGGCGTTCGCGACGTGATCGGTGCGGACTCCAAGGGCCTGGTCTCGACCACCCGCGCCGACTACGTCGACGGCACGATGAACAGCGTCAAGCGCTGGTACGCGGAGATGTCCAACCCGGAGCAGCTCACCGGGCACCCCGGCGACCACCTCGCCGGTCGGGACCTCTTCATCGGGCTGTCGGGCGCGCGGATCTTCGAAGCGAAGAAGCTGTCCACGATGGCCAAGGATGCGATGGTCTTCGCGATGGCCAACCCCGACCCGGAGGTCTCCCCCGAGGAGGCCGCTCCGTACGCCCGGATCATCGCCACCGGCCGGTCGGACTACCCCAACCAGATCAACAACGTGCTGGCGTTCCCGGGGATCTTCCGCGGCGCGCTCGACGCCCGCGCCGCCCAGATCACCGAGGGCATGAAGACCGCCGCGGCCCGCGCGATCGCCGGCCTCGTCCCAGACGAGGACCTGCGCGAGGACAACATCATCCCGTCGGTCTTCGACCGCGACGTCGCCCCCGCCGTCGCCCGTGCCGTGGCCGAGGAGGCCATCGAGGCCGAGGTGCCGACGCTCTGAGCGTCGGGACGCGGCCGGAGGCGCCGCCGCGACGGATGGTCCCGCCGCGCGGTCGGCCGCCGGCCCCTGGCGCCGGCCCCCGGCTGCGGTGTGACATATGACGCGTCTGGGCGGTGATCGACGCCGCGGACCGGGACGGTGATCGACGGGAGTCTCTCTCCATCAAGCGAACGGGCACCCGCCCACCGCACCAGTCCCGGAGAGATCCCGATGTTCACCAAGCAGGACAGCACCGAGCAGGACCCGACCGTCGCCCCCCGCCGTCGCCGCATCGGCTCGGCCCACGTCATGGCCGGCGTGGCGATCTTCGTCGCGCTGGGTGGCACGAGCTACGCCGCCGTGTCGCTGCCGAAGAACAGCGTCGGCTCCGCCCAGATCAAGAACGGGGCCGTCGCGGCCAAGGATCTGAAGAAGAAGGCCGTCACCGGCTCGAGGGTCGCCTCGAACGCGATCACCTCGTCCAAGGTCAAGGACGGCTCGCTCCTGGCCCAGGACTTCAAGGCCGGTGAGCTGTCCGGCGGCGCACCGGGCCCCGCCGGCCCCCAGGGTCCGCAGGGCGAGAAGGGCGACAAGGGTGAGAAGGGTGACCCCGGAGCCCCGGGTGCGAACGGCACCAACGGCGTGTCCGGGTACCAGCTCGTCACCGGTCCCGCGGTGAACGTCGCCGCCGGTGACTCGGCCCAGGCGACCGCGGCCTGCCCTGCCGGCAAGCGCGTTCTCGGCGGCGGCTACACCGTCGGCGCCTCCACCGGAGTGAACATGAACCGCAGCGGACCGTCGAGCGTCACCACCTGGTACGTGCGGGTCACGAACACGACCGGCGGCGCCAAGTCGATCAACGCCCAGGCGATCTGCATCACCGCCTGATCCGCCGGGAATCGAACCGCCGGCCCGTCCGGACAGTGGGTCGTCTCACCGTTGCCCGACGACGGTCGGACGACCCGCTCCCTGGACCGACACGGCGCCGGGCACAGCGGGTCGCTTCACCGTTGCCCGACGACGGTCGGACGACCCGCTCCCCGGACCGACACGGCGCCGGGCACAGCGGGTCGCTTCACCGTTGCCCCACGACGGTCGGACGACCGCTCCCTCGCCTCGACGCGCCACCCGGACGGCCCGACCGACGCGCACGATGAGGTCGCCGTCACCTGCGGGCCCGCGCCTTGCGCTACGACGACCGCTCCGTCTGCGCGACGATCGCATCGGCGACGCGATCCGGCACCTCCAGCGACGGCCAGTGGCCGACGTCCGACCAGGTCACCACGTCGGTCCCCGGTCGCAGCCGCGCCAGCCGCTCGGCCATCGCCGGAACCGCGATCGGGTCCCGCTCGCCCCACAGGAGCGTCAGCGGCCCGTCGAAGTCGACGAGCCCCGCGGTCCACCGGTCCTGGTGGACGCGTCGCTCCTCGATGTAGCGGATCTGCCGCAGGAGGACGCGGCCTCCACCGCCGTGGCGGATCGACGCGACGAGGTCGTCGATCGTGCCGTCCGGGGCGGGCGCCTCGGCGGCGAAGCTCTCGCCCACGCTACGCCGCAGGAACCACCGGGGCAGCGCCAGTGGCAGCGCCCGATCGGGCATCCGCAGCGCCAGCCGCTGCCCACGGGTAAGGCGGGCCAGATCGATGAAGATCGACCCGTTGGTGAGGATCGCGCCGTCGACGTCGATGTTCAGCCGCCCGTCGTTGTGCCGGGACAGCAGCTCGGCGACGACCGTGTCGCCCATGTCGTGCGCCACCAGCAGCGCGTGCTCGACCCCCAGGTGACCCAGCGTGCGCTCGACGAGGTCCGCCTGCCCGAACAGCGAGTACCGATCGCCACGCGGCTTGTCGGAGTAGCCGTAGCCGAGCAGGTCGATCAGGACCACGCGTCGCTCGGGCGGCAGCCGTGCCAGGACCCCGGCGAAGTCGTGGGACGACCCGGGGAACCCGTGCACGATCACCGTCGCCTCGGGCGTCGCCGGGCCGCTCTCGACGACGAAGATCCGCCGTCCGTCGACGCTGACGTGGCCGCCCAGGTCGAGCCAGGCCCGGCGTCGGTGGGTGGTCGGCCGCTCGTCGCGCACGGTCGGATCCTGTCGCACCGCGCGGCGGCCGTCGAGTCCTCCCGACCCGGGAGCGCGGGCCGGGTCGCCGGCCGCCTGCGGACCGGCCGGCCCCGCGGCCCCGCATCCCGGATACGACGCCGGGGTAGGGTGAAGGCGACCCGTGTGGTGGGAGCGCCGGGTCACAGCGCCCGCCGGCCCGACCGGCGCGTCCCGCCCCCATGGAACGGAGGAGCCCCGTGCACGTCACCGTCACCGGCGCGACCGGCCTGGTCGGATCCCGCCTCGTCCAACGCCTCCAGGCCCGCGGAGACCGGGTCACCGTCATCACCCGCGATGCCGGGACGGCCGGCCGTCTGGGAGCGGTCACCGCCCTCGAGTGGAGTGCCGCCCGCGGCGACGGCCCCGACCGGCTCGTCGAGGCGCTCACCGGCCGTGACGCCGTCGTCAACCTGGCCGGTGCCCCGGTCTTCCAGCGCTGGACCGACGCGGCACGCGCCGAGATCCGCGCGTCGCGGCTCGACACCACCACGGCACTCGTCACCGCGCTCGGCCTCACGCCGGAGGCCGACCGGCCCACGCTCCTCGTCAACGGCTCGGCATCAGGCCGCTACGGGGACACCGGCGACATCGCCGTGACCGAGGAGCACCCGCCCGGAGACGACTTCCTCGCCACGCTCTGCGTCGAGTGGGAGGCGGCCGCCGGCGCGGCCGAGGAGCACGGGCTGCGGGTCGCGGTCGTGCGCACCGGCATGGTGCTCGCCGGCGAGGGCGGGGCGCTGGCCGCGATGGTGCGCCCGGCCCGGCTCGGCGTGCTGGGGCGGCTGGGGAACGGCCGCCAGTACGTGCCCTGGGTGCATCTGGACGACGAGGTGTCGGTGATCCTCGCCGTGCTCGACCACCGGTCGTTCGCCGGCCCGATCAACGCGGTCGCCCCCGCGCCCGCGACGAACGCCGCGCTGACCCGCGCGCTCAAGCGCGCCGTCGGCCGTCCGATCCCCGCACCGCCGGTGCCCGCACCGCTGCTGCGCCTGGTGCTCGGCGAGCGGGCGATGCTCGTCCTCGACAGCAGCCGGATGGTGTCCGGCCGTGCCGAGGAGCTGGGCGTGACCTACGCCCACCCGACGCTGGACGGCGCGCTGACGGACCTCGTCGGGTCCGGCCCCTGACCGGGAACGTCGGGTCAGGGCGCGAGGTTGCGCACGACGCGCCAGCCGTAATCGCGGGCGCGCGCCAGCCCGACGGGGGCCGGGGTGACGGCACCGTCGGCGTCCTGGGTGCCGACCGTCGGCGGGCCGGGAACCCGCAGCTGGACGAGCTTCGCCGCGACGGCGTCCCGCCGGTTGCCGTCGTCCCCGGCGGCTCCCACGGCGGCGATCAGCAGCTTGAGGCTGCGCCATCCACTGATGACCCCGGCGGGCGCGGGCGTCGCGTAGTAGCGGCGGTGCAGCGCGTCGATGCGGCGGGTCTCGGCGTCGGTGTCGGGCGCGGCGTCGTCGACGATCGCCTCGGCCTGCAGGTCGTGCTCGACGACGAGCCCGGCCATCGTCCCGGACGCGGCGCCCCGGGTCACGAAGATCCGGACGCCGCCCAGGTCGTCCACCGCGTCCTGCAACAGCACCGCCGGGTCGCCGGCGGCGGGTACCCCGTCGATCACCAGGCAGTCGAGTCCCGCGGACAGGCGACGCTCGAGGTTGCGACGCAGGCCGGGGTCGTCGTACCGCTCGGCGGTGGCGATGTGCTCGGTGCGCGATCCGGCGACGCCGGCCTCACCGCGGTCCGCGGTGTCCCCGTCACCACCGGTCGACTCGTTGCCGGCCGCGACGACACGGCCGTCACCGACGACGAGCCGCAGCAGCGACCGGCATCCCGCGGCGTCGACCCGCGCGTCGAGCCGGGCCGCGATCGCCCGGTCGGATGCGGCCAGTCGGACGGCACGCCGCGGACCACGTACCGACAGGTCCTCCGTCGACGGGCCCGGGCGTCCTCCCCCGCCGAGCTCCTCGGGCCCGCTGGCCGTGACGAACCCCAGGCCGGTCTGCGATGCGAGCAGTCGCGACACGCGGACCGCGGCCGGGTCGAGCCCCGAGACCATCGCGAGCGCGCCCTGGTCGACGAGCGCGGTGCCGGCTTCACGCACGGCGCCCTCCTGCGTGATGGCGGCCCCGTCGGCGTCGTCGGTGATGTCGCGCTCGGTCAGGCGAACGCTGAACGCCCCGATGCCGCCGCCCGCGTCGGCGACGGCCAGCTCGGCGCCGTGCGCGATCGCCTGGCCGGGGCCCGCCCACGGGCCGCGCAGCGGCACGTCGACGTAGACGGCGACGTTGGTCGGGTATCCGCGCTCACCGCGCGGATCGCCACCGCAACCGGCGAGGACGCCGACGGCGAGCGTCAGCGCGACAGCGGCGGCGGAGGTGCGCCGCACGAGACCGCCGTCGACCGGACGGAGCGTGGTCGGGATCAGGAGGTCGGTCCGCCGGGGCCCGGCCGGCCGGGCAGGTACTGCAGCGCGCGGTGGGCCGCGATCGAGACCAGGATGATCCCGGCGGCGATGAGCGTGGCGTCGACGCTCTTCCAGCCGAGCGCCCAGAGGACGAGCCAGAGAATCGTCGCGGCGGTGATCGCGTAAGAGAGGCCCATACGCGCCGAAATCTACCGCACCCGGGGGCGCCGCGACCCGCCGGGCGTCCGTCGCGGCGTCGCGCCCTGCCCTCGGCGGCACGTGGACCAGCCGTCGGGCGGAGATCGCCGCCGCCGCGGCACGCCCCGGCCCGTCAGCGGCCCAGGCCGCGACGCAGGTCGGCCATCACGGCGGACACCGCGGCGACGGCGTCCTCCTCGCCCGCCGCGCGGACAAGCCGGCTCCCGACGATCACGCCGTCGGCGCCCGCCGCGGCGGCCGCCGCGGCCTGCTCACCGTTCCCGATCCCGAAGCCCAGGCCGACCGGCACGTCGTGCCCGGCCTTGGCCCGCCCGACGACGTCGGCGAACGTGTCGCTCAGCGACGCCCGCTCGCCGGTCGTGCCGGTCACCGACACCGCGTAGACGAACCCCCGGGCGGCGGCGGCCACCTCGGCGGTGCGCTCCGGTGCGGTCGTGGGCGCGACCAGCGGGACGACGGCGACCCCGGCGGCGTCGCAGGCCGCCACGACCGGCTCGGCCTCGGGGCCGACCGGCAGGTCGGGCACGATCAGCCCGCTGATCCCGTGGTCCCGCAGCCGCGCGGCGAACGTCTCGATCCCCGGGCGCAGCACGATGTTCATGTACGTCATGAGCACCACGGGGATATCGGCGGCCAGGCGCTCGCCGATCGCCAGTACGTCGGCGATCCGCACCCCGGCCTCGAGGGCCGTCGTCCCCGCCGCGTGGATCACCGGCCCGTCGGCGAGCGGGTCGCTGTAGGGCACGCCGAGCTCCACGAGGTCGGCCCCGCCGTCCACGAAGGCCCGGGCGACGTCCGCCGACAGCCTCGGGTTCGGGTAGCCGCCCATGATGTAGGGCCTCAGCGC
>JBFWKS010000173.1:0-8818 GCA_050252545.1 Solirubrobacteraceae bacterium
GCGGGCGGCGGACGTGATCCGCCGCGTTCGGGGCGGGCGGACCGGCTCGGCGCCACGCGTGTAGTCGCGGGCCGTCATCCGCCGATGGGGAGTCGGGCGTTTCCGGCCCAGAAGAGCTGGCTGCCGAGGATCCCGATGACGTGGATGCCCGCGAGGTTGACGATCATCGCGCGCGCGGTGGCCCGACCGACCTCGACCGCTCCGCCTCGGACGGTGTACCCGTAGTAGCAGCCGACCAGGACCACGAACGTGGACATCGCCATGCCCTTGATCCCCGAGAACAGGAAGTCGATCGGACTCTGGAACTTCCAGAACAGCTCGAGGTAGCCGCCCCCGGAGACATCGCCGATCTGCACGACCACGGCGAGGTACGACGCCGCGAACGACACGAAGATCGCGATCGCGAAGACGAACGGCAGCACGAGCCAGGTGGCCAGGAGGCGTGTGGAGCAGAGGTACAGGGTCGAGTCGATGCCCATCACGTCTAGCGCGTCGATCTCGTCGGAGATCCGCATCGTGCCCAGCTCCGCGACGAAGCCGGTCGAGACCTTGGCGGCCATCATGTAGCCGAAGGCGTACGGGCCCATCTCGCGCAGGTCCGAGAGCGCCGCGAAGGCTCCGGCCACCGACGGGGCGCCGAGGCTCCGTGCGGCGTAGGCGCCCTGGATGCCCGCGACGAGCCCGAGGGCGAAGACCATGCCGAGCAGGACGAGGACCGACCCGGTGATGAGGATCCGGGCCTGGCGCAGGACCTCGCGGCCGTAGATGCGGACCCGTCCGTCGATGACGCCCCGGACCGCGGACCCGGAGAAGCTGGCCGCCTCTCCGATGAGATCAACGCCGTCCAGCGTGCGGCGTCGGGCCGATCTGGTCAACGAAAGGCTCATCGCAGCCCCGAGAGCTCGGGGTTGGTCGCGAGGATGAACTGCGAGAACGCGTAGTCGATGACGCCGATGGCGAGGAACGAGATGACGACGGCCTGGTTGACCGCCCGTCCCACGCCCTCGGCACCGCCCGAGGCGCTGATCCCCTTGTGGCAGCAGATCAGGCCGATGACCGTTCCGTAGAGCGCGCACTTGACGAACGACAGCCCCAGGTCGAGCGTGGTCGCGCCGGCGAAGAAGTTGGCGAAGAACGGCCCCAGGTCCGCGTCGTTCTGCAGCACCACCGCCACCGCCCCGGCGACCCCGGCCAGCAGGGCGAGGACGTTGAAGATCACGCAGCAGACGATCAGCGCGAGCAGGCGAGGGACGACGAGCGCGCGGATCGGATCGACGCCCAGGACGCTGAGGGCGTCGATCTCCTCCCGGATCCGGCGGGCGCCGAGGTCCGCGCAGATCGCGGTCCCCGCCACGGCGGCCACGATGATCGCGCTCACCAGCGGCGCGAACTCCCGGATGACGAGGATGACGTAGACCCCGCCCAGGCGGTCCAGCGCGCCGAACATGCTGAGGACGCTCGAGCCCTGGATGCCGGCCGGCCCGAACGAGAGGGCGAACGACATCAGCATCAGCGGGAGGACCGCGATCTTCAGGACGAACGCGAGCTGGTCGACCAGCTCGGAGCCGTAATCGTACGGTGGACGGCCCCCGCGGGTCAGCGCCTGGACGCCGAGATGGGCCATCGCCCCCAGGCTGCGGATGGACTCAGGGGCACGGAGGACCGGCGGTCGATGCCGGGACGCCGCGGGGACTAGGGGGTGCTCGTCGATCACGCGTGCGGTGTCGAGCCCGCTCGTTGGGCGAGGTGGTCCGCCTCCTGGCGTCCGCGCTCGGTGACCGGAGGATCACCGTAGACGATCTCCCGGTACATGCGGTGCCAGTTGAGCTCGACATCGAGCTGCCCGAGGATCCCGAAGACGAGGGCGAACGCCCGGAGCAGCACGGCATGGTGAGCCGGGATCGCCAGTCCTCCCCGCAGGCCGCCGCTGCGCTGGAGCTCGCCGAGCTGCTCGACCACCTCGGCCGTCTGTCCGGGCCGGATCCGCACCTCGCCGTCCGTGAGGAACCACCCGCAGGTGGACTGCACGAGCTCGGCGAACGGTCCGACGTCCTCGGCTTGGTCGGAGAGCAGACCGGCTTGGACGGTGACGCGCAGCAGGCGATCGTCGTCGCGCTCGCCGGCGGCGGCCAGCACCTCGATGATCTCATCGGTCTCCGGCTTCGTCAGGCGCTGGAAGAAGCCGAAGTCCAGGAAGGCGACCCGACCGTCGTCCAAGAACAGGGCGTTCCCCGGGTGCGGATCGCCGTTGAGCAGGCGGTGCCGGAGCGGACCGTTGATGTAGAACCGGAACAGGATCTCGGCCCGGTCCCGCCGCGTGGCCGCGTCGCAGGCCAGCAGATCGGCGAACCGCTTGCCGTCGACGAACTCGCTGACGATGACGCGCGGACCACAGAGGTCGGTCATGACGTCGGGCACGACGACGAACGGGTGCCCACGGTACGCCCGGGCCATCGCCTTCTGGTTGGTTGCCTCGAGCTCGTAGTCGAGCTCCTCGGTGAAGCGTTCCTGCACCTCGCTCGCGACGTCGTCGACGCTGATGCCGGCCACCGTGAAGCGCGAGAGGAGCTTGAGCGCGATGTCGAGGTTCTTGAGGTCCGCCCGGATCATCTGCTCGACGCCGGGGTACTGCACCTTGACGGCGACCTCGCGACCGTCGACGAGCATCGCCCGGTAGACCTGCCCGATCGACGCCGCCGCGACCGGCTCCTCGTCGAAGCGCGCGAAGACCTCCGACAGCGGTCGGCCGAGGTCCGCCTCGATCACGCCGCGCATGTCCTTGAACCGGGCCGGCGGGGCCATGTTCTGCAGCGCGCCGAGCTTCGCCTGGAACTCCTCGCGGAACTCCGGGTCCACGAGCCCGATGTCGATGACGGAGAGCGTCTGTCCGAGCTTCATGGCCGCCCCCTTCATCGAACCGAGGACGTCGACGAGGCGATCGGCCGTGGCCAGCTGCTGACGACGGCGAGCCTCCCGCTTGGCTTCCTCCGACCGGCCGGCACCGGCGACCCGTGAGCCCGCGGACCGTGCGGCGTGCCCGGCCGCGAGGCCACCGAGCTTGCGGGCCCGGGCGACGCGCCCCGCCCCGAACCGCTTGCGCTCCGTCATGCCACTCCCCCGCGGGTGGCCGGCGGAAGCTGCCGCGCCCCAGGATGACGGCGGCGCGACAAGTCCCGATCCAGCGATTCGACGTCTGTGTGCATTTCTGGTCCTCTCATCTCTCCAACGCTCGGGGTCACTAGGGCTCCTCAGGTCGTTCTATTCGACAATAGCGTCTATAGTTGTCTCACGCTAGGAATCCGGCGCTCCCGATGCCACCGGGGCGGAAGCAGCGCGTCCGATCGCGCGCCGGAGTCGACCCGAAGGAGCCCGATGGAGCAGCCCGAACCCCACGCCGGAGAACAGCGTGCGCTGGAGACCGACCACCGATGCCGACCCGACTACGAGGTCGCGATCATCGGGGCCGGCCTGAGCGGGATCGGCATGGCGATCGCGCTGCGACGCGCCGGCATCGACGACGTCATCGTCCTCGAACGCGCGGGCGCCATCGGCGGCACCTGGCGCGACAACACCTACCCGGGCGTCGGCGTGGACGTGCCGTCGCAGTCCTACCAGTTCTCGTACGCCCTCAAGCCCGACTGGTCGCGCATCTTCGCCAAGGGTCACGAGGTACTGGACTACATCGAGGACTGCGCCGACCGGTTCGATGTTCGGCGGCACGTTCGACTGAACTCCGAGGTCCGCGCCCGTCGTTGGGACGAGCAGGCCCAGCTCTGGCGGCTGGAGGTCGGGGACGAGGAGATCACCGGCCGATTCGTGATCAGCGCGATCGGCTGCTTCGTCGATCCCAAGCCCGCCGCGATCCCGGGCGTGGATGACTTCCGCGGACCGGTCCTGCGCTCCGCGGCGTGGGACCACGACGTCGATCTGACCGACAAGCGGGTGGCGATCGTCGGCACCGGCGCCAGCGCGGTGCAGATCATCCCGGAGATCGCCGGGTCGGTCTCCCGCCTGGACGTCTACCAGCGCACCCCGATCTGGGTGGGACCGAAGCTCGACGCGATGATGCCGCGAGCCGCGCAGGCGCTGTTCCGCAGGGCCCCCGCGATCCAGGAGCCCGTCCGGGCCGCGTCGACCCGGACGATGGAGGCCGTGCTGGTCAACCTCGCGGTGCACCACGATCGCGTGTCCCCGGTCACCCGTGCGGCGGGCTGGGTGGCCCGCAACGTCTGGTATCGGGCCCAGGTGCGCGACCCCGACGTCCGCCGCCGCCTCACGCCCGACTACGAGATCGGCTGCAAGCGCCCCGCCGTGTCCAACAGCTACCTCCGGGCCTTCAACCGGCAGAACGTGGAGCTCGTCACCGACCCGATCGACCGCGTTCTGCCCGGGGGCATCCGCACGATCGAGGGTGACGAGCGCGAGGTCGACGTCCTGATCCTCGCGACCGGCTTCCGCGTGTCCACCGACCCTGAGAACTTCCGGCGCACGCCGGTCCGGGGACGGGATGACTTCGATCTGGCGACGTTCTACGCCGAGAACCGCGCCCAGTCCTACGAGAGCGTCAGCATGCCGGGGCTTCCGAACCACTTCATGATCTTCGGGCCCTACGGATGGACCGGAGGGACGTGGCACGTGCTGGTGGAGACGGCCTCCCGTCACATCGTGCGCGTCATCGAGGAGGCCCGGCTGCGGGGCACGCCGGAGGTCGAGGTCCGCCCCGAGGCGGCCGAGCGGTGGACGCGGTTCGCCGTGGACCGGCTGTCGCGGTCGGTCTGGCAGCAGGGCGACTGTTCCACCGCCAACAGCTACTACGTGGACCCGCACGGCGACGCGACGTTCCTGCGCCCGACCAGTGCTCGCCAGGCGCGCCGGGCCGCCCGGACGTTCCCACTGGAGGACTACGAGTTCCGCGATCCCACGAAGACCGACGCGCGCGAGGACCTGGGCACGGTCGTAGCACCCTGAGCGACGGGAAGACCCCACGCGAAGCGCGCAGGGCCCTGAAACGACATCGCTCAAACGTCGTCTACCGCCAGATAACTGCCTGGGCCGACACCCAGGCCTTGACATAGGAGAGTCAGGCGAGGCGGCGTTCGACCAACGGCTGCAGGAGCCCGCGTGCATAGAGCACCGGCCCCACCCACCGCGGCGCCCATACCCGGGCCGCACGCCGCGCGATGCCGTCCTCGAGCACGTCGACCGCCGCCGAGCGGGGAAGCACCGACCGCAGGACCGAGGGAAGCCGGTCGAAGAGCTCGCGACCATCCGGGCGATCGAGGGCCTCGCCGAGAAGCTCCGTGTCGACGAAGCCGAAGTACGCGCAGCCCACGGCGACGCCCGCGGGGCGCGCATCGCTGCGCAGCGTGTTGGTGAGCGCTTCGACCCCGGCCTTCGATGCCGGGTAGGCGCCCATGCCCGGTCCGTGAAGGGTGGCTGCGAGCGACGCGACGTTGAGGAGGTACCCGCCGCTGCGGGCGAGGTGCGGAAGGACCGCACGGTCGGTGCGCCACACGCCCATGAGGTTGACGTCGAGCACGCGCTCGACGTCGGTGGAGCCGTCCATGAGCGAGCCGGCACCGCCACCGAGGCCGGCGTTGGCCACGGCGACGTCGAGCCCGCCGAATCGCTCGGCCACGTCACCGGCCGCCCGCGCGAGGGCCTCGCCGTCGGTCACGTCGAGCTCGTGGGTCGAGGCGCGCCGACCGAGCGTCGCAGCAAGCTCTTCGAGCCGTCCACCGTCGCGGTCCAAGAGCGCCACATGGGCTCCACGCGTGTGCAACCGCCGGGCGAGGCCCGCCCCGATCCCGCTCGCGGCACCGGTGATCAGCACCGTCCGTCCCGTTCCATCGTAGCTCCGCATGTCTCGCCTTCGGTGTTGGCGACCGACTCTCGGCGGCCGCATCGACTCGCGCCGCGCCGGACGACACGACGCTGCTCCGATCCCCGGTGCCATCCGCCCCGGGAGCGACGCACCACGGCGCGTATATTAGACCTACATGTCTATAGACGCACAGGGAGCGATCCCGGGCCGGGAAGCTTCCTCGCGGATGGCGACTACGATGACGGTCGTGAGCGGCGGCGCCAACGACACGAGCCCGAAGCCGAAGCAGCGCCGCCTCCGTGCCGCGGTACGTCGCGGCCACGTCCTCGACGCCGCGTTGGCGCTGTTCTCCGAGCGGGGCTATCGCGCGTCGATGGACGAGATCGCGAAGGCCAGCGGCGTCACCCGCACGGTGCTCTACTACTACTTCCCGTCGAAGCGGGAACTGTTCCTCGCCGTCCAGGAACGCCAGGTGACGGAGTTCCTCCGCCACGTCGCACCGGCGATCAGCAGCCGCGGGCCCGCCGAGGACCGGGTGCGCACGACCCTCGATGCGCTCCTGGGGTTCGCGGAGAGCGAGCCTCGCGGGTGGGACATCGTGTTCGACCGCTCCGATGCGCACGAGCCCGACGTCGCGGACGTCCGCGCCCGGACGCGGAGCATGCTCAAGGCGACCGTCACGGCACTCCTCGCCGAGGACATCGAACGGCTCGGCCTCGACCCGGACTCGCTCCAGGTGGACCTGCTGTTCGACGTAGCAGTGGCGGGCATCGTGGAGGGCGTCAGCTGGTGGCGCCGCACACCGAGCGTCGATCGGGAGTCGATGCTCCAGTCGCTGGCCGAGCCGCTCAGCCGCGGACTCGTCGGCATCGAGCAGGCGGCTCCCGGTGCCGGACTCACCCGCGCTCGGCCTCTCGGCGCCAGGTCTGGTGACGTCGGCCGAGCTCGGTGACCGGCTCGTCCCCGTAGAGCCACTCCCGCGCGACCCGGTGCAGGTTGATGCGGGGCTCGATCTGTCCGATGGTCGACGCAACGGCGACCTCGGCCCGGGCGAGCCAGGCGAGCCCGGCCGGTACCTCGTGGCTGCGGAACACGTCGGCCGAGACGGTTCGAGGGTCGGCGCCACCCGCGATCATGTCGTCCGCGAGCGTGGAGGGAATCACGACCTCCTCGTCCGCGGCGTACCAGCCGAAGACGGACCGGAACGCGTCGAAGACGTGCTGATCATCGACGTCGCGCTGGGCCACGACGCCGCGTTCGCCGAGCGCCACGGTGAGGCGCCCCGGCGCCTCCTCGAAGAGCGCGCGCATGACCGCCAGCCGGCGGTCTGCCTCATCGCGGCCCGGCTGCTCGGTGCTGCCGAAGTCGACGAACGCCACCGATCCGTCGTCGCGCAGCAGCGCGTTGCCCGGATGCGGGTCGAGGCTCGTGATGCCGGCCGTGAACGGGCCTCCGACGTAGAAGCGGAAGAGGATCTCGGCGATTCTCGCGCGAGCCTCGTCGGGCTCGTCGCGCGCGGCGAGGAGCGGCCGGCCGTCGATCCATTCGGTGACGAGCACCCGCGGGCTTCCGACCGCGTGAACGACATCGGGGACGCGGATGAACGGATGGTCGCGATACGCGTCGGCGAGGCGCTGTGTGCTGCCTGCCTCCGCGACGTAGTCGAGCTCCGCGCGGCAGCGGTGCTCGATCTCGGCCGCGATGTCCGACGCCTCCACCCCGGGATGCACGTGCGGCAGGACCTTCAACGCCACGGACAGCATCTTCATGTCCGCGTCGATGGCCTCGTCGATGCCGGGGTACTGGACCTTGACGGCCACGTCACGACCGTCGTGCATGCGGGCCCGGTAGACCTGCCCGATCGATGCCGCCGCGACGGGACGTGTCTCGAACTCGGAGAAGACCTCGCGTGGATCGGCGCCGAGCTCGCGGGCGATGTGCCCGCGCATCGCGTCCCACGAAACCGGCGGAGCCTGGTCCCGGAGGGTCGCCAATCGCTCGCGGAACTGCACTCGCCGCTCGACGGGCACGAGACCGGCGTCCGCCATCGACAGCATCTGACCGACCTTCGTGGCGGCGCCGCGCATCGACCCCAGCAGGATGACGATGCGCTCGACGAGCTCTCCCTGCCTGGCCTCCAGCGCCGCCTGCGCCCGGCGATCCGTCCGGGCGAGATTGGCCGTGCGCGTCGCCGCCTGCTTGACCACCTCGGCTCCCGCCACGGCGCCGACGCGGGCGATCCGACGACCACCGCGGGAGGAGGAACGTGGACGCGTCATGGGCGAGAACGAGGTGTTCTCGTGGACGGGCTCTGCACGTCGCGAGGCTACCGGCCGACGGTTCGGGTCATCAGCCACCATCTCTAGACAGTACTGTCTACTACAGTGGCCGGGCGTTTCGCTCGTCAGGCGTGGGCCGCTGTCCGATCATGGTGCCCGACATCGCGTTCCACGATTCCTGGAGCATCGAGTCCCGCCTGCTGCGCACGGCCGCACGGGCGGGGGTCTACCCCGCCGTGCGACTGGCGGCCGTTCCGCGCGTCTTCGCCGTAGCCCCGCTGCGGGCCGCACCCCTCGTCGATCGACTCGCCGGTACGGCGCGCCCACCCCGTGGCATGGCACGCCGGCGGCAGACGTGGGACGGGTTCGACGGCGAGTGGCTGCAGCGCAGCGCCTCGTCGACGGCACCACGCGGCCGGGCCGACGGCCCGACGATCCTGTACCTCCATGGCGGCGCTTTCCTCATCGGTGGTTACCGGAGCCACCGCCGCCTCGTCGCGGCGATCTCGGCGGCGGCCGACGCGGCGCCGGTCCTGAGCGTCGGCTACCGGCAGCTTCCCCGGTGGCCCATCGCCCAGTCGGTCGCCGACGGCGTGACGGCCCTGCGGCACCTGATCACCGCCGACGTCGATCCCCGCAAGATCGTCGTCGCCGGCGACTCGGCCGGCGGCGGATTGGCGATCTCGGTGTGCGTCGCCGCGTCGGCGGCCGGCCT
>JBFWKS010000174.1:0-8786 GCA_050252545.1 Solirubrobacteraceae bacterium
GACGGCGATCCGGCGCGCAGGAACTGCGGGAGCGCGACGTCGAGCATCACGTGGAACCAGCTGCCGAACTTGTCGCCCTCGCTGATCACGCTGGAGACGTTGCGCGCGAACAGGCCGGCGTAGTTGCAGCGGGTCTGGGCGGGCACGACGGTCCGCAGCGTCGGGAGCAGCGCCTCGGCGGTCGGCTTGAGCAGGTTCAGCGTGTCGGGCAGGCTCTGGTTGCGGACCAGGCGGTCCAGCGACCTGAACGTCGTGCGCAGCTGCGTGCCGAGGACGGGTGCCCGACGGAGCACCGGCACGCCGACGTCGATGGCGTCGTTGAGCGCCCGCGCCGTCCGGGGGATGTCGCTGGCGCCGGGCCGCAGCCCGCGCGCGAGGCCCGCCGCGTCGCGCAGGACGGGCCGCAACGCCACCGACGACGCACGCGCCTCCGCCAGAGCGCCGGGCGCCGCGGCGATCGACTGCGCCAGTTCCGGTCGGACCGCCGCGAGGCGCGGGCCGCTCTCGGACTGCCCGTGCCCGGCCGGCAGGCAGCTACGGACTCCCCCGCCGTCGCCGCGCTATGACCACTCCCGAGACGACGAACACCACCCGAGCCGTCAACCCCTCGACGATCTTCGCTCCCGGTCTCCTGGACGGCCAGGTCGTCCTCGTGTCCGGCGGCGGGTCCGGCCTCGGACGGGCGGCCGTGCTCGAGCTCGTGGCCCTCGGGGCGCGGGTCGCGATCTGCGGGCGCCGTGCCGACGCCCTGGAGGAGACCGCCGCCTTCGCGGGCGCGGCGTGCAGCACCCACGTCTGTGACATCCGGGACGAAGACCAGGTCGACGGCCTCGTCGACGACGTCCTGGCCCGTCATGGACGCATCGACACCCTCGTCAACAACGCCGGCGGCCAGTTCCTCGCCCCCGCCGAGACCATCAGCCCCAAGGGCTTCCGCACCGTGACGCGGTTGAACCTCGACGGCACCTGGCTGATGACGCCCGCCGTCGCGACCAAGGCGATGATCCCCGACGGGCCCGACGGCCGGCCGGCCGGAGGCAAGGTCATCAGCGTGACGCTCTCTCCCCACCACGGCCTGCCCGGCATGGTGCACAGCTCCGCCGCCCGCGCCGCAGTCGAGAACATGATGCGCGAGCTGTCGATTGAGTGGGCCCGCTTCGGGATCCGCCTCAACGCGATCGCCGCCGGCCAGTTCGCCACCGACATCTTCATGACGAAGTACCCCAGGCCGATGGTCGACGCCGCCGCCGGCCTGGTCCCTCTCGGCCGGCTGGGGACGCCGGAGGAGTTCGCCTGGTTGGTCGCCTATCTCGCCTCCCCCGCCGGCGACTTCTTCTCAGGATCCGTACTCACCCTCGACGGTGCTCGCGACAACCACACCGGTCCGTGGCCGGCCGCGGGCTCCGCCGACGCCGCCGGCAACCCGTTGACCGAGGCCCGCAAGACGCGGGACCCGTCGGCCCGGGCACCACGTTGACACAGCGTCAACGAAACCGGATGATCAACCGATGACCTTCACGACTCCGACCACCCCGCTCGCCGGGGGACTGCTGAACTCCGAGCATCGGGACATCCTCGCAGCGGCGGACGAGTACGCCCGCAACGTCCTCTTCCCGTTCCAACAGCGCATGGACGACGAGGAGTGGTGGCCCTCCGAGGTCTTCCCGAGCCTCGGCGCGCAGGGTTACCTCGGCGTCCAGGCCCCGGAGGCCTATGGCGGCGCCGGCCTCGACCTCCTCAGCGAGGGCATGGTCGGCCAGGCCATCTCGCGCTGGAATCCCGCCGTTGGGCTCTCCTACCTCGCCCACGAGAACCTCTGCCTGGGCAACCTCCTGGCCAACGCCGACGACGCGCTGCTGCAGCGCTTCGCCCCGGGCTTGATCGATGGCTCCCTGGTCGGCGCCCTTGGGCTGACCGAACCCGGTGCCGGCTCCGACGCCCTCGGTGGCATGCGGACGACCGCGGTTCGGGACGGTGACGCGTACGTCCTCAACGGCACGAAGATCTACATCACAAACGGCCCAATCGCCGATGTCGTGCTCGTGTACGCCAAGACCGACCTCGCCGCCGGCCCGCGTGGCATCACCGCCTTCGTGGTCGAGACCACCACGCCCGGCTTCTCCGTGGCCCAGAAGCTGATCAAGATGGGCCTGCGCGGGAGTCCCACCGGCGAGCTGCTGTTCGAGGACTGCCGGGTGCCGGCCGCCAACCGCGTCGGCGAGGAGGGCAGCGGCGTCGCGGTCGTGATGAACGGCCTGGACCGCGAGCGCGTCTGCCTCGCCTTCTCCTGCCTCGGGCTCGCCGAGCGCGCCATCGACCTCACGATCGCCTACGCGCAGGACCGCGAGCAGTTCGGCTCGGCGATCGGCTCGTTCCAGATGGTCGCCTCGATGATCGCCGAGATGTACGCCGACGTCGAGTCCCTCCGCAGCATGACGCTCGACGTCGCCACCGAGGTCGGCAACACCGCCTTCGGCGTGGCCCACCAGCACATCGCCACGCGCTCGGCCGCCCTCGCGCTCGTGGCCGGCAACAACCTTATGCGCATCCTGGACAAGGCGGTTCAGGTCCACGGCGGCATGGGCTTCATGTGGGAGACCGAGGTCAACCGCCTCTACCGTGCCGGCAAGCTCTACGAGATCGGCGCCGGCACCAATGAGGTCCGCAAGTCGATCATCGCCTCGAACCTCCTCGCGACGCGCGCTCGCTGAGCACGGAAACCGCCGCACGGGCCCCGGTTGGCGACGAGGATGCCCTGGGCCCGACCGGGTCCAGCCGCGCCCTGCCCGGTGGTCAGGGCCGGAGCTCGAGCGCCCGAGTCCAGATCTCGAGCAAGGACTCAACGGCGACGGCGTCGCCGGCGGTGTCGTCGTCCAGGATCCGCAGGTAGTAAGTGCGCTCAATCATCCAAACCAGTGCGGAAGCGACCCCTCGCCGGGTCGATAGCGCGTAGGTCTCGGGCAGCCGCGCCTCCGTGGCCAGGATGAAGCGCTCGATCTCACCGTGCCAGTAGTCCGCGACGACGCGGTCGTAGCTGGTCGCCTCGACCAGGGCCCGGATCAGGGCCCGGGACTTGCGGTAGTCCTGCAGGATAGTCTGCAGCGCCGTCGCGAGCACCTGCCGGCCGCCCCCGCCGCTCCACCAGTGGTCCGCGTCGGTGAACAATCCCCCCACAAGACGGCCGGTGGCCGCCATCAGCAGGTCGCGCTTGTCCCGGAAGTAGAAGTAGAACGCGGTCCGCGTATGCCCTGCCCTAGAGGTGATCGACGCGACGGTCATGCTCGCGTACGACTCGCCCTCCTCCATCAGGGAGATCGCAGCGTCGATCAGCTCGCCCTCTCCGCGACCACGCGCGTCTGGATCGTCGCGCCTGGACAACACCGCCATCCGGTGATGGTACCCACCGGGGCAGCTTGCCCCCGGGACGGCCCACCGGTCAACTCTTCGCAACACCTGCGTACGCGGCACGCTCGAGCTCCTCCAAGGAGTCGCCCGAGAAGACAGCGATCCGCTGCATGCTCGGCAGGCTGTCCCGGCACCCGGTGAACCCGATGCACATGGTGCCTGCGTAGGTGATGACCGTCACGTTGAGGGCCTGCCCGTTGAAGAGCACCGACAGCGGGTACAGCTGGTCCACTCTTGCGCCCTCGATGTACCGCGGCTGCCGCGGCCCGGGAACGTTGGAGACGACCACGTTGTGCATGGGGGTGCTCCGGCCGCCAAGCCCGAATGCGAGCTGCGTCATGGAGGGCGCCATGAGCAGCATCGTGTAAGCGTTCATCGCGTCGCGCGGGAGTCGTCCCAGGACGCTCTTGGCATGCCTGGTGCTGGCGGCGATGCGTTGGAGGCGCAGCGCCGGCTGCTCGACGTCTGTGGCGAGGCGGGCGTGGATGAAGGTGATGGCGTTCCCGCCCGACTCGTCGGCCTCCAGCCGCACGGACACTGGCAGCGTCGCTGTCAGCGTCCGGTCCGGCAGCGCGTCGATCTCCGTCAGGTACCTCCGCAGCGCCCCGGAGCAGACGCCGAGCAGGACGTCGTTGATCGTGACGCCGGCGTCCTTGGACAGCGCCTTCAGCCGCTCCATCGAATAGTGCTGGGTCGCGAACCGACGCGGACCGTGGATGCATCCGTTCAGCGGAGACATCGGCGCGACGAACGGGATCGCCACGTCGCGATCCCGGGGGCGGAGTCCGCCCACGACCTGCGTGGCCGCGAGCCGCGCGATCCCCAGACCCCCCACAGCGGTCCGGTGGAGGCCCCGGACCGATCGCACCGGCGTCGCGAAGACGCGTCCGACCCCGCTCCCGGGCGCGCGCGCCGCCGCCGTGGGCGCCGGAGGGGTCTGCGGCCGGGCGATCGAGGACCCCAAGGCCCAGATCGGGGGCGGTCCCGAGCGTCGCGGTCGGCACTGAGGGCACGGCCGAGCATCCTGATGCCCGCTACGCCGTCCATCAGCGAGTGGTGCACCTTCAGGTACATGGCGAACCGCCCGTCACCGAGGCCCTCGATGATGTGCAGCTCCCACAGAGGTCGCCTGCGGTCCAGGGCGTGGGAGTGCAGGCGCGACACGAGGATGCCGAGCTCGCGCTCCCCTCCCGGCGCTGGGAGCGCCGAATGACGGAAGTGGTAGTCCAGGTCGACCTCGTCGTCGGGCAGGACGTCCCAGACCGGCACCGGCAGCAACCGCGGGCGCCGATTGAACGGCGTGGCGAATGTGCGGTGCGCTCGCCAGCCCGCGACCAGGTCCGCCACGAATGTGTCGGGGGCACCGTCCGGGGGCGTGCACTCGGCCAGGCAGGCCACGTGGGCCGGGCTCTCCGCGCGCTCGAGCACCAACCAGTTGAGATCCATCGGCGCGATACGCATGGTGCGTCCTGCTGTCGTTCGACGAGTGCCAGCGGGAAGGCCCCCGCCGTCCGATTCGACCCGAAGTCGATCGCGCTGTCAAGCACGCTGTCCGGCACAGCCATGCACGTTGACCGACACGAACGGCGACGGTATGTTTGACGCCATGTCGACCGAAGCGTTCCGGGACCTCACCACGCTGCAGGTCGCCGATGACGAGCTGTGGCTCCAGGGCCCCCCTCACGACGTGTTCGAACGCTTGCGCTCCGAGTGCCCCGTGCACTGGAGCCCGGGAATCGCCCAGTCGCCCAAGGACGCCGGGTTCTGGTCGGTGACCCGGGCCGAGGACATCCGCACCGTCAGTCGCGACTGGCAGGGTTTCTCGTCGGCGCAGAACATCATCATCACCGACGAGTCCATCCCGGTCCCGCTCGTCCAAGGCATGTTCATCGGCATGGATCCGCCGAAGCACGACCGCATCAAGAACCTCTTCCAGAAGGCGTTCACCCCGAAGGCCATCGCCACGCACGAGCCGGCGATCCGCGAGATCACCGCCGAGGTCATGGACCGGCTCGCGGGCCGCGAGCACGCCGATCTGGTCACCGACGTCGCCCAGCCGGTCGTCTCGCGCGTGATCGGCGAGTTCATGGGGCTCGACCCGGAGGACGACAAGCCGTGGGCGGAGGCGATCAATGCGCTGCTTGGGTTCGGGGACACGACGCTGAACCCGAAGGGCCTCGAGGCGCTGGTGGCCGAGGACATCCCGAGGATGTACGAGAAGTGCATGAAGCTCGTGGCCGCACGGCGGGAGAACCCGACCAACGACATGACGAGCGTCCTCGTCTTCGCGGACATCGACGGCGACACGTTGAGCGACGAGGAGATCTTCGCCGGGTTCGTCCTCATGATGGCGGCCGGCAACGACTCCACCAAGGCGACGTACACGTCGACGATGCGGGCGCTCATGGAGAACCCCGAACAGAAGCAGCTGCTGGTCGACGATCCTTCCCTCTCCGCCAGCGCGGTCGAGGAGGCGCTACGCATGTTCCCGGCGTTCGCGCACTTCCGGCGCACGGCGACCAGGGACATCCAGCTCAACGGCGCACAGATCAAGGCCGGCGACAAGGTCGCGCTCTGGTACCCGTCGTCCAACCGCGACGCGGAGCGCTACGAGAACCCCCACCAGTTCGACGTGCACCGTAACCCCGAGCACCAGGCGTTCGGGGCCGGCGGCCGCCACTTCTGCCTCGGCACCGCGCTCGCCCGTCTGGAGCTGAAGATCCTCGTCGAGGAGACCGTCAAGCGGTTCCCGAAGATGACGATCAGCGGTCAGCCGACCTACGTCGTCTCCCAGTTCTCCAGCCAGCTGAAAACCCTCCCCGTCCGCCTCGCGGGCTGAACACGTCCCGCCGCACCAGCCATCGCCGCGAGCTTGTCCCTGTCCCGAGGGACGAGTTCTTTCCTGTCCCCTTCCACGACCCCGGTGCGCGGGGAGTGCAGCCATCGGGTCGACCCTCAACGCCGAGCGCTCGACCACCAGCTCACGCGACGAAACGGACCCACCGTGCCACCCCCGACCTCCGCGATCCGCGCGATCCGACCAGTGGCTAAGGCCATCCTCACCGGCGCCGACGGCGATCGACGCCCGTGAGGCCGTCCGTCAGCGGCCTCGTCGGCCTGACCGCGTCGGCGGCGGCGCTCGGGCGTTCGCCGGTTGCGGCTCCGGAGGAGTGGGCGCCGATGCCCCTGGAGGTGCGGCGCTCAACGTGGCCGCGACTGCGAGGTTCGAAACGATGCAGCACCCCGGCTCGACATACCCCCTCCGGTTGACGATCGTCAACCGCGAGAGCGAACGGTCGCTGCCGACTGCCAACGTCACGGTGACGGGCTTCTCGCAGGCCATCGAGGTCGGAGATAACGGGGCCGGTCGCGTCGCGGATACGCGACGTCCGGGCTGGATCGTCGACGCCCCACCTCGCGGGGCGAGCACCGCCTATCGAGACACGTGGTCGATCGGGCCCCTGGAGCCCGGCGAGCGCCGGACCTTCGTCTGGAAGCTCAGCCCCGTTCGTCGCGGACGTCACACGCTCCGCTGGAGCATCAGCGCCGGCCTCGACGACGCCCGCCCAGTCGCGGCGCAGAAGGCCGCGACCAGCGGCACCCTCGACGTGGAGGTCGGCCCATGAGGCCCTTTTCGAACCCAGGACGAACCAGCACGGCACTGGTCGTCGTCGCCGCGTCGCTGAGTGTCGCGGGTTGCGGGCGCGTGTCCGGAAAGCCGAACGGCAGCCGCCCGCCCGAGACGTTGCAGATGAGCGTCGCGATCACCGACCGCGGCGTGAGCGTCTCCCCCGGCCGCGTCGGAGCCGGTCCCGTCCGGATCGTCGTCACGAACCAGACGTCCTCGAGCACGCCTCTGGCGCTGCGACGAGCCTCTGGCGCCACGGTCGCGCGGACGCGCGTGAACGTCGTCCCGGGAACAGCCGCGACCCTCCAGGCGGATCTCTCGCCCGGACGCTGGACGCTCTCTGCGTCCCGGCAACGCGAGACCGTGCTGCGCATCGGTGCGCGACGCCGATCGGGTGACGACGCCCTACTACTGCCGTGACCCCGGCGTCACCGATTGCGCCGCGGTGACGTGGGCTGAGCCGCGCAGCGTCGTGGCTGGCGGGAGCCACGACCGACGAGGCCTCGGCTCGACCGGGGACACTCGTCGCGACACGGCTCTTGACGCGCCGTCAACACATCGTCGGGGTTGCGGTATCTTCGGGGCGTGCAGCAGTGGATCTGTGAGCCGTGCGGTTTCATCTACGACCCGGAACAGGGCGACCCAGACGGCGGATCCCGCCCGGCACACCGTTCGAGGACATCCCCGACGACTGGTCGTGCCCCGTCTGCGGCGCCCAGAAGGGCGAGTTCGCGCCCCTCGCCGACTGATTGTCACCGAACGCCCGCGACACCCGACTCATGCGGAGCTCGATGACTGCTGACAGAGGCGCCGCCCCGCGCACGCTGAAGATCGCCGTGGCCGGTGCCGGCCCGGCGGGCTGCTACCCCACCGCGCGGCTGCTCTCCGGCGAGGCGATCGAGGGCGAGGTCCGCGTCGACCTGTTCGACCGCCTCCCCACGCCCTACGGCCGGGTGCGCTTCGGCGTGGCCCCGGACCACCCGACGGTCGAGCGCAGCCCCTCAGGGATCATCGGCACGAACAAGAAGTACGCCAACGACGCGATCGCGCCGCTCGTGGCCGACCACGTCGTCGGCAAGCTCCCGACCCGCGGAGGACCATCTCCCCACGAAGTGGGTTGTGTCCTCGGACGAGAGCATCGCGCTCTTCCGAGGATCGGATGTTCCCCGCACGCCCACGTGCCACCGAGCACCTACGAGCGCCAGGACCCCCGCCGATGACGCATCCGAGCACCACGACCGATCTGGAGTCGACCGAGTTCGTCGACCACGACGCCCCCGAGGTGGGGGCGTTCGCGGATCGCGTGGTCGGGGCGGCGACCACGCCGGAGGAGGTCGCCGAACGGCTGTTCCGGGCGGTGCGTGACGAGATCCGGTACGACCCGCACTACCTGCCCACCGACGCCGCGGCCTACCGGGCCAGCGCGGTCCTGGCCACCGGGACGGGGTACTGCGTGCCGAAGGCCGTGCTCCTCGTCGCCGCGGCGCGGCACCGGGGGATTCGGGCGCGCCTGGGATTCTCCGACGTCCGCAACCACCTGCAGTCCGAGCGGCTGGCCGCGGCGATGGGCACCGACGTGTTCCTGTACCACGGCTACGCCGTGCTCCATCTCGGGGGACGGTGGCTGAAGGCCAGCCCCGCGTTCAACCGCGAGCTGTGCGAGCGCGTCGGCGTCGCCCCCTTGGACTTCGACGGCTCCGGCGACGCGCTGCTGCACCCCTTCGACGGAACCGGCGGCCGGTACATGGAGTAC